>JBFIHZ010000065.1:0-15486 GCA_041601535.1 Lysobacterales bacterium | reverse complement strand
TATATATTCAAAATGAAATAATCATTCACAGAGTAGATGAATGATGGGTTTCCACCCGAACCTCGCCGCTGGCGGCATAATGGGACATGGTATCGCTGTGGTTGAAGTCCCGACTGTGCTGCACCGCCTGCCTGGCGGTCAGTCTGCTGTGCGCTATGCCTGTGTACGGCACGGCCACCGGGCCGGAGCCGGAATTGCCGGATGCAGCGCAAATGCAGCGGCTGCTTGCCGGGGAACTGGTCCAGCAGGACGAGCGCGGCGATGACAAGGTGACCCAGGCACGATCCTGGGTGTTTATCCGCGCGCCGGCCGAGCAGATCTGGAATATCATCATTTCCTGCGAGTTCGCTTTCGTGTTTATGCCCGGGCTGGAGCACTGCGAAGTGCTGGAGGATCACGGCCATTCGGCAGTGGTCCGGCAGGTGGTGGATAAGGGCTGGGCCACCCCGGAAATGGATTACACCTTTGCGGTGACCCGGCAGCCGCACCGGCATATGCATTTCCACATGACCACGGGCAACCTGAAAGTGCTGCGCGGATCCTGGGACTTCATACCGTACGCCGATGGCACCGTGTTGCGCTATGAGCTGGGTTTGCGGCCGCAGGCACCGGCCCCGGGCTGGCTGATGCGGCGCAACCTGCGGCGCGATTTACCGGCCATGTTGAAATGCATCCGGCTGCTCAGCGAAGCGCAGGATCCGCGCCAGGCGGTGGCGGCCTGTCCGGGACAGCCTCAATAGCGGTAGTCACCAAACTCCATCTCAATCCATACGCCAAAACCCCAGGATGCGCGGCGCGTCTCCTGCAGCCGATAGCGGGGCCAGGTCAGGCTGGGGCCCAGGGTGAGGAACACCCAGTCGCGGGTGAAGGGGCGGCGCCAAACCAGGTTCAGGCCGTATTCCTGCAAGGCAACTTCCGCCGCGGTCTCGCCCCGCGCGAAGCCCAGCAGGGAGATTGCGTTGTCACCGGGAAACAGGTGATACCAGGTCTGGCCGGCAAACCAGTCCAGGCCCTCACGTTCCTGGGAGACGGTGCCCACCACTTCCCAGCGCAACATGTCGGTGAAACTGAAGGCATGGGAGAAATCGGCGCGGCTGGTAGCCCCCAGACCCTCGTTGCTTTTCCAGAACACGGTCTGACGCATGCGCAGTTGGGAGGCTTCGCTATAGGCCTTGTTATAGTAATACTGGGTCTTGGCATACAGCCTGGGCGGCACGCGCAGGCGCACACCGATGGAATAATCCCAACCCTGTTTGCGGCTTTCACTGCGGTGACCGAGGCCCAGCAGCCATTCGCTTTCATCGGCCCGGGTGATGCCCGGGTTATAAAACGTTTCGTCCTGGGGCTGTGTATCGGCAATGTAGCTGTCTTCGTCTACCCGGCCAATCAGCACATCCCAGCGGCCGGCTACATTGGGCAGGGGGGCGCGCACCCGTAGCCGCAGCTTTGGGTCGAAGCCATCGTATTCGGTGTATTCAGCACCGACTTTCAGCAGGCCACTGATTTGCGTGGCATCAAACTCAAAGCGGTCGCCGAACAATCCGTCAAACCAGCGCAGGCTGTAGCACGACAGCCCTTCCAGAACCTCCTGGGAGCGTTCCTGCAGGGCCTGGTTCTGCAGTTCCCAGCTGCAGGGGTCCGGCTGGTCCGGTTCAGCAGCCGTGGCGGCATCGGCAGTTGCTGGTCCGCTGGCCGGCGTGTTCTGCGCCACCGCGCACTGCGTCCACAGCAGGCATGCCAGTGCAGTGGCGGTGGAGCTGAATCTTCGATTGTGGCTGAAATTCCGGAGTGCGGGCATGGTGATATCGGTCCAGCGAACATGGCGCATACAACGCCGCTCACGGCATTGTGTGTCAGGACGGATTTTCTCTACTGTTTGCCGTAGAATACCGCATTCCTTTCGACTGACAATATCCCGGCTTTCATGAAAAATCGCACCATTCTGACCGGTATTACCACCACCGGTACTCCGCATCTGGGCAATTACGTGGGTGCCATCAAACCCGCCATACGGTCCAGCCGTAATGCCGACGTGCAGTCCTATTATTTTCTTGCTGACCTGCATGCGCTGGTAAAAAACCAGGACCCGGATGCGGTAAGCCGCTCTACCCTGGAGATTGCCGCGACCTGGCTGGCACTGGGGCTGGATACCGAGTCGGCGGTGTTCTACCGGCAATCTGACATTCCGGAAATTCCGGAACTGACCTGGATACTGACCTGCTCAACCGCCAAGGGCCTGATGAACCGTGCGCATGCCTACAAGGCGGTGGTACAGGAGAACCTGGACGGCGGTGAAGACGCCGACCTGGCCATAACCATGGGCCTGTTCTGCTACCCGATACTGATGTCGGCCGATATCCTGATGTTCAACGCCCACCAGGTGCCGGTGGGTCGTGACCAGATCCAGCACCTGGAAATGGCGCGCGATATCGCCCAGCGGTTCAACCACCACTACGGCGAGCTGTTCGTGCTGCCCGAGGCGGTGGTGGATGACCAGGTCGCAGTGTTGCCCGGGCAGGACGGACGCAAGATGTCCAAGAGTTACAACAATACGATTCCGCTGTGGCTGCCGGAGAAAAAGCTGCGCAAGGCGATCATGAAAATCGTAACCAATTCGCTGGAACCGGGCCAGCCCAAGGATCCGGATGACTCATCCCTGTTCACCATTTACCGGGCATTCGCCACGGCGGAACAGGGAGCCGAGATGCGTGAGGCCTACCGGCAGGGCATCGCCTGGGGTGACGCCAAGCAGAAAACATTCGAGCTGATCAACGCGGAGCTGGCAGAGGCGCGCGAGCGGTATCAGGCATTAATGGAAAAACCGGCGGAAATTGAAGATATCCTGCAGGCTGGCGCGCAGCGTGCGCGCGCCTACGCCAGCCCGTTTATTGCCCGCATCCGCGACGCGGTGGGTATCCGGCGGCTGGCATGATTACCGCGTTGTTGTTGCTGCCGGTGCTGGCCACGCTGGGCTGGCTGTACTGGTATCTGTTACCGCAGCGGCGCTGGTTGCTGGCCGACAGCCTGGTGCTGGTTGCGGTGATCGTTTTGACGGGCACCTATATCTGGTGGGTGCAGCAACAGGATTTCTCCGGCGCGGGCCCGCTGTGGCCGCAGATTGTGTCCGTGGTCGGTGCGTATGCGATACTGATCGTCGGCCTGTCCGCCGGGCTGTTATGGCGGCGCCGCCGGTCGTAATTATTTCTTCACACCTTCAGGGTGACAACGCAGCCTATGCAGACATCCGACGTGCAGATCCACAAGCTGATGGCCACTTTCCAGCAAGCTGGCGGTGATGCCGGCGGTGCGGCGGGCGCGGAGCAGGGGGATGGCCAGCCCGATTCCGGCCAGCCAGGCTCTGGCCCGGCGGAAGCTGCAGGTGAACAGGGCCAGGACGACAACTCCAAGGACCCGGAAGGCCTGGTGCTGGAAGTTAATGTGGCGGATTACCTGCCGGGATTCGTCAAACCAGGGTGGGAGTATCTGCAGGAATTTCCCCTGCTGTTGTCGCTGTTGCTGGTCACACTGGGCTTCGGCCTGGGTAAATTCCTGCAGTACAGCATTCAGAAGGTGCTGGGCCGGCTGACCGAAAAAACCCGCTCCAATCTCGATAACGATATCGTGCGCTACCTGGCGGCACCGATACTGCAGTCCACCGTGACCCTGGCGCTGGTGCTGGCGGTGCTGGTGCTGCAGTTGCCCGAGACATTCGAGCGGGTATTGATCCGCATCCTGTTCTCCCTGCTCTTACTGTTCTGGGGACGCGCCTGGTTCCGCGCCACCCATGTGATCCTGCAGGCGCTGGAAGCCAACCGGGAACGCTTCAAGGTGATCCAGCCACGCACCAAGCCGCTGTTTGAAATGGGCGTCAAGCTGGTGCTGCTGGGCATGTTTGTCTACCTGTTTTTCACCATCTGGGGTATCGATGCCACGGCCTGGCTGGCCTCCGCCGGTATCATCGGTATTGCCGTGGGTTTTGCCGCCAAGGACACCCTGGCCAACCTGATTTCCGGGGTGTCAATCCTGGCGGACGCGCCATACAAGATCGGTGATTACATCGTGCTGGATACCGGGGAGCGGGGTATCGTGACCAACCTGGGCATCCGCTCCACCCGCCTGCTGACCCGCGATGACGTGGAAATTTCCATTCCCAACGCGGTGATCGGCGCGGCCAAGGTGACCAATGAAAGCGGCGGGCCGTGGGTGAAGCAGCGCATCCGGGTGCCAGTGGGTGTGGCGTACGGTACCGATACCGGCAAGGTCGTGGAGATACTGGAAGATATTGCCCGTTACAATACCGATATCGTGGACAACCCGGCGCCACGGGCGAGGATGCGCGGCTTTGGCGACAGCGCACTGAATTTTGAGCTGCTGGGCTGGATCAACCTGCCGGAGCAGCGCGGCCTGGTAATCCACAACATCCTGCTGGAAATCAACCGGCGGTTTATTGCCGAGGGCATACAAATTCCCTATCCACAGCGCGATCTGCACATTCGCAGCGACAGCACCGGCAAGGATTCGGAAGACTGAGGTCCGTGGCGGATTGCTGCCCGCCACGGAGCGAAATCAGTCCGCCAGCAGGGAGACGATGTGCTGCGCCGCGCCTTGCAGGGCGATTTCCTCGTTGGCATCGGCGCGGCGGTGGCGGTATTCCAGCACGCCGTTGTCCAGCCCGCGTTCTCCCACCACGATGCGGTGTGGAATACCGATCAGTTCCATGTCGTTGAACATCACACCAGGACGCAGATCACGGTCGTCCAGCAATACCTCAATCCCTGCGTCCAGCAGTTCCCGGTACAGCTCCTCGGCTGCTTCACGCACGCGATGGGACTTTTTGGCGTTCATGGGCAGAATGCATACCTGGAATGGTGCCAGCGGTTCGGGCCAGCAGATGCCCTTGTCATCATGGTTTTGTTCAATGGCGGCGGCCACGATGCGTGACACACCGATGCCATAACAGCCCATGGGCATGACACAGGATTTGCCGTCCTCACCCAGCACCACCGCGTTCAGCGCTTCGGAGTACTTGGTGCCCAGCTGGAAAATATGGCCGACCTCGATGCCGCGTGCCAGGCGGATTTCACCCTGGCCGTCGGGGCTGGCATCACCTTCCACCACGTTGCGCAGGTCCGCCACGGCGGGCAGTTCCACATCGCGTTCCCAGTTGATGCCAAAGTAATGCTTGTGCTCCTGGTTGGCGCCGGCGCTGAAGTCCGCCATCACCGCCACGCTGTGGTCCGCCACGCACGGGATGGGCAGCTTGACCGGACCCAGTGAACCCGGGCCCGCGCCGATGGCCTGGCGGATCTCTTCTTCGGTGGCAAAACGCAACGGGCTGGCAACCTGTTCCAGGCGCGCCGCCTTCAGCTCATTCAGGCTGTGGTCGCCGCGTACCAGCAAGGCCACAAAATCCACCCCGCTGTCTTCGGCGGCCGCCACTACCAGGGTTTTCACGGTGCGCTCAACCGGCACATCAAACTGCTCCACCAGTTCTTCGATGGTGTGGGCGTCCGGTGTGTCGACCAGCCGCATTTCCTCGCCGGCTTGGGGGCGAGAGGCAGTTGGCATGGGGGCTTCGGCCAGTTCGATATTGGCGGCGAATTCCGAGCCGGAGGAAAACGCGATCAGGTCCTCGCCCGAATCGGCCAGTACGTGGAATTCATGTGAGGCACTGCCGCCAATGGCGCCGGAATCGGCGCGCACCGCGCGGAACTTCAAACCGGCGCGGGTGAATATGCGTGAATAGACCTCGTACATTTCCCAGTAAGTGGCTTCCAGGCTGGCGGCATCCAGGTGAAACGAATAGGCATCTTTCATCAGGAATTCGCGCGCCCGCATCACGCCAAAACGGGGCCGGATTTCATCGCGGAACTTGGTCTGGATCTGGTAAAAGGTTACCGGCAGCTGCTTGTAACTGCGTAATTCATTGCGTGCCAGGTCGGTAATGACTTCTTCATGGGTCGGGCCAAACACGTATTCGCGGCCGGCGCGGTCGTTGATTTTCAGCAGCTGTCCGCCAAAGTCTTCCCAACGGCCGGTTTCACGCCACAGTTCGGCTGGCTGCACTGCCGGCATCAGCAGTTCGAGGTAGCCGGCGCGGTCCATTTCCTCGCGCACGATATTCTCGACTTTGCGCAGGACGCGCCAGCCCAACGGGGTCCAGGTGTAGATGCCGGCGGTCAGCTTGCGGATCATGCCGGCACGCAGCATCAGCTGGTGGCTGGCAATTTCGGCATCGGCCGGAGTTTCACGCGTGGTGAACAGGTGGAATTTGCTGACTTTCATGGCTTTGGTTACTGCCCTGGTTCAAACCGGGCATTGTAACTGCAGTGCTGCCGCTGGCATAGGCCGGTGAACGTCCGTCAACCCTGGCCTGAAGGATTCAGTCGCAGTATTTCTCCACCGCGGCCTTGGCTTCTTCCACCTGTTTCACGCGGACTTCATCGTCCAGCCGTTCGGTTTCGCCCTGGTCATTGGTGAAGAATACCCGCCGGTGAGGTTCCAGCGTGGCCACTTGCTGCCGGGCCAGGGCGCAGGCAGCATCCCGCTCGGCCTGTTGCTCCCGCCTGGCAGCACGTTTTTCCGCCAGTTCGGCGCGTTTCTGATCAGCCGCGGAAAGGGGCACTTCTGCGTCGCCCGGCGCTGCTATTCCCGGTGCTGAGGCAGGCGCAGCGTCGCTGTCCTGCGGTTTGGCCGGATAGGCGTCCGCGGAGCCGGGCCGGTAGGCTTCCTGCACCTCCTGGCTGACGGCGGCGGGATTATCCGGCGGCTGGTCGACAAAGTGAACCACGCCATTCTCATCGGTCCAGGTATAAACCTGTGTGGCACCGGCTGGCAGCGAAAGCAGGCTTGCCAGGCAGGCGGCCAGGGCGCAGCTGAGATAAGGTTTCATGTCCGCATTCCTTGCTTGGATGAAAGTTCAGCCCATTTATAGCACATCGTCACACTGTGGCCACAGCCATTGACAAGTGCAGGCTGGCAAAATGGTATCATCACCGCTGTCGTTCAAGCATATGGGAAGCGCATGGAACCGGGCGAGCACAAGTTTCACAAGGGTGTTTTTCTGTTGCCCAACGCATTGACCACCGGGGCAATGTTTGCTGGTTTTTATTCCATAATCAGCGGTATCAACGGGCACTTCACTGCCGCCGCCATCGCCGTGGTGATTGCCGGCGTGCTCGACGGGCTGGACGGCCGTGTCGCCCGCCTGACCAATACCCAGAGCGATTTCGGCGTGCAATACGACAGCCTGTCGGACCTGATCTCGTTTGGCCTGGCGCCGGCGCTGCTGGCATTCAACTGGTCGCTGGCCAGCCTGCGCGACCTCGGGCCCATGGCCGGCAAGTTGGGCTGGCTGGCTGCCTTCCTGTTTGCTGCCTGTGCGGCCTTGCGGCTGGCACGGTTCAACACCCAGGTGGGGGTGGAAGACAAGATGTACTTTCAGGGCCTGGCTTCGCCGGCGGCGGCGGGCACGCTGGTGGCCACCATCTGGTTTTTCAATGATCAGGGCGTGGCCGGTGAAACGGTGCGCTGGCTGATCTGGTTCGAAACGGTGGTGCTGGGCCTGCTGATGTTCTCTCGGGTACGCTACTTCAGCGGCAAATCCTGGCCTTCCGGCGACCGCATTCCGATGTATATGTTGTTCCTGCTGGTCTTGATCCTGGTGTTGCTGGCGTTGCATCCGCCGGTGGTGCTGATGATTGTTGGCTTGCTGTATGTGGGCTCCGGACTGGTGATAACCTTTCTCGGGCGCCAGCAATGGCGCAGCCGCCGCAGTCGGCGTAAACGGCAGGCACAGGACGATGCCGCGGCGGGTCCCAAAGACGATACGGCATGAGGCAAAAGGTGCAACAGGCCTACCTGCAGGCCATGGGTATTGAGGTCTGGGTAGCGCGCGACTCCGTTCAGGACGAGGCGTATGCCGAGCCTGAGGCTGTAGCCGCAGTCCGGCCGGAGCCAGCGGCGGAAGCCGCGGTGCAGCAGCCCGCGGTGACGGAATGGCCGGCCGCCACGGGTGCCTTGCTGATTGGCCCGGGGACGGGTAATACCCTGCTGGTGTGCAGTAATGCCGAGGAAGCGGCCACGCCGCTGGCTGCGGATATCTGCCGCTGCCTGGCGGTTGAGCCGGTATGGGCCTGGCCCGCCACTGCCAGTACGCCGGCAGAGCAGGCCATGCCGTTACCGCAAGCCATCAAGGAGCGCCTGTTTACCCGCATACTGGTGTTTGGTGCCGGCCTGCTGGATGCCGAACTGGATAGCCGTACCGCGGTGATGAGCAGCGCGCGCCTGATTGAGGCCCAGACCATTACCACCCTGCGCAGCAGCAGTGCCGCACGCAAGGAGTTGTGGCAGTTGCTGGTCAGTAACCAGTGGTGCGGCCAGGCCTGAATGGGCCGCTGATGCGGCCTGACCTTGTTCCATCCGGCAGGGGAAAGCAAAACCCATGAGTACAGAACGGCTTCCCCTCAGTCCGCTGGTCCGTCCGCTGCACCCTTCCGACCTGGACCGGATCATGGAAATCGAACTGGCGGCCTATCCTTTTCCGTGGACGCGCGGCATTTTTGCTGACTGTCTGCGCGTCGGTTATGACTGCAATGGCCTGCAAGTGGGCTCCACTCTGGTGGGTTACGTGGTCCAGACCCAGGCGGCCGGTGAATGCCACCTGCTCAACCTGTGTATCGATCCGGCCTGGCAGGGGCGCAGGCTGGGCAGTCTGCTGCTCAGTCATGCATTGAAGGTGGCCGCGCAGGCGAACTGCAGCAGCATGTTCCTGGAAGTACGCCGCAGCAACACGGCTGCGATCGCGCTGTACCGCAAACGCGGCTTCGAGGTGGTGGGCGAGCGGCCCGACTACTACCGGGCGGAACACGGCCGCGAGTGCGCCGTGGTCATGCGCATGGCAATAAAGCCGGCAGCCGGCCGTGCCGCGCGGACGCCGCAACACGACCCTTTCTTGCGGCCGGCCGGCCGGTCCGGTTGCTTCAGTCGCGCAGTGACTCCAGCCGTTTCAGCTGTTCCTTCAGGTTCTGCACATTGACCTGGTGTGAAGCCTGGCGTTGCTGTTCCTGCTCTACCACGGCCGGCGGAGCGTTCTCGACGAACTTGCGGTTCTCCAGCTTGGCGCGGGTTTTGGCCAACAGGGCTTTCTCGGCATCCAGTTGCTTGCGCAAACGGGCCGATTCGGCTTCCACGTCAACCAGGCCTTTCAGCGGCACCAGAATTTTCAATTCGCCTACCAGTGCGACAGCGCACTGGGAGGTATCGACCGAATCATCCACCCATTGCAGGTTTTGCGTCCGGGCCAGCTGGGTGAATACGTCGAGAAAGGGTTCCAGCCGTGCGCTGTCGGTATCACTGCCGGCCAGCAACCAGGTGTCCAGTGGTTTGCCCGGCGGCAAGCCGAGCTCCGAGCGGATGCGGCGGATGCCCTGGATGATTTCTTTCAGCCAGGCGATATCCCGTTCGATCTCATCATCCGGCGTGCCGGCCTGTGGAAACGGCTGCAGCATGATGCTTTCACCTTCAATGCCCAGTGGCTGGCGGGTGCGTTGCCAGATTTCCTCGGTAATGAATGGCATGATGGGGTGCAGGGCGCGCAAGGTGGTTTCCAGCACGCTGAGCAAGGTGTGGCGGGTGGCTGCCCGGGTGTCTTCATCGCCCCCCTGCAGCATGGGCTTGGTGAACTCCAGGTACCAGTCGCAATACTCGTTCCAGACAAATTCGTACAGCGTCTGCGCTGCCAGATCCAGGCGGTACTGGGCAAGGTGTCCATTCAGTTCGCTGATCATGCGCGACTGGCGCGACAGGATCCAGCGATTGATCGGGTCGGTCAGCGGCAGCTGGCGGATGGGCTGATCTTCAGTCTGCATCAGTACAAAGCGCGCGGCATTCCACAGTTTGTTGCAGAAGTTGCGGTTGCCTTCGATGCGGCCCAGGTCAAAACGGATATCGCGTCCGGTGGTGGCCAGTGCGGCAAACGTGAAGCGCAATGCATCGGTTCCAAATGCCGGTATGCCTTCGGGAAACTCCTTGCGGGTGGCTTTTTCAATGGCCGGCGCCATGTGCGGCTGCATCAGGCTGGAGGTGCGTTTTTCCACCAGCGCGTCCAGGCCGATGCCGTCGATCAGGTCAATCGGGTCCAGCACGTTGCCCTTGGACTTGGACATTTTCTGGCCATGGCCGTCGCGGATCAGGCCGTGAATGTAGACCGTCCTGAAGGGCACATCATCCATGAATTTCAGGCCCATCATAATCATGCGGGCGACCCAGAAAAAGATGATGTCAAAACCGGTCACCAGCACGCTGGTGGGATAGAACTGTTCCAGCCGTGGCGTTTGTTCTGGCCAGCCCAGGGTGGAAAACGGCCACAGGGCGGATGAGAACCAGGTGTCCAGTACGTCTTCGTCCTGCCGCAGTGGGATGTCATCGGACAGGCCGGCGCGTTGCCGCGCATCCTGTTCATCATGCCCCACATAGATCGTTCCCTGCTCGTCGTACCAGGCCGGGATGCGGTGCCCCCACCACAGTTGACGGCTGATGCACCAGTCTTCGATGCGGTTCATCCAGTCAAAATAGGTGCGGCTCCAGTTGGCCGGGACGAACTGGATGCGGCCATCGGTGACTGCCTCAATGGCCGGTTCTGCCAGCGGCGCGATTTTCACATACCACTGATCGGTCAGGTAGGGTTCAACCACGGCCTGTGAGCGGTCGCCGCGTGGAATCATCAGGCGGTGGTCCTGCACCCGTTCCAGCAGACCCTGTTTTTCCAGTTCCGCCACGATACGCTTGCGCGCCTCGAAGCGGTCCAGGCCGCGATACGCCGCGGGCACGTTTTCGTTCAGCGTGGCATCCGGGTTGAGTACATTGATCAGCGGCAGGTCGTGGCGCTTGCCGATTTCATAGTCGTTGAAATCATGCGCCGGTGTGATCTTGACGCAGCCTGAGCCGAACTCGCGGTCAACGTAGTCATCTGCAATGATCGGGATGGTCCGGTCTGTCAGTGGCAGTAACAGTTCCTCGCCTATCATGTCCTGGTAGCGGTCATCTTCCGGGTGTACCGCCACGGCGGTGTCCCCCAGCAGGGTTTCCGGGCGCGTAGTGGCCACCACCAGGTGGCCGCGGCCGTCGGTGCGCGGGTAGCGGATATGCCACAGTTTGCCGTTTTCCTCTTCCGACAATACCTCCAGGTCGGACAGCGCGGTATGCAGTACCGGGTCCCAGTTGACCAGCCGCTTGCCGCGGTAAATCAGGCCTTCTTCATGCAGTTGCACAAATACGGTCCGCACCGCTGCGGACAGCTTTTCATCCATGGTGAAGCAGTGCGATTGCCAGTCCACCGAGGCGCCCAGACGGCGCATCTGCTGGCTGATGGTATCGCCGGATTGTTCTTTCCATTGCCACACGGCATCGATAAAGCCCTCGCGGCCAAGGTCGTGGCGCGATTGACCGCCGGCCTGCAGTTGCCGTTCAACCACCATTTGGGTGGCGATGCCTGCATGGTCGGTGCCTGCCTGCCACAAGGCCTGGTCGCCGCTCATGCGGCGCCAGCGGGTCAGGCAGTCCATGATGGTGTCCTGGAAGGCATGGCCCATATGCAGGCTGCCCGTGACGTTGGGGGGCGGCAACATGATGCAGTAAGCGGGGCCTTCGCCAGCGGGGGCAAAATAGCCCTGGCTTTCCCACTGCTGGTACCAACGTTGCTCGATAGCGCCGGGGTTATAACTGGTTTCCATAAAGTTTGCTTTTGTTTGAGTTGCGATAAATTCCGGTAAAGCGCCAGTGGTTCAACTGGCGCTCATGGTATGGCTGGCTGGCTGCAGGCCCTGACTTCGATAGACGCGGAACTTGTCACGCGATACCTGGCGCTGGGCTTCACTGGCGGGCACGATTTCCAGTAAGCGGCGGAATCGCTGTGGCTGCGGAATGCACTGTTCGGTCAGATTGATGACCAGCCCGCTAACCCCGTCATCCAGTTGCTCCGGTGTGCCGATCATGACCGGTGCCGTGCTGCCCGCTGCCAACTGCGCGTGTGGCAGAAAGCGTCCTTGCGGCAATTGCCACATCAGCTCGTCGAGGCGTCGGACTTCTTCCGCATTGGCGGCCAGAACCAGCGTGGCAAAACCCTGTTCCCAGGACATCATCGCCAGCCGGCAGGCCAGCGCCTCGGGCGACTGGGAAGGCTCCTCCAGCACGTAAAAATCCACCTGGCAAGCCGTGCTCGCAGTCACTGCTCAGCCCTGTTCTGCGACCGACATCAGATAGCGTGTCAGCAGCCCGACCGGGCGACCGGTGGCACCGTCCTTGGCGCCCCATTTCCAGGCGGAACCGGCCACGTCGAGGTGGGCCCAGCACTGATCTTCAGTGAAACGGGACAGGAAGCAGGCGGCTGTCAGCACGCCGGCCGACATGCCGCCGACATTCTGCATGTCAGCCACCGGCGAATCCAGTTGCGACTGGTAGTCGTCCCACAACGGCAGGCGCCAGGCGCGGTCGACGATGTCGTCGCCGGCCGACAACAGGTCGTTGGCCAGTTCATCATTATTCGACATCAGGCCGCTGGCATGATGACCCAGTGCGACCACGCAGGCGCCGGTCAGGGTGGCCACATCAATCAGCGCACGTGGTTTGAACCGTTGGCAGTAGGTCAGCGCATCGCACAGAATCAGGCGTCCTTCCGCATCAGTGTTCAATACCTCGATGGTTTTTCCAGACATGCTGGTTAACACATCACCTGGACGGTAGGCATCCCCATCAGGCATGTTCTCCACCGCGGCCACCACGCAGACGACGTTCAGTTCAAGCTGCAGTGCAGCGCTGGCCAGCAAGGCGCCGATCACGCCGGCAGCGCCGCACATGTCGAATTTCATCTGGATCATGTTTTCCGGCGATTTCATCGACAGGCCACCGGAATCGAAGGTGACGCCCTTGCCGACCAGCACCACCGGTGCCTGATCCGCGGCGGCGCCGTTGTACTTCAGAATAATCAGCTTTGAGGGGTTGCGGCTGCCACGCGACACGCCAAGCAGGGCATCCATCCCCAGTTCCGCCATCTGGTCTTCTTCCAGCACTTCCAGTTCCACCTTGTCGTATTCCCGCGCAATGCCAGCGGCTTCCTGTGCCAGGTAGGCCGGGTTGCAGATGTTGGCGGGCAGATCACCCAGGTGGCGGGCTTTATGAAAGCCACGGCCCATGCCTTCCGCCTGGATCAGCACGGACTCCAGCACGGATTCACCACTGAAGCTGATCGATTGCAGTGGCACCGGCGAGTCGTCCTTGCGTGGTTTGGTGGTGGTGTAACGGTAGTTGGCCCGGTGCAGTGCCAGGGCGGCCTGGCGCAGACGCCAGTGCAGATCGGTGCCGGCCAGCTCGAGATCGTGCAGGCAGACATGGCACTCGGTCATGGGGTGGTCGCGCAGGGCGGTTCCGGCGGCCAGACAGGCGCTGTCAAAGCGGCTGCGGCTGAGTTTTTCCGGCTTGCCGAAGCCGGTGGCCAGTACGCGCTGGCTGGCGAGGCCCGGAAGGTTGTACAAGAATGTGGTTTTGCCGAGTCCGGTGGCTATATCCCTGCTGCTCAGCATGCGGCTGATGGCACCATCGCTGGCCTGATCGATAAGCGTGGCACTGGCGGAGAGGGGGCCGCCGTCGGTAACGCCTATGACGATGCAGGCGGTTTCCAGTTTGTGGATGTCTTGATCCGTCAGACTGAACTTCATAAAAATTCCTCATTCAAATGGCGTGTCGGCCGCCCGGATAAAAATCAGCGGCTTAAACTTGCCATTCTACTGCAAAAGCGGGCCGGTCTGGTTTTTTGTCCCTGCAAGGCAGGCCGGGGCAAGCGCACGGAATGCTGGTAAACTGCCTGCCACCGGAGCCAGTCCAGAACGGGCGGCCAGCCGTTAACGGTGAATAGTCGAGAGGTCAGCCTGAACATCCTGCAAAAATATCTTTTCCGCGAATGGATGCTTACCTTTTTCGCTGTCACCCTGGTGCTGCTCGTGGTGATGTTCGGGGTAACTCTGGGCGAGTTGCTCAATGACATCGCCGGCGGCCGTATTCCTGCCGGCCTGCTGGGTGAACTGCTGTTGCTGGGTCTGCCCGATGTGCTCAATACCATCATTCCTCTGGCCATGTTCATCGCGGTGATCTGGGGCCTGGGGCGCTTGTACCGGGACCAGGAAATGGCGGTGATGCGCGCCAGTGGTTTCAGTTGGCAAATGATGCTGCGGCCGCTGTTCAATCTGCTGGTTCCGGCCTCGCTGCTGGTACTGGCCACCGGCGTGTTCCTTACGCCGCTGGCGTCCGGTCTGGCGCAGGACCGGCTGGAGCAGGCGTTCCGCACGGCGGGTGAATGGGGTTTGCAGGCAGGACGTTTTCATGTATTGCAAAAAGGCGATCTGGTGCTGTACGTGGAGTCGGTGGAAAAAGACGGCCGCACCCTGAAAAATGTGTTTATCCAGCAGCGCCAGGGTGAGCGCGAGCAGGTCTGGACCGCGGAGAAGGGCTACTACTGGCTTGATACACTCAGCGGTGAGCGGTATTTGTCGCTGGAGAACGGGCAGATTACCGAGGGCGGGGAACACACACTGGATTTCGGCATCGTGCGTTTCCAGCGTAATGACTTGCGCCTGCCGGAGCCGGAAGAAAAGGTCAAGGCACCTGATATTGAAACCCGCGCCAGTGGTGAACTGATGTTTTCCTCGCAGCCCGAAGAAGCCGCTGAAATCCAGTGGCGCATCTCACCCGCCGTCGCCATCCTGGTGCTGGGCCTGATGGCGATTCCGCTGTCGCATTCCTCGCCGCGCGAAGGGCGCGGTGGACGAGTGTTGCTGGGCCTGCTGTTTTACACCGTTTACGTCAACGTATTGATCATGGGGCGCTCATGGGTGGCCAGCGGCAGCTTGCCGCCCTTTCTGGGCTTGTGGTGGATTCATTTCAGCATGCTGGTGATCGCCGTATTCTGGTTACAGCGGCAGGGCCGCATGGTGGGGAGCGCATAGCCGTGGTCAAGCTGGTGGATCGCTATATTGGTTCGGCGGCATTGCTGGGCACGCTGTTGGTGTGGGTGGGTCTGACCCTGCTGTTCGTGTTTTTTTCCCTGCTCAGCGAGTTACGTTCCGCGCAAAATGATTACACCACCGGCGATGTGGTCTGGTTTGTCACCCTGACCATTCCGCGCATGTCCTACCAGGTCTTTCCGGTGGCTGCGCTGCTGGGTGCGCTGGTTGGCGTGGGCGGCCTGGCAGCGGCCAATGAACTGGTGGCTTTCCGTACCTCGGGCGTATCCCGCCTGCGGCTGGCACTGGCGGCTTTGACCGGCACGCTGCTGATTACCATTCCGGTGATGATCATGGGTGAGTGGGTGGCGCCAGCGGCGGAACACCAGGCGCGCGCGTTCCGGCTGAGTGAAATGGTCGGACAGGCCATTATTGGCGGTCCGCGCGGCGTGTGGATGCGGGACGGCGCCGACATTGTGAATATCCAGTTGCC
>JBFIHZ010000064.1:0-15501 GCA_041601535.1 Lysobacterales bacterium | reverse complement strand
GCCTCTTCACCGAATCCGCAAACCGGCCGCATTCCCGATGGAGACGGCAGTCATCATTTCAATTTTGACGGGCAATATCTTTACCTGGGAACGGAGTACGAGGGATATATCGGCAGAATTCTGGTTATCCTGGACGTTTCGGATGCCAAACAGCCGCGAGAGGTCTCCCGCTGGGCCATTCCCGGCCAGAAAACCCCGGAAGAAGATGCATTACGTGACTGGCAACAGCAACCTGTATTCACTTTTCCCGTGGTTAAAAACGATCAGGGCAAATGGACAAAATATGTCGGCATGCACTATGCCACCGTTTACGGTGATCTGGCTTACCTTTCCTACCATCAGGCCGGACTGGTCATCCTGGATGTCAGCGACAAGGCCAACCCCGAGTTCATCTCGAGAACGGATTACCTGATTCCGGGCTTCGATCCCACCAACCCGGATGCAGAAGCCTGCCGGAAAGCCGCCGGGGGGAAGGACGCGGCCTGCGGCAACGCGCATTCCGCCAAGTTGATACCGGGCAGGGAAAACCTGTTGTTGATGTCGGATGAATACTTCACCTGCCCGTTCGGTCACGTCAGAATTTTTGACGTCGAGGACCCCACGAAGCCCAAAATCATCTCCCATTTCCTCACCGACCTGAATCTGAAATGTGACCCCGACAACCCACGGCAGCCACTGAATGCCGAAAACTACCGGATTCTCTTTCCACACGTACCGCTTATGGTTGGCCCTTCATCGCACATCGGCAACGCCTGGGGCAGCGACCTGTATTTCATGGCCTGGTATGGGGCGGGATTGCGCGCCATTGATATTTCGGACCCTTACAATCCGGTGGAAGCCGGTTATTACCGTTATAAGGTTGGTCGCGATGTCGGCAGTCAACTCAAGAGTTTTCCCGGCTCGCATACCTATGATGTAACCTTTGGGCCCGGAGGCTACCTGTACGTCTCGGATGCGACAGCGGGGCTGCGCGTGCTGAAATACACTGGCAAGGGCGGGCCGTCGGCGGATCAGTAACATCAACCGGGCAAGGTTTCCCCGGAAACCTTGCCCGGCATCCTGAATTACATCAATTCTTCAATTACCTTGCTCGTGGCCCCCGCGCAACTGCCGCGGGGGCCACTGCCTTCTTCAGTGCGAGCTTTTGCTGCCAGCTGACGCCGTACGCTCCGCTCTGCGTACCGGGCTGACGCCATTATGAAAGCCACCCTGGTCGCGTATGACTTTGGAGTTGCCTTCGGCATCGTATTGCACCCAGACCAGTCCATGAGGATCACCGTTCATGGGCATATCGATCACATGGGTCTGCTTGCGGGTTGCGGCATCAAAAACGAATATCTTGCCTTCGCCATTGGAGGTCGCCCAGAACTCTGTGCCGTCCGGCGACAGCAGCACGTGGTCGACCTGGTACCCGGAAAAAACCGTTTCCAGTGTCTGGCCGTTAATCGCATCCAGCACGGTGATGGTCCTGCCGAAATGGCCACTGCCTTCGCCTTTATCGGCCACCCACAGCTCCGTCTCGTCTGCGTTCAGGTTGCTTCCGTACGGCCCTGTTCCGGTACCCCGCGTCCACTCGATTTCGCCGCTTTGAATATTGATCTTGCTGACATTCGACGAACCCGCCATCGGCACATAAAGGTATTCACCTGACGAGTCTATGGTCACCCAGTTGGGCCGGAATCCCGGCAGTGGATATTCCTGCACCACTTCCCAGCTTTGTGGATCAATTTTGGCAATCCAGAAAGGCCGCATGGTAACCAGGCTGTCGGTGTACATCTTGGTAATCCCGGCCATGCCGGTGGCGCTGCCCGGCGCATAACCGGTGGGCTCCATCAGCACGTAAATGTATTTGTCATCGGTAAACGCGGTATAGGTTGCACCGCCCAGGTCCTCATCACGCAAGCCACCCAGCACGGTATCAGTTTCAGGGTCGAGCAGCATGATATCCAGGCCATCCGGGTCGCGGGAGAAGGTATCAAACAACATGTATTTGTCCTGGAATATCTGGGCATGGTGCAGCCGTCCACCGATAGTGAACTGCTTGACGGGTTGTAGCGTCAGGGCATCCACTTTCAGCACCGTGGCCGAGGTAGAGGCCAGCAGCGCCGCCATTTTCATCTGCCGTTCGGCCGTTGGATTGGTTTCGCTGGAACCCACGATGTAGACATACTTGCCATCGGGTGAAACCGCCGTGGTGTGCACAGCCGACCGCAACATGGGCGGGATCAGACGGCTGGCAATCACTTTCTTGGTTTCAGCGTCCCCCACCACCACCTGGCTGGATTCTGCATTGACAAAATCATCCGGCAAGACGCTGGGATTGCTGGCATTTCCGACGTTTTCATAAAAATAGGTCTTGCCCGGCTGGGGTTCAAACACGGGCTCTCCCGGCTCAAAGGTGGCCACCACTCTTGAGTCGTAAGTCCGCTTGAGCGAACCGGTTTTTGCTTTTCTTTTCCAGTCCTTCAGTACCGATTGAAATGATTCAACCGCCTGAATGGATTTGTCACGCTCGCTCAACACGTTAACCACGGCTGTTACCTGGCTGGCCTGCAGGTTTTTCAGCTCTTCAAACTGTGCATCAATCATCGCTTCATCTACTGGCAGGCCGGCCAGCTTGCGTATATACAGAGCCACCGCCACCAGATCCTGATTGGACGGATCCAGTTCAGACGCGATAATCCCCATTTGCGGGTTGGATTGAATCTGCTCCCAGATAACTGCCGCGGAAGGTCCGTGCAGCAGCGAAGGGCCAACCCGCCCGGCCGCCTCATCACCATGGCAAACCCAGCAGGAAACCTGCATGTTGTAAAACTCCTGCCCCTGGGAAACCAGGCTGTCCAGGGTTAATGGTTCCTTCTGGGGGCTTTCGGCAAAGGCATGTGGCAGCACAAACGCACTCAGCAGCACCAAGAGAACGGACACGGATTTCACTTTCTTATCTCCAATAACTGGCCAGGTTGCGCCACGCACTCCGGCACACTCCCCGACAGGGCCCAAAACCTGATTGTAACGCAATATATATTTCTGTTCATATATAATTGTGTTCGGTTTGATAGCGGTTTTATTAATGCTCTGGACACCGGTTCCACCGAACGACCCGCCAACTGGCTGTTGACTGACCAGCCCGGACTCTCGTTTCAGCGAAGTCCACACAGCACCTGACAACTTACCCTATACTTTGCCAATACGCCGGCGCATTGACATATTGCCGAAATTCGAGGCTATATATAGCTAATTCCCACACTGAACCTGATCGAACATGCCAAGCAAAACACCCAGCACAACGCCTTCTGAGGCCCCCAGACATACTGAGACACTTGCTTCAACGGTATATGACCAGATACTGAAGGACATCGTATACGGCCACCTGGAGCCAGGCTTGAAGCTCAGGCTCCAGGTGCTGAAGGAACAATACGATGTGGGCAACAGCCCGTTACGCGAAGCGCTGAACCGGCTGTCCGAAAATGGCATGGTGATTCGGGAGGAAAACAAAGGGTTCCGGGTGGCGCCGGCCAGCAAGGAAGAACTGCACGAACTGATCAAGGTGCGATCCTGGCTGGATGAAATTGCCCTGCGTGAATCCATCAAAAATGGTGATGTCGCGTGGGAGGAAAATATCGTGCTGGCGTTCCATCGTCTGTCCAGAATATCGGTTCACGAAGACGAACAGGGTTACTACATCACCAAAGAATGGGAGCAGCGCCACAGTGAATACCATATGGCCATCCTGGGTGCCTGCGGATCCGATATCCTGTTGGGGTATTGCGCGCAACTGCTGGAAAAAACCCTGCGCTACCGCAATATTTCAACCGTTGTAGAGTATCGCGAGCGGCATGAGCTTGAAGAACACAGAGCCATTATGGAAGCGACCATCGACCGTGATGCCGAGCGGGCCGTCAGCCTGCTCAAATCACATTTCGAGATTACCCGGGACATCGCGCTAAATAGCAGCGTGATTCCCTGAGTGACGACGCAGCACTTCAGGGCTGTTTTCAAGTCCGGGAAACAGGCAGCAAAGATATGCCAGCCCGTCTCAATGACAAACGTTATTCGACAACCCCATGGTGAAGGCGGCCGCGCCGTTGCGGGTGGCTTCAAAATACCTGACGGCCTGGCTTTCCAGGTCAATCATTGCTATTTCAGCGCTGTCCGCAAACGCCACGAATGCCGTTCGCCCGTCAGCAGATCCAAAAACTTCCAGCGGCTGGGCTTTGAACTGAGCATTGAGTACCGTGGTTTTGTGAGCATTGTCGTAAATGGAGAACCGGCGATTTTCGGTGCTCAATAGTACGCCGAACCGGTCAAACCGCCCCACCGCGGCCGCATTGACGCCATGCTCAAACTGCACATCGGCGTATTCCTGAAAGGCACCCTGGTCAATAATGGCCATGCGGCCGCTGATTTCATCCATGACGTACAAAAATGAACCCTGAGGAGTGGTGAAAGGCCTGGCCGGGGCAGAACCAATGGCAAAAGTCCGAAACGTCTGTTTGGAAAACGTATTGATGCTGTAAACCTCGCCGGCGGTTTGGTTCGCCACATAAATGTGCCGGCCATCCAGGCTTCTGCTGGGCGCTGATAATGCCTGCGGCGAATGATCGGCCAGCGGGAACTCCCGTACGGTTCGGGAGTTGATATTCAGCACACCCAGACTGGCATTGGCCGGATTGGTGAAATAGATGTCGACATCATTGGGGTCGAACAGCACATCCGTGGTTGCCGGAAACGATTCAAGCTGAAACATCAGGCTGCGCGAGGTCAGGGACAGCAGGGCGAAGCCGCCTCCTTCACTGTCAGTTGCCGCTGCTTTCAGACCCGTTGTGTCCAGCACGAGGTGCCGTGGTGAGAAATCCAGCTCAACCTGCCTGGCCACCTTTTTATCAGCAAGGTCGTAGAAAACAGCAAGCGGTTGTTGGGCACTGGTATAGACCAACACCGGCGTGTACGGAGAGACCACCAGATTGTCCACCGGAAACCCGGTTTCAATGGTGTAAACCACCTTGCCTTTCTTCACATCAATAACATCAATCAACGGCTCCTGCCGGTCGGCCACAAACGCCAGGTTCAGCGTGTTATCCAACTCAACGGCGAACACGCAGAAGCTACAGGCCCAGGTTGTTAACCCCACGATCAGGATAAAGAGATGCCGGCGCGACAGGTTCATGATCAGGACAAGCGCAACAATGGATAAATAAAATCACTGACGGTGTGGAAGTTGTCCGTGATGAGAATCAAACCAAACAGGACGATCAAGATCATGGACAGCAGGCTGATCAAGCGGGTTCTCTGCACGAAAAACCGCATCACCGAATCGGCTTTTGAAATGTACCAGGCAGATAACAGGAACGGAATGGCCACACCAACGGAAAACACAAACATGATGCCTGCACCGATGGATGCACTGCCAATAGCACCGACATAAATAATCAATGTGGCGACGATGGCCCCACCAAAACAGGCCGTACAGCCCAGCGCGTACCCCATTGAAACCAGCAGTGCGCCCAGCATGTCCCTGCGGCTCTGCAACCTGGTCGTCCGGTGGCCGGGCACCGCGCAATGCGCACCCCGCAATCCCCTGAAGCCGGCCCACAGCCCCAACGCAATAACCAGCACGCCCGAGTAAACCGCCACCGACCGGCTGTGCTCGGCAAACAGCAACTGGGAGCTGTGCCCGATGGCACCGATCACCGCACCAGCCAGCGTGTAAAGCAGCAGAAAGCCCGACACGAAAGCAACCGCGATCAGCATAACTTTTTTGCGTATCAAGGGGGTGATTTGCTGCTTTTCCGAGGCGGCCGCGCCCGGCACGGTGGAAAACGCACCGATGATCGATCCGAAGATCACCACCAGTTGCAACAGACAGGGAGTAAGCACGGAAGACAACAAGCCCGCACCCAGCGCCAACATGGCAACCGGGGTAATGCCCGCGCTGGACTTCAGGGCTTCCGGTAACCGGTAGGGCGCCTCCCAGGTTCCTATAAAGGTGAGGTCTTTCTCGCTGCCCAGATAGGGGTTGGCAACGAACAGCCGGATCCTGTCGTAGTCTTCCAGCCTGACCTCCTCTCCGTTGTCCGCTCTTTTGGGAAAACTGTACACGGTAATACGGTGATGCTCGGCATCAGTCGGCCCGTGCGCAACATCAGGTTGCAGAATTTTCTCTCCCAGGCGTAAGCTGACCTCGGGCAACCGGGACGACAGTTGTCCCTCGTGAATATTTTCGCTGACAAAAAAAATAAAGTTCTTGTCCGGCCTCAGGTTTCCAATAGTGGTAGCGCGATCGACATACTGGAAAAATTCATCGGTGGCAAAAGTCGCTGTCAGTTCCAGCTGCGGATGCTGCACCAGAATTCGCGTCAGATACATGGAAACCTGTCCGCCTTTGGTCATTCTGGCGCTGGAGCCCGCGTCTCGCAGCAGGTCTTTACCCTGAATGAAATAGGGAAAAACCAACCAGGAACTGGCTATCAGTATGCTGAACACGACAGCCACACCAAACTTCAGGCCGTTTCGATTGATCGCCAGCGAAGTCACCGATCCCGCCTATTCCGCAAGGGACTGGAGCGTTTCCAGCATTTCTTTGGGGGATGAGCCAAACGCAAACACATGCACAATATCGCCGCCCGGGCCAACCAGGAAGGTACTGGCTGTGTGCTCCACCGTATAGGATTTATCTGTTTTGGTGACCACGAAGTTGACACCAAAATTCTGCGCCGCCTGACTCACTTGCCTGTGAGTTCCGCTCAGCCCCAACAGGCCAGCACCAAACCCGGCTGCGTACTCTCCGGTAATTCGCGGTGTATCCCGTTCGGTGTCAACCGAAATGAAAACCCCTTGCACTGGAACCGGACTGCTTTTGATCACACTTGCCATATTGGCCGCCAGCATCGGGCAGACATGGGCGCAGTGGGTAAAACCAAAGGCCACCAGAGCGTGGGAATTACGCAGTACGGCTTCAGTCACTTCCTGACCTTCGCCGTTGGACAATGTGAACGCCGCCTTCAGGTGATGAAGATTTTCATCATCGTTGCCAAAAAGGAAAGCTGGGGATACAAGTGCGCTGCAGCAAATCAGCCACATCGTGATCGATTTGGTCATGTTAAATCTGGAACCTCTGCCAAGCGGACTCAACGGTCACGGATTGACGAACCACGTTTTCCTGCATGTATCGCCCCGCAGTCAGTCAATACAAAGTAATCGGGTTCTGTTATGAACATACTATATTAATCGCCACAATATTACATCCGCTGTCCGACGGTACCGTATTTCATGACTGCCTGAACAGAAAAAGCACGCCAACCCAAAGGGTTGGCGTGCCGTGAGCGCAGACGAAATCCGTCAAATGCGGGCAGTTAACCCAGCCGCATCAAGCGCTTTTTCACGCACCAAAATGCAGGGTGAACTCAACGCCCCACCAGAACGGCCGTTCATGGCGATAATGGTAGGCGCCGTAACCGCCACCGGAATCGCAGGTCTCATAAATACGCTCGTCAGTGACGTTGTTGCCAAAAATCGCCGCCTGCCAGTTTCCTCTGGCGGGCACGTAAGTGGCCCGCAGGTTGAGCTTGGCATAACTGTCCTGTTTACACTGGCTCGCTGCGGCGCCCAGGGTGGACGGGATGTAATCGTAGGAATCCTGTGCATACAGTTGGGCCCGCGGCGTGATACTCGCCCCGCTCGCCAGGGTGAATTGATGCTCAAGCCCGACATTGATGGTCCATTTGGGAGTGAGATCCGCGATCACGGTGCCACTGGCATCAACGGTTTTGGTAGGGTCCGCAGGGTCTGGATACTCAAAGCTGGCATACTTGTTCTTCAGATACCCGGCATCAATGGACAGATAGCCGCCTTCCCAGGGCTGGGCCTTCAGTTCAAGCTCGATGCCAGAAATATCCACGGCAGCCACATTGCTGACAATACTTACTTCTCCGTCATCCGGACCGAATGCGCCCCCTTCGTTGGGAATATCAATTTCTTCCTGCTTGTCACTGTAGTCCATATAGAAGATATCGGCCGCGATCTGTAACTTGCCACCGAACAGGGTGCCTTTGAACCCAATCTCATAGTTGGATACGTTTTCCGGGCCAACGAACAGGACGTCATTCCTCTGTCCGGACAATGACAGCAAGGCCACATTCAATTCGGTGTTGAAACCACCGGAAAGGAACCCTTCCGAGTAAAGGAAGTACATCATGCCATCGTCTATCACATCGCCGCTTTGCAGGTGGCGGCTCAGGCTTAACATGGAAGTTATGTCTGACCAGTCACCTTGTAACTCGTTATTCAAACCATTGAGTACCACTGATTCAAAGGTGGGCTGGTACTGGAATGTGCAGAGCCCCTCCGCCGCGTCGGCCGGAATATTGCCCAGCGATCGAAGTGACTGGTCATCGGTTGAGCAACCCAGGATACCGCTTTCAAAGTTCCACCATTCACGATCGTCCTTGCTCCAGCGTGTACCCGCATCCAAGGTCCACTTTTCATTCAGGTCATAGGTCACGTGAGCGAAAATACCCAGTGATTCCGTTTCACCGCGGTTCTGAATGATAAACGGGTTTGGTGACCCGATATGGGGCGCAACAATCAATCCGGAAGGCACATCACTGCATTCAATACCATTGGTGATATCCGGATTGGCAGGATTAGGCACCAACCCACCACCTGGGCCCGTGACGAACGGCTGATCAGGGTCGAGAGCTGCAATTCCTGCCGCAACATAGCGTTCGCGGCATATGCCATCACCCGTTTCCACTCGCTCGTAGAAAGAATTGAACCCGAGTGTCATCGCCAGCCTATCATTGACCTGGGTATCAAAGATGACTTCCAGCCCGCGGGTCAGCATTTCCTGTCCGCAGTCTTCATCGCAGTGATCAGACCAAAGCGCATTTCCCATCTCGCCAATATCGTAGAAGGTGGAGTCTCGGTCGTAATAATGCTCATACCCGGACGACTGATAAGACCCCTTTACGCGCAATGAGGCGCTATCCAATGGCCCGACGGCGCCATCAGAATCCCACTGTGCAGCGAGAAAAGCCGACTGTACCAGTATGTTCGAAAATCCAACATGATCCGATGATGTGACATAGGTGCCTTGCGCGGCATCATCGGCACAAGCCGCCAGAAAATCCTCTTTCAAACCCGGGTAAAAAAGTGCATCCAGAGAATTGCCCTGACCCGACGCACTGCCATCGAATGGATTACACTGGCGCGGACCCTGGTCATCATCCTTGTCCTGCCGGTTATAAGCCAGGTCGAAGGTCCAGCTATCCGTTGGCTGGTAACGCAGCCCGCCGTTAAACGCCACGACTTCCTTGGCGCCCACGTCAGTATCCAGCTGCCGGTTGTAGTAATAACCATCCCGTGCCTCACGTGATATCGCCAGCCTGGCAAACAGGTTTTCAGTGATCGGGAAATTGATCATGCCCCTGACATCAAACTGGTTTTCAGTGGCCGCCCGCAACGTGACTTTCGATTCGAACTGCGAATGAGGCCTGGCCGTGATGATATTGACCAGTCCCCCAGTGACGTTTTTCCCAAACAAGGTTCCCTGCGGCCCACGCAGCACCTCTATGCGCTCAATATCCAGTGAGCTCATAAAGCCGCCCTGCCGGCCGGGTACGTAATGGCCATCAATGTACATGGCGCTGCCGTAGATAATGGACGCGTCCGGCGAACTGCCGCCAATTCCGCGCACCACCACGGCCGTGTGATTGGCGCGAGAATCCTGCGCCAGCGTGACATTCGGAATAAAGTTTGACGCATCCTGAACATCCAGAATCCCCTGGGCTTCGATGGCATCAGCGGTGATGGCCTGGATCGACATCGGCAGGGATTGAAGGTTTTCCTCCCGCTTTCGGGCGGTAACAACAACTTCTTCTAGCATGTTGGCCTTGGCGGATGCGCTGGCCTGGCCTTCAACGTTGGTACTGGTCAGATAAGCCGTTGGTGCAAGTACAAGAATGCAGCAGATACTTCGTAATGACATGATTATTGTTCTCCCGGTTAAAGCACTGATAGCGAGCAACTGCGGTGCCCGCCTGAATCTTTCACCTGGTAAGAACTTTGTTTTTAATTATTATTGTATTGTTATAACTATGTTTATTTTTGGATGATACCTAATTATTTTACAATTACAAGCCCGGCGTGACGGGAATTCACGTTTTGTCGATAATTAAAGTGAGTGTGTGACGGCTTAATTTGGTGGCGCACACTAGTCACACATCACCAGCAAGGCCAGACAGGGGAAATACCCGTAGAGCATCGGATTTCGGCCGGACGGCCAGACAACAAGAATTTGCTGCCACAGGCGCTCTAATTCGCCGTCAGGAGTCGGCCCAGCAGCGCAGCAGGTTATGGTACACGCCAGCCAGGTCTGTCAGCGCAGATTGCTGCGGGTTTTCTGCGGCAATTTTCTGAATGGCACAATCGAGTTCGTACAGGATGTTGCGCTGCTGATCGCTGCGCACCATGCTCTGTATCCAGAAAAACGATGCCAACCGTTCACCCCGGGTAACCGGGTTCACATAATGAACACTGGAACCGGGATAAAGCACCATCGAGCCCGCTGCCAGCTTCACCTGGCGCGGCCCGAAAGTGTCTTCAATCACCAGTTCGCCGCCGTCATAATCCTCCGGCGCACTGAGAAATACGGTTGCGGAAAGGTCGGTACGGATCCGCTGCTGGCCATCCGCAAATGGCCGGATCGCACCGTCTATATGGCGGCCGTAGTGCTGGTTTTGTCGGTAACGGTTGAACAGCGGCGGCATCATTTTCATGGGCAGGGCCGCCGCAGTGAATCGCTGGTTATTCTGCAAGGCAGTCATCACGATTTCACCCAGCTTCAGGCCCAGTGGATGATTATCCGGCAACTGGTCATTGCTTTTGACTTTTCGTGACAGGTAGCCGGCACTGCCGCGCCCGTCCGACCAATTGGCAGAACGCAGTTCTCTATGGCAATGCGCCAGATCCTCCGCGTTCAGCAATTGGTCTATCTTGATCAGCATGTATGAGCAGGTTACCAGCTTGTGTTGACGGCAAATACTATGCCACGTCCCGGGCCCGGAACCACATGCCAGGGATGTAACTGATCCAGGTAATACTCATCGGTGAGATTGGTCAGATTGACCTTAAAGGTAAAATGCTCCGAGAACTCGTATTTGGCCATCGCATCGACAACCCAGTAACCCGGGACTGATTTTACCGGCGGAGAATTACTGGCCAGCCGTTCTCCGACGTGGCGTACACCCAGCGCTGTATCAAAACGATCGGTGAAAAAGTAGTTCAGCCATACAGACATGGAATGTTTGGCCACGTTCAGCAAAGGCTGCCCCTGGTTCGCAGCGCCCTCAAGGGTGCCACTCTGCTCACTGTCAAGCCAGGTATAACCACCGGAAACCGATAACTTTGAGAACACCCTGCCGGAAATATTGAAAGAGGCGCCCGTGACGCTCTGTTTGCCGGCCAGCAGGTTGAAACCCGGGTTTTCAGGATCAGGCACGCGAGCATTGGTTTTTTCAATCTGAAAAATAGCGGCCTCCAGGGAAAGCCGGGTGTCCAGCAACTCCCACTTGGTGCCCAATTCCACGCTCTCGTTTTTCTCCGGATCGAGAAATGCGTTGCTGACTCCAAAGTTACGCGCATTGGCAATGAATGACAGGCCTTCGGCTGAGGGATTGAAGGACGTTCCCCAACCCAGATAGACCGTGCCATTCTCTACAGGTTTATACACGGCTGCCAATCGAGGGCTGATCACCGAATCGGTACTCGACAGATTCTCAAAACCTTCGTTATTACCGTCCGGGTCACTGCGAATACCGCTGTAATCCACCTCAAACCGGTCCCAGCGCAAGCCTGCCACCAATTGCCAGTGCTCATTGAACTTGATGGTATCCAACACGTAGGCCGCCAGGCTGTCGCTGCTGGTGTCCGCCTGTGCACGAATGATGCTGCCGGTGGAGGTAAATGGCCCGGAAACCGGGTGCGCCAGATTGGTCGATGGGACGCCAAGCGCAAAACCGAAGGTGGGCGCGGACGATTCGTGCGCAAATTCAAACCCGGTGACCAGTGAGTGGCCTATGGAACCGGTGCTGAATTCTTTTACCAGGTTAAATTGCCCGCTGAGCATGTCTTCTTCGCTGTTGCCCTGGAACACGTTCCTGTCCACTGTGATCTGATCAAGCGGCGTACCCGGCGTCGTGGCAGCAACCAGCGGTTCACTGATGCGGCTTTCCCTTGAGTATTTGGCATACCGAAGCAAGGCGTTGGCTGTTGTGCCAGCGCCAAAATCATGGTCCAGCCGCAGCGAGAAGATATCCGCATCGGTGTTCAGGAAATCTGTTTCGAAACCATAAAAGTTTTCACGATCCACTTCTGGTGCTGAATTATTTACCCAGGGCAGGCCATAGTCCGGAACGCTTTCATCTTTCAGCTTCAAATAACTCAGCGTTAATCGCGAATGCTCGCCCAGGCTGACGGCGAATGTCGGTGCTATCCCCCACTTGTCAATTTCAGCCCCATCGCGTCCGGGTACACCCCCTTCCTGGCGCATCAGGTTCAGCCTGAAGGCAGCACCATGGCCAAGGGCATCGAATGGCTGATTAATGTCGGCGGTGGCCCTGAATGTGTCGGCATTGCCCATGTTCAGGTTGACATTGCGCAACGGGTCCGGCACCGGCATTTTACTGACCTGGTTGATCACACCACCGGTCGATCCACGTCCAAAGATCATGGAGGAAGGGCCTTGCAATACTTCAATTGCCTCCAGGTTGAACGGGTCCCGGCTGTAACTGCCGAAGTCGCGCATTCCATCCAGAAACATGTCATTGCGGGATGAGAAGCCGCGGATGTTCGGGTTGTTACCCTGCCAGGTGAACTCACCGGCGCCGAGGGTGATTCCCGGTACATTCCGCAACGCATCATTAAGGGACATGACACCGCGCTCGTCCAGCCACCGATCCGTAAGACTGGTTATCGACTGCGGCGTATCACGCAATAACTCGGTGAACTTGACGCTGGACACCTCCTCCACCCGGTAGCCATCCTGTCGTACGCCGATCGTGGTGATCTCTTCAAGCGGCAAATCATCGCTGTCGCTGTCTGCCCGCACCGTGCCGGGCAGTGCCAGGCTCAAACCGGCGCTGACCAGCAGTGCCCGCGAAATCATGCCGGCGAGGGAGTTTTGATTGTGCCTGCCAGCTTGCGACAGATTACGAGAGAGCCATTGGTTGTTGTGTTTATTCATTTGTCTCATTTCGTTTGGATCGGCTTT
The DNA here is from genome assembly GCA_041601535.1 of Lysobacterales bacterium. Lineage (GTDB taxonomy): Bacteria > Pseudomonadota > Gammaproteobacteria > Xanthomonadales > SZUA-36 > JBFIHZ01. Next base: position 2,234 of record JBFIHZ010000064.1, on the reverse strand, counting down.
GCGTAAGGGTTGTTTTGGGAACACGCCAGAGGCTGCTGTGCGAGGCCGGCAGCGGAAGACGCCACCAGGCGCCTTTGGGATTCATGGCTTGCTGGTCGCGGTTCGCGCTGAGATCAGTCAGCCGGCCTCCCCCGGGAATCGGTTGATTGCTTAAGGCAGGTTCGGTGACTGTCACCCTAAAAGGTGACTTACGCGGATGCTGTCAGTGCAACCTGTTGCAGCCCCGGAACCCCGGGGCTGCAACTGGTTGTGTTCAAACCGTACAGACACAGGTCACATCCCGGTAACCTGATGCCATGAACTCAGTCTCCTGAAATTTCCACCACACCGATGCGGTTGGTGTCGTGGCAGGTAAACCAGATGTTCTGATCTTTGTCGGTGTCAAAGTAATAGGCACCGTCAAAGCAGTTCTCCACCGGCCACGATTCAAATGTTTCTTTTTTGATATCGAAACGGACAATGGTGGCGGGGTCTTTCCAGGTTTCTCCAAACCACACCGCGTCACCTCTCAGCGCGATGGGATAAGGGCGCGCCCAATCGCCGCCGGGCGTTGGCCATTCTTTCCAGCTGCCCTTGCTCGGGTCATACCGCCCCAGGAAGCCGCGGGCCCAGTCGGTGTACCAGATGATGTCGTTTTCATCGATGCGCAACCGGCGTGGCCGGGCATCCTTGGAAACCGGAATCTCATGGACTTTGACGTTGAAGTTATCCGGGTCAACACTGATCAGCTTGTTGGTGTTGTTCAATGTGTACCAGGGGGTACCTTTGGAATCGATCTGAATGCCATACGGTCCGGCCGGGCGAATGGTGGCACGGCCCAGGGTGATTTTTCCGGTTGCCGGGTCCAGCCGTCCGATCATGTCGGCCTTCTTGTACATGCTGAACCAGAGAATGCCGTCCTGATCGAATGACAGCGAATGCGCACCCTCCGGCTTCTGCACGTGCGGACTGGCCACATTCAGCGTAACCGGGTACTCGGTGAACTCTTCCGTTTTGGGGTTGAATTTGCCGATATAGGTTGGCATGGCGTGAATGGCCGTAAACCAGATATTCCCGTCCTTGTCTTCCTTCAAGCCGTGCGGCCCGGAATTGGGGATATCGGTAAACCACTCCTGGAAGGTTTCGGTTTTCGGGTCGAACCGTCCGATATTGTTGGAATTGGTTCCGGTATACCAGACGGCTCCGTCCCGCGTTACCAGCGGGTCATGCGGATACAGCGTTCCGTCAGGCAATTGCCAGGTCTTGACATTAACCTCTGTAGCCAAAACCGGAGTGGCCATCACACACAGTGTCAACGCAAGGCCTGTGCATATCCTTTGTACTTTTTCAGTGCAGATATTAACCAGTTTCATAAAGCTGAATTCTCCTGCTGGGTTCACTAAAGTTCATAACTTGAACGGGATTCAGAAATTGTACCCGAGAGTAATCCCAAAGGTTCTGGGATCAAGATAGGTCACACCGATACCGCCGGATGGTGCCAGGAACAGTGACCCTGAAGCGCGCATCACGTCAGTTACGTTTTTCACCCACAAGTCCGCCCTGAATTGTCCGTTCCCGGAGGTATAGCCGAGGTTGAGATCCAGCATGGTGTATGCCTTGGAACCCTCCTGATCCAGCCGGTTGAACTCGGAAAAGTAGATGTCATCCTTGTAGGACAAATCACCGCCCAAAGTCAGGTAGCCACCGTATGGCAGATTCAGGCCCGGTATATCGTATTCAGCGTGCAGGTTGGCCGCCCAGTCCGGTGCATTTCGGGTAGGGTTACCCTTGAGCTGTACATCCGGAGCGGTGGGGTCAAAGAATGGAGAACTTGCAACATTTACCGGGTCCAGCGGATCCCTGGTTTCAAAATCCTCATAACGGGAATGCAGGTAAGACACGGAAGCGCTCAGGCGCAGGTTATCCGTTGGCGCGGCAAGCACTTCCAACTCGAATCCATAGGCCTCGGTTTTTGCCGCATTTTCGAACACCGCGGTAAAACCAGCCGGCCCGCCCGCCACCGATTTGTTGATCTGCAAGCCTTCGATTTCATAGAAGAAACTGGACGCGTTCACCACCAGCCGCTGATCCAGCCAGGCGCTCTTGAAACCCAACTCATTGTTCTTGATGGTTTCCGGGTCCACCATGGTGGAGCGGCCATCCGCATTGATTCCCGTCGAGCCCTGACCTGAACCACCTTTAAAGCCTTCTGCATAGGTGTAATACAGCATGAAGTCATCCGTTGCACGCCACTC
>JBFIHZ010000063.1:0-15746 GCA_041601535.1 Lysobacterales bacterium | reverse complement strand
TGCTTGCTTGCGTGCGTCAAATGATTTTTGCAGTTCATCCCACACCTCGCCAAAGACCCGCTTCAGATCGTTGACGTGCATGACCAGCTGCACCACGTCGTGGTTGGCATTATGCGAACGCACCGCATAGGTCAGCTTGACATTGCCCGTGCCGGTATCGGCATCGATATCGGTAATGCGTTCGACAAAAAACCGCGGTAATTGATCTGACATGGTTAAGCTCCGGTTTGGCCCGCCTGGCAAGCGCTTAAGAATAACAAGTTGATTACCGCTAATGTAGACAATACGTGCCGGGCAAGCCACGCGGAGACGGCCGCAGGACAGATTCAGAGTGTTGCCTGGCGGCTCAGCCCGCTTGTTTGCTCAGCCGTTCACTGCTCAATCTTACCTGCATTGATGATCCCAAACGGATTTCCGACAAATTGGACAGAGCACTTTTATTGAATCGGTTAACTCTCTGTATTTCCATATATAATTTGTTCGATCATTTTTTTCCGCTACGGATATTGCCGGCAACGTCGCTGGCTAGCATCATGCAATTATGCTTAACTGCTTTGCGCATCATGTGATTGCAACCTGATCGGATTTCAGCGGTCTTATCTTCGACAACGAAACTACGGCCACGAAAATGGATTGCCCAGCCACCAAGGAGTTCGCCATGCGCACATTCGCGCCAGTTATATTCACATTGATTTTCGCCCTGAGCGTTTCGGTTGCCCAGGCCTGGGAACCGGATCCAGCCAACAAGCGTCAACTTGAGGTTAAAGCCGCCATCCTCGACATCAAGCAAAAAGACCCGGGCATCGAAGACTGGTTCAAAGGTGCCGCAGCTTACGCGGTTTTCCCGAAAGTGGGCAAAGGCGGTATCGGCATTGGCGGCGCACATGGCAAGGGCCTGGTGATTGCCGGTGACAAGGTCATCGGCAAAACCTCACTCAGCCAGGTCACCATTGGCCTGCAGCTGGGTGGACAGGTGTATTCCGAGTTCATTTTCTTCCGCGATCAGACCGCACTGGAAGATTTCAAACGCGGCAACTACGAAGTTGGCGCGCAGGTATCCGCCGTGGCTGCCACCGCCGGCGCCTCGGCCGATGCCAGCTATAACAAGGGCGTGGCCATCTTCACCAATGTCGGCGGCGGCCTGATGTATGAAGCCTCGGTAGGGGGCCAGAAGTTCACATACGAAGCACTCTGAGCAACTGCTCTGACAGCTTGTGCAAACCAGCCGGGCGAATGCCCGGCTTTTTTGTGGATTGCTGCGCCTTGCTCCCTGTCTGGCAGCCTGCAGGAATTCGGGTATGATTCCCGGCAGTCACCTTTCGGGAGAGAGCCATGCTGTCCAACAGCGAGATTGCCGCGCAGACTGAAACCCGTCCGATTGCCGAAATTGCAGAAAAGCTTGGTGTGGATGCCAACGACCTGATTCCCTACGGTCGGGACATCGCCAAGATCCATATCGATGCGCTGTCGCGGCCGCGCACCCGGAAGGCCAAAAACCGGCTGATCCTGGTTTCCGCCACCACGCCGACTTCTGCCGGTGAAGGCAAAACCACCACCTCAATCGGGCTGGGCCAGGCCTTTGACCGGCTGGGGGAATCGGTCTGTGTGGCCTTGCGCGAACCCTCGCTGGGTCCCTGCCTGGGCGTCAAGGGTGGTGCCACCGGTGGTGGCTTTTCGCAGATCGTACCGGTGGACCGTATCAATCTGCATTTCACCGGTGATTTCCACGCCATCACCGCCGCCAATAACCTGATTTCCGCGATGATAGACAACCACATCTATCACGGCAATGAGCTTAACCTGGACCAGCGCATGGTGGCCTGGCGGCGTTGCATGGACATGAATGACCGCAGCCTGCGCAAGATTGTGCTGGGGCTGGGTGGCCGTTTCCAGGGCATTCCACGCGAAGGCGGCTTTGATATCACGGCGGCTTCCGAAATCATGGCCATCCTGTGCCTGGCCAACGACATGGACGACCTGCGGCAGCGGCTGGACCGCATCCTGGTGGGCTACTCCTATGCCGGCGAGGCCATCTTCCTGCGCGCACTGAACATTACCGATGCCCTGCTCGCCCTGCTGCGCGACGCGGTGCACCCCAACCTGGTGCAGACCCTGGAAGGCACGCCAGTGTTGATGCACGGCGGGCCCTTCGCCAATATCGCCCACGGCTGCAACAGCGTGTTCGCAACCCGTATGGCCATGCACCATGCCGACTGGGCCATCACCGAAGCCGGTTTCGGCTTTGACCTGGGCGCTGAGAAATTCTTTGACATCAAGTGCCGTTCAGCCGGAATCGACCCGGATGCTGTAGTTCTGGTTACAACCATACGCGCACTGAAATTGCACGGTGGCAATCACAAGAACGACCTGGAACGCACCGATTCTGCCGCCGTCAGCCTCGGGCTGGAAAACCTCGACAAACACATTGAAAGCGTGCTGCTGTTCGGCAAACGCCCGGTGGTGGCCCTGAACCGTTTTCACGGCGATACCGATGGAGAAATCCAGCGCGTGGCGGAGCGCGCCGAGCAGCATGGCGTGCGCTTTGCTGAATCCCGGCACTTTGCCGAAGGCGGCGCGGGCGCCACCGAACTGGCCCGCCAGGTGATGCAATCGGTGGAAAACAACAAGCCGTACCGCCCGCTGTACGATCTGGATATCCCGGTCGTAGAGAAAATCCGCAATGTCAGCCTGAGCATGTACGGCGCGCACGATGTGGCCTTCACCAAGGAGGCGGAAAAGGATCTGAAGCGCATCGAGCTGCTGGGCATGGAAAACCTGCCGATCTGTATAGCCAAGGCACCCAGTTCCTTGTCTGATGATCCCTTGCTGCACGGCCGCCCGCGGGATTTTTCCGTCACGGTCCGCAACATCCAGGTCAATTCCGGTGCCGGTTTCCTGGTGGTGCTGACCGGAGAAATCATGCGCATGCCGGGCCTGCCCAAGGTGCCGCTGGCCACCCAGGTGAAAGTCATGCCGGATGGCACCATACTCGGCGTGGGTTAAACGGCTCGCCAGGGACCGGGAGTGCTCCGCCTAAGGCGACTGTGCGGGGGACGTTCCGGGGCTGCTGCCTGCGGCACAAAACAAGCGGATGGCGGCAGGCTGGCAGTCTATTTCAACCGGTGTATGGCCACGGAATTCACCATCCGGGGCCAGCAAAAACCCTTCCGGCATGCTGATGCGGATGGTTCTGGCGCGGTGCAGACTGACTTCCGGGTAGCGCAAATGCCCGCCCGAGTAGATGCTGGGAAAAAGCCGCAGAAGACGCAGCCTCGGCAGCGGCCGTAGCAAGGTAACATCCAGCCAGCCGTCATCGATCTCCGCGCCTGGCGCGATCAGAAAATGTGTGCCGGTATAGCGGCTGTTGGACACCATCAGCAACAGGTTGTCCTGTTCCAGCACTTGCCCATCCAGTTCCAGCCGCAAGCCGTGGGGGCGCAGCCGCAGCACCCGCCACAATGTGCCCAGGGTGTAGGCTGCACGGCCCAGCCATTTCAGCTTTTTCGCGGCCCGCGCGGCATCCACCGCAAAGCCCATACCGATGCTGTTAATAAACCAGAACGATCCGTCCCGGCTGCTGACATGGCCAGCATCCACGCAGCAAGTATGCGCGGCGGCGATCAGCTCTATTCCGGCGCGCCAGTCACCTGCCGCCAGCCCGAGGTCACGGGCAAACGCGTTCCCTGTGCCCACCGGCAACACACCCACCGGGCAACGCGCGCGCATTGGGTGCTGGCACAGGCCATTAATCACCTCGTGCAGGGTGCCGTCGCCACCCGCTGCCACCACACCGTCAAACAGGTGCAGGTCACGCGCGGCCAATTGCGTGGCGGCATCGCCGCACCCCCGGGTGATCAGGGTTTCGGTTCGGATGCCACGGGCGCTAAAAGCTTCGACCAGCGCCGGCAGCAGCTTGCCGGCCCGGCCGGCAGCGGCCTTGGGGTTAAGCACCAGCAGCAGATTCATGCCGCCAGCCAGTCGAATGGCACAGGCGCTTCCCCGGCCGTCACCGCAGCCCCGCGCCAGTGCGGCACAGCCAGTGGCAAGGCCTGTCGAATCGTGTGATTCACGGTGTATTCAGGCGCTCTGCCAGCTTGCTGCGCTGCTGCGCCAGCAGTCTGAAATTGGGGCTCTGAGGTAATTGGCATAATGCGCTGTTCACGGATTGTCATTTTATCCTGATATGCTTTTATCATGATAAACCGTGCCACCCCTGTTCCGCCCTGGCTGTTTTCAATCCGATCCGGTGCCCACATCGCTGCCCGGTATCGTAAGCGCTTTGGTTGCTGCTCAAGAGATCGCCGCACGGTGCAGCCCTTTTCACTGCCATTATGGCTGGCTTGCTTGCTGGCCTGTGGGTTTCTCACGGCCTGCGACGGATTCGATGCAGAATCGGCTGCCGGGCCGGATACCCACCGTAAAGCTGCCGGATTTGTGCAAGCCGGGGTCGTGCGGGCACCCGAACTCGATGAAATCAGTGGCTTGCTGGCGCTGGACGATGACCACTGGCTGGTGCATAACGATGATGGCCAGGCGCGGCTGTATATTGTTCGCACCGATGGCAGCCTGTTGCGCAGCCTGCAGCTGCAAGGCGCAAAACAACGCGACTGGGAAGATATCACCCAGTTGCCGGACGCCGGCTTTCCGGGCCAGCGCCTGCTGGTGGTGGGCGATTTCGGTGATAACCATTCCAGCCGCAAGTCCGTGCAACTGTACTTCAGCCCATTGCCGGCTGCGACGGGAACCGATGCGACTGAAGACGTGCTGAACATCCGCCACGCCGTGCGCCTGAGCTACCCCGATGGGCCGCGTGATTGCGAATCCATGGCCTATGACCCGGCCAGCGGCCAGCTACTACTGCTAAGCAAACGCGATGTGCCGCCACGCCTGTACGCGGTAGATGCCGTAGCCGCTCAACAACAAGCAGAGCTCACGCTGGAATTTCTGGGTGAGGTGCCAAGCTTGCGCCCGCCGCAGCCTATGGACCTGGTCAAGAATTACCAGCGCGGCGCGTGGGTATCGCAGCCCACCGGCATGGACATCAGCCCGGATGGCCTGATGCTGGCACTGCTGACCTATCGCAGTGTGTACCTGTACCGGCGTGCAGAATCGGAATCCTGGAGCGATGCGCTGCAAGGCCGGCCCATAGAAGTAATCGGCCCGCCAGGCACTTATGATGAAGCGGTGGCATTCAGCACGGACGGCCTGAGCGTGATGGTCACCACAGAAAACTTACCCGCGCCGCTGTGGCGCCTGGAACTGGCAGCGATTCAGTCTGCTGATTCCAGTGCCAGCCCATGAGACTGCAACAGCTCACGGAACGCATCTTCACTGACAATCTGCACGCCCAGTTTTTCCGCCTTGGTCAGTTTTGAACCGGCTTCGGTACCCGCCAGCAAGGCGGTGGTTTTGGCCGACACGCTGCCGGTGACCTTCGCGCCCAGCGATTCCAGCAGGTTCTTGGCGCGCGCCCGCGGCACCGACAGGCTGCCGGTCAACACCCAGGTTTCTCCGGCCAGCGGCTGGTCTGCTGTGTTTACTTCAGGCGCGGTGGGCTCTACGCCCATGCGCTGCAACGCCTCCAGCACGTCGCGGTTATGCTCTTCCTGGAAGAATGCGTGCACGTGCTGCGCCACCACTGGTCCGACGTCGGCCACCGCCAGCAGGTCTTCTTCGCTGGCCGCAGCCAGCGCCTGCAGACTGCCGAAATGGCTGGCCAGGGATTGCGCCGTGACTTCGCCCACCTCGCGAATACCCAGCGCGAATAACAGGCGTCCCAGCGGCGGCGTTTTACTGCGCTCGATCTCGGCCAGCACGTTGCTGGCAGATTTTTCCCCCATGCGCTCCAGCGCGGATAAATCCTCCAGTTTCAGCGCATACAGATCGGCCACAGAATGCACCAAACCGGCTTCCACCAGCTGCTCAACCAGCTTCTCGCCCATACCTTCGATGTTCAGGGCACGGCGCGAGGCGAAATGCATAATGCTCTGCTTGCGTTGCGCCGGGCAGAACAGACCCCCGGTGCAGCGGGCAACTGCCTCATCTTCGGCCCGCTCTACCGCCGAACCGCATACCGGGCACTCGTCCGGCATGTGGAACTCCGGCAGATCAGCGCTGCGCCGCTCGATCACCACGCGGGCCACTTCCGGGATCACATCCCCGGCGCGCCGCACCACTACCCAGTCACCGGCGCGCACATCCTTGCGGCGGATTTCGTCCAGGTTGTGCAAGGTGGCGTTGGTTACCGTGACGCCACCCACAAACACCGGCTTCAGCCGCGCCACCGGGGTCAGGGCGCCGGTGCGTCCGACCTGGATATCAATACCGGCCAGCCGGGTAATGGCTTCTTCGGCCGGAAATTTTTGCGCGATGGCCCAGCGCGGCGCGCGGCTGACAAAGCCCAGTGTTTCCTGTTGCGCGCGCAGCTCCACCTTGAACACCACGCCGTCGATGTCATAGGCCAGGTCCGGCCGTTTGTCCGCCATGGCATTGTAATAACGGATGCAGCCTTCATCATCCTCCACCCGGCTGATTTCCGGGTTGACCGGAAAGCCCCAGTCACGCAATTGCTGCAATGCTTCGAAATGACTGGCCGGCAGCCCCTGCTGGGTGGCCACCGAGTAGGCGAAAAAGGCCAGCGGCCGTTGCGCGGTCAGGCGGGAATCCAGTTGCCGCAGGCTGCCGGCCGCCGCGTTGCGGGGATTGACCAGTTCCTTGCCGCCCTGCTCGCGGATTTTTTCGTTATAGGCATGAAAACCGGACAAGGGCATATAAATCTCACCGCGCACTTCCAGCTCAGACGGCCAGTCCGAGCCGCGCAGCTGCAGCGGAATGGCCCGGATGGTGCGCACGTTGGCGGTGACGTCCTCGCCGGTGCTGCCATCGCCACGGGTCGCTGCCTGCTCCAGCCGGCCTTCCAGGTAGCGCAATGAAATGGCCACCCCGTCGAGCTTGGGTTCGGCCACATAGGTGACATGCTCCACTTCCAGGCCGCGCAGTACGCGCTGGTGAAAGGCGCGGATTTCCTCTTCGGAAAACGCGTTGGCCAGCGACAGCATCGGGTGCTGGTGGCGCACTTCGGCAAATTCCCCCAGCGGCGCTGCGCCTACCCTCTGGGTCGGAGAATCGGCGGAGGCGAATTGCGGGAAAAGTTGCTCCAGCCGTTCCAGTTCACGCATCAGGCCGTCGTACTCGGCATCGCTGATGACCGGCTGATCCAGGCTGTGGTAACGGTAATTGTGTTCGTTGAGTTGCTGACGCAAGGCATCGATGCGCTCGCCGGCGGCAGCGGGCGTCAGGTCCGCCCCGGCGTCGGTTTGATGCGGCGTGCTCATCGGCGCGAGGTACCGGCCTGATCAGGTAAAGGATTGCCGCGCACGGCTGCGGTCAAACTCGCGCATCTCTTCGCGAATCTCAGCCTCTTTTTGCCGGGTGAATGGCGTGTGCTGCGCATCCTGCAATTCAGCATTGAGAATATCGGCGATATGCCGGGCTGTGGCCAGCATGGCCTCCCATGCGTCCAGTGCCAGCATCGGACCGGGCAAGGTCATAAACACGGCCAGGCCCTGGGTTTCAAACGTATTCCAGGCCTCCTTGTCGAAAAACCCGGGCTTGGCCGCATTGGCCAGACTGAAAGCCGGCTGGTCCGCCCCATCCGGCACGCGGTGGAAAATATTCATGTCGCCAAAACTCATGCCGGTTTTGAGCGCTGCCTGCAGCAAATCAGCTCCGGCGATGACGTGGTTGTCACGCGCCAGCAGGAATAAGGTGATGATTTTCTCCGGCGGGGGGCCCGCCGGTTTACGCGGCTTTGGGGGCTCTGCCGGCCGGACCGCTTCCAGCCGTGGCTTGTCATCAATGGGCAGTTCGGCCTGGCTTACCGGAATCCCCTCTGCGGAACCGTCCGCCTCGAGCTCAGCCACTTCGCCGGATGGTGCCGCGGATGCCGACTCGGCGGATTGCTCCAGGGTGGGCTCGCGCCGCTCCGCGGGTGTAGGCAGCTTGCGCCGCGAGGCGCGGGGCTTACGCTTTTTCTCCGGGTTGCCAAACAGGAAAATTGAGCCCAGGATCAGCAGCCCAATCACGATAATGATCCATCTTAGCGTTGCAGCTTCCATGTCTCGCCTAGCTTGCGGCCAGTCTGGCCGCTTCTTCGATATCCACCTGCACCAGCCGCGACACGCCCGGCTCCCGCATGGTCACGCCGCTCATCTGATGCGCCATTTCCATTGTCACCTTGTTGTGCGTGACAAAAATGAACTGCACTGTTTCCGACAACTCTTTCACCATATTGGAGAAGCGGGCGACGTTGGCATCGTCCAATGGTGCATCAACTTCGTCCAACAGGCAAAACGGTGCCGGGTTAAGCTGGAAAATGGCGAACACAAACGACACCGCAGTCAGCGCCTTCTCACCGCCGGAAAGCAGGTGAATATTGCTCACCCGTTTGCCGGGTGGACGCGCCATGATGCTGACACCGGTAGTGAGAAAATCATCACTGGTCAGTTCCAGGTAGCCGTGTCCGCCGCCAAACAGGCGCGGAAACAGTTCTTGCACGCCCTTGTTGACGCGCTCAAACGTCTCCTTGAAACGGGTGCGGGTCTTGCGATCGATTTTGGCGATGGCCTCTTCCAGCGTGCCCAATGCCTGGCACAGGTCAGCGTCCTGCGCATCCAGGTAGTCCTTGCGCTTTTGCTCTTCCTCGAATTCGTCGATAGCGGCCAGGTTAACCGGTTCCAGGCGGCTGATGTTGTCCTGCAGCCGTTGCAGTTCCGCTTCCCATTGTTCCACTTCCGCATCGTCGGGAATGGCCTCAATCAGTTCCTCCACATCACCGCCCAGTTCGGCGACCTGGCGCTGCAATGAACGCGCATTGAGTTCAATTTCCTGCTGTTGCAGGCGTGCATGCTCAAGCTTCTGGCGGATTTCATCGGCCGTTTGCACCGCCTGCTGCCGTGCCGTGTCCTGTTCGCGGTACTGTTCCTCGAGCTGCTGCAGCGCGGCGCGTTCGCTGGCCAGCCGTGCCTCGGTCTCAACGCGGCGCTTGAGCAAGGCGTCCATCGCCGCGGTATGGGTTTTCTCCGGCTGCTCTGCACGCGCCATCTGCTCGCTGAGATTGACGTAACGCTGTTGCAGCTGACTGATCTGGGTATCCATACGCTGCAGCGACTGGCGCAGCGAGTCCATGCCGGCCCGCCGCGATTCCGCTTTCAGAGCCAGTTCATGCCGCTGGTCACGTGCTTCGCGCAACTTGACCCTGGCTTCATCACGCCGCGCCATCAACTGGCTGCGGCGCGCGTCCAGTTCGTCGCGCTCTTTTTTGAGACCGGCCATCTGCTCGACCAGGCCATCCAGCAGGTTGCGGGCTGCGCCCACGGCTTGCTGGTCCTGGTTGATCTGTTGCTGCAATTCACTTACTTCAGCACCGATCACCGCCTGGCGTTCGTCCATCATCTTGATGCTGTCACGGCGGCTTTGCGCCTGGCCTTCCACCTCGCTGCGCTTGCGATGGAGGTTATTGGTCTCTGTCTGCAGATCCTGGATCTGCTGCTGCAGTTCCGCCAGCGCCTCGCGTTCTGCCTCGAGTCGACCGGACTGCTCGCCCACCTCCGCCGTCAGCTGCTGCAGACTGTCCTGCAACTCGGCAATCGCATTTTCCCTGGCCAGCATGCCATCTTCAGCCGCCTTGCCGCGGGCAATGCGAACCCAGCCGGCACCCAGCCATTCGCCAGCGGTGGTAATGCATGACTCTCCCTCGGCCAGGCGGTCACGCTGCGACCAGCCCTGCTCCAGGGATTCCACCACCCGCACGGAGTTCAACCAGTGCATCACGGCATCGGGTGCGGTGACGTGTTCCGCCAAAGTACCCGGCCTGGCCGTTACGCCGCCACGGGCATCATCGACCAGGTCCAGGTTGGCATTTTCTGCCTGTGACAAGGCCTGCACCAGGCGGTCATCACCGCCGGCCATGACCGATTGCAGCCACGGGCCCAGCACGGTTTCCACCGCCGTTTCCCAGCCGCTTTTCACCTTGATCGCCTTGGCCAGCCGTGGTGCCTTTTCCAGGCCGTGCTGTTTCAGCCAGCGGTTGTTGGCTTCCCCGGCCAGCGCGGCGGACTGCAGTGCCTGCAGGGATTCCAGACGGCCTTCCTTGGTGTGCATTTCCCGCTGTTGCTGGCGCACGGCAGTTTCCTGGTCGCGCAGTGCGTTTTGCCGTTGCCGCTGATCTTCCCGCAGCATGTCCAGCTTTTCCTGCAGGGCGGTTTCCGCTGCAGTGAGTTCCATCACCTCGTTATCCAGGCCTTGCAGCGCCGACAGGATGGCCGCGGTGTCCACATTGACCGTTTCCTGGCTCAGCGACTCCAGCCGGCGCGAATTGGCGTGCATGCGCTGGTCCAGGTTGTTCGCTTCGGCGCGTTTGAGATCGGCTTCGCGCTGGCATTCGGCACTGCGATGATGATGCGCCTCAAAGGTTTCCTGCCAGGCCTGTACTTCGGCATCCGCTGCCAGCATCGCTTCATTGGCGGCCTGTTCGGCCTGTTGCGCCAGTTCCAGCGCCGGTTCCACTTCGGCCAGCGCCTGGGTGATGTCCTCGATTTGCGCACGGTCCAGCACCATGTGCTTTTCCAGGTCATTCAGTGCGGCTGAGGTCTCTTCAAACTCCTGTTTCTGCCGCGCCTGCAGTTCACGCTCGTGCTGGATGGTTTGTTCCAGCCGGGCTATTTCGCTGCCCACCTGGTAGAGCTCGCCCTGCACCTCGGAGAATTTTTCGCTGGCCTGGGTTTGCTGCTGATGAATGTCTTCCAGCGATTTCTCCGCCGCCCGCTGGCCGGCAATGCTCTCCTGCAGGCTGGTTTCCTTTTTCTGCAGCGCTTTCAGCCCTGCTTCGGTCTGCTGTTTCAAGTCGCGCCAGCGCAGAGTGAGCATGCGCGATTCCAGCTCGCGCCGTTCCTTTTTCAGCTTCTTGTAACGCCGCGCGGCCGCCGCCTGGCGCTGCAGGCGGTTCAGATGCTTGGTAACCTCCTCGCGCAGGTCGGACAGCCGGGCCAGATTATCGCGGGTGTGCTGAATGCGGTTTTCCGTCTCGCGGCGGCGCTCCTTGTAGCGGGAAATTCCGGCCGCTTCTTCCAGGTGTGCGCGGATTTCTTCCGGCCGCGCGTCCACCACAGCGGAAATCATGCCCTGTTCAATAATCGAATAACTGCGGGAACCGAGGCCGGTACCCAGAAACAGGTCGCGCACATCCTTGCGGCGGCAACGCGTGCCATTGAGGAAATATCCCGAAACGCCGTCGCGTGACACTTGCCGTTTTACCGAAATTTCGTTGTATTCGGCGAACTGGCCGCCCACCCGGCCATCGGAGTTGTCAAATACCAGTTCAACGGTTGCCGTGCCCACCGGTTTACGGGTGGATGAACCGGAGAAAATCACATCGGCCATGGATTCGCCACGCAAAACCTTGGCAGAGCCCTCGCCCATTACCCAGCGCACCGCGTCGATGATATTGGATTTGCCGCAGCCGTTGGGACCGACTATGCCGGTCAGATTGGTGGGTGCGTAAAATGTGGTGGGGTCAACAAACGATTTGAAACCCGCCAGCTTGATGGCTGTAAGCCGCATTAATCAGTCTCCGCACGCGCTGCGGCCCTTCCGCCAGCGGTGAATTCGGCCCGTGTCTGCCAGGCCTGTGCTTTACGGTGCAGCCAGAAATTCCGGGAAATGGCCCGGCCACGCATTGTAATAGTGTTCATGAAATGGCTAAACTGCTTCGCTTATTGATTTATTTATGAAATTTTATCGTTTTCAGGAGCACGAATGAGTACCGAGGCCAGCAAACAACTGGAGGTTTTTCCCAACCCCAAACCCTCACGGGATTATACCATCCGCATCGAATCTCCAGAATTTACCTGTTTGTGCCCCAAGACCGGCCAGCCCGATTTTGCCACGCTGGAACTTGAATACATTCCGGACCAGCATTGCGTGGAGCTGAAGTCGTGGAAACTGTACTTGTGGAGTTACCGCGACGAAGGCGGCTTCCACGAGGACCTCACCAATCGCATCCTCGACGACCTGGTGGCCGCGCTGGACCCACGCTATATCCGCCTGACCGCCGAATTCAACGTTCGGGGCGGTATCTACACCACTGTTGAAGTCGAGCATCAGAGCCCCGACTGGAAACCCTGAAGCAGCGCTCAAGGCAGCCGGGCGTCAATCGTCAGGGCATGAATATCCGTCTGCATCAGCTCGTCCATCGCGTCATAGACCAGACGGTGGCGCTGCAACGGCGTTTTGCCTGCAAAAGCAGCTGACTCGATATGCACCACGAAATGGCCACGGCCATCTTTGGCGCCCTCGTGACCTACGTGTTTGTGGCCCTCATCGATGATTTCAAGCCGTGAGGGTTGCAGCGCTGCCTCCAGCCGGCGGCGCATTTCCGTCATTCTCTGTTCGGTATCCATTACAGCCGGGCCTTAAAGCGGCATGACCCGTTTGAACGGGCTCACGCTCACGTCGCGGTACACTCCGGCGGCCATGTAGGGGTCCGCATCGGCCCACTCCTGCGCCTGTTGCAGTGATTCGAACTCGGCCACGACCAGCGAACCCAGGAAACCTGCCGGACCGGGGTCATCGGCATCAATGGCCGGCCGCGGACCAGCCAGCAGCAGACGCCCCTGTTCCATCAGGCGCTGCAGGCGGGCCAGGTGATCTGCCCGTGCCGCAGCACGCGCCGGCAGGCTGTTTTCATTGTCGTTTGAATAGATTACGTACCACATGGCCAATCCACAAAATTCAGCAGGCGACAGCTTACGTTTACGCCGCAAGGGGCACAAGCCCGGGCGGCCAGAAATCGCCGGCAACTGGCACACTCCGGCTCAAGGCTACGGCTCCACCCGGTGGAATAAGCCTGTTCCGTGGCGGCTGGCTGATTTAGAATGCCCTGTTGCATTAACCCCGTTGCGGAGCCTTAAGGCATGAGCGAGCGAATCGAAGTCAGAGTGCAGGGCCTGAACCCCCGGCATATTGATCACATCGTTGGCGTACTGGTGCGCGGCGGGCTGATTGCCTACCCCACAGATTCCGGTTATGCCTTCGGCTGGCGGGCGGACAACCGCAAAGCCCAGGAACGGGTGGTGCGTATCCGGCAACTGGACCAACGCCACCATTTCACATTCTGTTGCCGTTCGCTGTCGGACGTGGGCCACCTTGCCAAGGTCAGCAACCCCTCACACCGGCTGATCCGGCAGGTCACTCCGGGGCCATTCACCTTTATCCTGCCGGCCACCAGCAAGGTGCCCAAGTCAGCCCGCCAGCGCAAAACCCAGACCATTGGCATCCGCATCCCTGACCATCCGGTGGTACAGGCGATTCTGAAAACCATGGATGAGCCTTTGCTCAGTTCATCGCTGATCATGCCCGGCACGGAAGATGAGATTTTTGACAGCGAGGACCTGTACGACGCCGTAAACGGCATGGTGGACCTGTTCGTCGATGCCGGTTACTGCCCGCTCGAGCCTACCACCCTGGTGGACCTGAGCGGTGACCACCCCGCCATACTGCGCCAGGGCAGCGGCGTGATAAACTTCTGACCCTTCATCAGCCTGGAAAGCCCGAGAGAACCGTTTTGAATTCCCCTGCAGCGCAGAACCCAGCCCCATCCAAGGACGAAGCCGGCTCCGAGCAGCCCGGCGGCGAACGGGCGGCCGAGGAACAGCGCGGCGCAGAGACTGAGGGGACAGGGCCTGCGGAACAAGACCATTCCGCCAATGAAAGCGCTGCCGAGCAAGTGGATCACGCCCCTTCCGGCGCGGTGCATCAGGGTGAAATGCCGTTTGCCGTGGTGCAGGGCCAGCCGTTCACCAAGTTACCGGAAGACCTGTACATCCCGCCTGATGCGCTGGAAGTGTTTCTGGAAGCCTTTGAGGGCCCGCTGGATCTGTTGCTCTACCTGATCCGCCGCCAGAACCTGGATATCCTGGATATTCCGATCGCGGAAATCACCCGGCAATACATCTCCTATATCGACCTGCTGCGCGAAGTGCAGTTCGAACTGGCCGCCGAGTACCTGGTGATGGCCGCCATACTGGCTGAAATCAAGTCACGCATGCTGCTGCCACGCCCCAAGGCCGAGGAAGGCGAGGAAGAGGACCCGCGCGCCGAACTGGTGCGCCGCTTGCAGGAATACGAGCGCTTCAAGCAGGCCGCCGAGGATATTGACGAGCTGCCGCGCCGGGACCGGGATTTCGCGGTGCTGGAGGCCTGGGTGGAAGACCGCCAGGTGGTGCGCATCCCGCCGGAAATCGACCTGAAAGACATGCTGGCGGCGCTGAAAGACGTATTGACGCAGGCGGAACTGTTCACCCACCACCACATCAACCGCGAACCCCTGTCGGTGCGTGAGCGCATGACCCGTATCATTGACCGCCTGCGTGAGAACCCCTACCTGGAATTTTCCAGCTTTTTCTCTCCCGAAGAGGGCCGCATGGGTGTGGTGGTAACCTTCCTGGCACTGATGGAATTGACGCGTGAGCATCTGGTCGATCTGGTACAGAGCAAGCCGTTTGCCCAGATCTACGTGAAGCAGCCGAGTTCATCGGAAGTACTGGCCGACTGAAGCATGCAGATGCCCAACCCAATAAATGTTGAGAGACAAACCAATGCCTGAATGGGGTGAGAATACCAACGTGCCGCTCAAGCACATACTGGAAGCCGTACTGCTGGCAGCCGGCGAACCGCTGACCGCGGCCCAGCTGGCTTCCCTGTTTGACGAGGAAAACGCACCCAGCGTGGGTGAAATCGGCAAGGCACTGGAAGAACTGGCGGCAGATCTTTCCGGGCGGGGTATTGAACTGAACGAGGTGGCCTCCGGCTTTCGCCTGCAAACGCGTGAACAGGTCATGCCGTGGGTTTCCCGCCTGTGGGAAGGCCGGCCGCAACGATATTCCCGTGCGCTGCTGGAAACCCTGGCCCTGATTGCATACCGCCAGCCGGTGACGCGTGGTGAAATCGAGGAAGTGCGCGGTGTATCGGTAAGTTCCAACATCATTCGCACCCTGCAGGAACGGGAATGGATCCGCGTGGTGGGGCACCGCGATGTGCCCGGCAAGCCCGCGCTGTTTGGCACCACCAAGGCCTTCCTGGATTACTTCAACCTGGCCAGCCTGGACCAGCTACCCACGCTGGCTGAAATCCGTGATATGGATACGCTGGAGCCGGAATTTGAATTTGACGCAGAAGCCAGCAATGAGTCCGGCGAAGAGGCCGACGATGCCCCAGAAGAGATTAACGCAGGGGACAATGGCGATGCTGACGGTGATGCCGATGAAACAGCAGAAGCCACCGAGGACAGCGCGGCTGACGGCGAAGCCACCAACGCAGACGCAGACAGCAAGGATGATGGCCCGACTGAGACAGGCGACGCCGCAGAGTTAGCAGAGGCAGACAGCGGCCCGGATGACGAATCCGCGCCGGCAGCAGACGAATCTTCAGCCCAGCAAGCCGGGCAAGCCTGAGTACCGCTGCCGTCATGCGCCATCGTCCCACCAGCAAACCCCGCCGCGGTAAACGGCAACAGGACCCAGCCGCGGCCGTTCAGGCCAGCCCGGAACGGCTGCAGAAAGTCATGGCCGGGGCCGGGCTGGGCTCCCGCCGTGCGCTGGAAAACCACATCCGCGCGGGAGCGGTTCGGGTAAATCGCGAAACCGCGGAATTGGGCAGCACCGTGCAGGCCGGCGACCGCATCCGGTTTC
>JBFIHZ010000062.1:0-15782 GCA_041601535.1 Lysobacterales bacterium | reverse complement strand
TTTGAAGAAAACGAGGCGGTTGTTTACGGCTGCGATATCAATGTCAACAGCAGTGTTACCGGCAATGCCTTGCTGGTAGAGCGGAATGTGTTCACCAGCGATTGCGATAATGTGCTGGTCGAGAACCCTGCTGGCATTATCAACATCCGCAATAACACCTTCAGTCACCGTTCCGCCGCGATGGATTCAACCGGGGCGGCAGTCATGTTCGGCAATATCATCAATATGCAGAATGGTGGCAGCCAGATACGCTCAGATGATACGGCCCCATCAAAGCCGCAGGCGCTGTGCAACGACTTTGGCTCCGGCGCGTTCCAGTCACTGGGCTACAATATTTCTTCAGACAGCAGCTGTGCGCTGAATCAGCCCACCGACCTGCCCGGTGTTGATCCGCAACTCGGCAGCAACGCGGAGGGCTTGCCGGTACCCGGGCCCTCCAGCCCGGCCATTGACGCAGGCGCAGTCGAAGCCCAATTGCTGGCCAATGACCCCTTGCCCTCGTTGCCCTGTGGTTACCGGGATATCAGCGGAACGGCGCGCCCGCAGGATGGTAATGGTGACGGCGTATTTGAGTGCGATATGGGCGCCATGGAAGTGGCGGGCAGCGGTCAGATCGAAAACGGCCACAGCGGCGCTTTCTTCAATCCGCTGCGGGATGGCGAAGGCACCTATGTTGAAATCCTCAATGACACGACGGCCATCGTGTACACGTTTACCTACCGCCCCGATGGTTCCGGCCCTGCCTGGTTTATTGGCGTGGGCGAGGTGCAGGATAACGGTATCGTCATCGATAACGTGCTGCGCCCGGTGGGAACCAGTTTTGGCAATGGTTTTGATCAAGATGATATTGAATTCACACCCAATGGCGGTATGTCAATGGTTTTTCCGGATTGTGCCGCAACGGCGCCGGGTGGCAACGTCGCCTACTCTGGTGATGCGGAACTGGGTTACGAGGGGCTGATAACACGGGCTGCTCGGCTAAGCCATATTACCGGTTGTGGCGCCGAGACCCCCCACCCCAACGCCGGTCTCTCTGGTTCGTGGTTTGACCCGGCCCGCAATGGCGAAGGCATCATCGTTGAGTGGCTGCCCAATGGCAACGTGTTGGTGGTGTTCTTTACCTACGACCAGAACGACAACCAGATGTGGTTGATTGGAATCGGTCAGGCCAGCGGCAAAAGCGTGACGATGGATGCACTGTACCCGTCGACATTTTCCCGCTGGGGTGCAGATTATGATACGGCTGATGTCACCATCTCCAACTGGGGCAGCTTCACATTGAACTGGTCCGATTGTGACCAGCTGGCCTTTGACTACAGCTCCACCGTGGCGGGCTTTGGCTCGGCATCCAGGGCCTACAGCCGCCTTTCCCGCCTGAGCGGCACCCAATGCCCGGACTTTTGACATATCACAGGGTTACGCATCGCCAGCGCCGTCCGTGAATGCCAATTCCTGCATGGCGTCAGTTTATCTGAAGGCGCTGCAGCGCAGGTTTCAGCGATTTTTCAGTTCAACCCGGATCAGCCGGATGGTTTCCGTATCGCTCAGATTCTCCACCGAATGCGGTGCTTCGGGTTCTTTCCACATGGTGGCGGGTAATTGCAATGGCGCGTCCATTTCACGGGTATCGAAAATCACGTTTCCTTCACTATCCCGGTCGATGAAATGTCCGGCTGCCTGAATATAAAGAACACTTGGCCAGCGGTGAGAGTGCAGGGGTTCCACCACGCCGGGAAGCACGGTCACATCCAGTACCCGGACGGAATCGTTTTCCAGCAGCACGGTGTGATGATCCGGGGCGGCGATTACCGCATCAAGATTTTCAGGCCAGTCCTGTGGATTACCTGTTGCGTAATTAATCAATGCAGTGGCATCGGCTTGTTCGGCATGGGCAACTGCGCCGGAGACAAAAAAGCATGGCAGAAGCAGCAGGAAAAGGGTTTGACCGGTTTTCATTGATAGTTCCTTGTGGGTTTGTTGTCGGCTTGCTGGCCTGGTTCTGGCCGCTCAACTTACTACGCATCAAGATGATGTGAAAGCGCTTTATCAGGCAGCATGGTTTGCTTACTGCCGCATAAACCTGTTCCGTCACCCAGGCATTGCCGGTGCAAGACCCCCATTGTCCTTGAGCGGTTGGTTGAGTTCGGGTCGAGTCCGTCGGTGGGCTCTCGACTTGGCGTTGACGGCAAGCCGATGCTTGACACGGCTGCTTTTTCGGGGAACATTATGTTCTATGGCGGCGTGAATCATCCTGCGGGAGCACGCCGTTTGGTAATTCGCAGGATAAAGTATCGATATAAGAGGAGGCCATTGCTTATGATCGATCGCGGGAACCGGGACAGGGTCGTCAGGGTTAGTAACCTGCAAGAATATTTTCACACTTCGATCAATGATGTTGTCGCCCGACAACGCGTAGAAATTGATCCCCACGCAGCACATTACGTCGTCAATCTCCTGACGATATTTTCACGCTCAGATGAATTGTACGAAGAGCATGCAGAGCATTATGGCCTGCGGCCGCTCGCGTTGATGCTGGCGGATGCAGCCAACACCGATCGCTACGATGAACGCAATTACCTGTTGCAGCGCATCGGCGATATCGCCTTGTTTATTGCCGGGTTCTTTGCAGACGGGCTGGCCGGCAAAGCGGTTGATGTGGATTACTACATCTACATGGGTGGAAATGCCTATGGCTCGCTTTCTGATGAGGTTCGCAACACCTTTCGCGGCAAAGCGTTTGCTCCCGTGTATCGTGAACTGGCCCTGAAATTCCAGGTGCTGGTTGATGTGTTGAACGAGATCGCTGATGGCGCCAGGCAAAGTTCAGACGTGGACCTGCTGCGGGCCTACGAGTTATGGATGCGCACCGGCAGCCGTCGTGCTGAAACCCTGTTACGCCAGAATGGCGTCGAGCCGGTGCAGGGCCGGGTGGACCAGAAGCACTGAACCATGCTGGAGCGTCTGCAACAGCAGCTGCATGACATCTATCAAACCGATGCCGGTTACAACATCCGCGACTTCCTGGTAACCGATGCCCGGCTGGCAAAAGTCATCAGCGGCGGCGATAAGCTGACCAACAGCGGTGAAACCTTGCTGATGAGCGAAGATGGTGATGGCTTGTTGCTGTCGTTGTATCTCGATGATGGCATTCTCGAGCGGCTTGATTCCGACAATCCGGTGGACGCCTTACGCACCGGTCAGCTGGATGATCTGTGCAAGGTGATAGAAGGGCTCAGTCACTTCAACTACGTGGCCTGGCGCGCCAGCTGCGACCGGCCGGTTTCATTGCTGGAACTGGAGCTGCAGGCCGAGGTGGACAAGTTCGTCAGTACCATGCATATGGCCCGTGCAGAGCAGGATACGGAAATGATGAACGGGCTGCATGGCCAGCTTTTCGATAACCCTCAGTTTCACGATCACCTCACAGACGAGCAGCTTGAACGCTACCGGGCGGCCAGCGATTACGCGGCAAATTTCTGCCAGGGCCTGCGCCGCCGGCTGGTGCGTGGCGGCGATGAAACACTGTTCGAATTGCGGCGCTTTTACCGCATGTCGCTGGGCGAAAAAATCAGCCATATCCACTCACGTGCCTGGGTCAGTGGCTGAGACCCCCAGCGTGTCATCGCCGGTATCAGCGGGCTGAAACGCGAGCGATAAATATGCAGTGCTGCAGCCGGGGCCTGGTTATTGCGCAGCGCTGTAGCGGATCAGCCCTTGCCGGGCGTCCTGGCCTGCTCGAACAGTTCCATAAGGGTTTCCGTCAACAGTGGAATGTTCACCGGTTTGGTCAGGTAGCGGTGCACCCCATTGGACATCAAATTCTTGATCTGGCTGGGCGTGGCATCGGCGCTCAAAATGACTACCGGGATATTGCGGGTTTTCGGGTCAGCTTTGAGGCGCCGGAGAACTTCATCGCCATCCATGTCCGGCAGGTGCAGGTCAAGCAGCACGACATCCGGCCGGTGCTGCCTTGCCAAGTCCAGTCCGATCCTGCCCTGCATGGCTGAAATCAGCTTCAGCCCGTCCCAGCTTGAGAAAACATGCTCCAGCAGCTTCAGGTTGGCGAGGTTGTCTTCGATGATCAGTAATTTGGAGCCGGTCTCCAGTTCGATGTTGCGGACAGCGCTGGTGCTGAGGCCTTTATCGGCGGCTGTGAGGGGGTCTGCATCGGCATTCAGAACGACAGCGAATGTAGTCCCCTGCGGGCCGGTGCTGGCCAGCTCGATGTCACCGCCCATCAATTGAACCAGTTGTTGTGACAGGGCCAGCCCCAAGCCGGTGCCAGGGCTTGATTCATTACCCAAGCGTTCAAATGGCTGGAACAGTTGCGCATGAAACTCTTCGGCTATTCCATGGCCGGTGTCGCTGACTTCAATCCGGCAACTGCCCTTGTCCGGGCAATAGCAGTGTATATCGACCTTGCCGCCAGGCTGGTTGAACTT
The DNA here is from genome assembly GCA_041601535.1 of Lysobacterales bacterium. Classification (GTDB taxonomy): domain Bacteria; phylum Pseudomonadota; class Gammaproteobacteria; order Xanthomonadales; family SZUA-36; genus JBFIHZ01. The sequence goes on along the minus strand of JBFIHZ010000062.1, from coordinate 11,340 downwards.
GATGGCATTGGAAAGCAGGTTGATGAACACTTGCAGCAGCCTTTGCTTGTCGGCGCGTACGTGCACATTGGAACACTCTTCCCGTATGCGGATGGTAATGCCTTCCTCGCGTGCAATGGGTTCAATCAGTGCGTGCGCCTGGTGCAGGATATCCCCGGCGCACACCGGCTCCAGCGAAACCGCCAGCCGGCCGGCCTCGATGCGGGCAATATCCAGTACTTCATTAATCAATTCCAGCAGATGCTCTCCGCCCTTGGAGATGTGCCCGACCATTTCGTGCAGTTTGGGGTCGTCGAATTCCATTTTTATGACTTGCGCAAACCCGAGAACGGAATTGAGGGGAGTGCGAAGTTCGTGACTCATGCGTGACAGGAAATCGCTTTTCGCCTCGTTGGCCCGTTTGGCCTCGTACATCGCGTCAACCAGGGCCTTTTCATATTCCTTGCGCTCGGAACTGTCCCGCATGATGCCAGTGAAGACTCGGCTGTCGCCGGCCACCACTTCACCCACGACCAGTTCTATGGGTATTTCTGTGCCGTCCTTGCGCAAACCCCGCATGTCCCGTTTGTTGCCAATGATGTTCTTTTTGCCTGTCTGGCGGTAGGTTTGCAGATAGTTGTCGTGTTCGGATCGAAAGGGTTCCGGCATCAGCATTTTGATGTTCTGGCCCAGCAACTCATCGCTGGTATATCCAAACATATCCAGTGCCGATTGGTTTACCATCAACAGGGTTCCCCGTTCATCGATGGTCATAATGCCGTCAGCAGCGGTTTCAACGAAATTTGCCAACATGCCGCGTTCGCGCGCCAGCGCTTCATGTATGGCTAACTGATCCGTCACATCACGGGCGGCGGCATAGCGGGTGCCGTCAGGTTGCGGCACTGACTTCCATGACAACACCCGGTACTGGCCGTCCTTACAACGGTAGCGGTTTTCAAAATCGGAGACTGGCTGGTTATGTTCTGCCTGTTGCTGTATCTGCTTCAGGGTCGAATCCAGGTCATCGGGGTGAATAAAAAACGTGATCGGTTCGCTCAACAACTCTTTCGTGGTCCAGCCCAGCGTACGGGTAAATGCCGGGCTTACCCGTTTGAAATAGCCATCGTTGCCGGCGATGCACAGCAGGTCCAGTGAGAGTTCAAAAAACAAACGCAGGTCAGCGCTGACTTTGTCCTTTTCATGTTCGGCACCTCGCAGGTCGGCTTCCGCCTGTATGCGCGCCTCTTCCGCGCCGCGCAGCCAGCGGCCGCCGTTCCAAACCACCAGCTGAAACAGGCATAGCATCGCGGTGGCCATCAATACGATACCGGTGTCACTGTCAAACAGGTGAAAGTAATGTTCACCGGAAACGCGCAGAACACCAATAAGTACGGCACCTGCGAAGGTGGTGAACAACATTTTGCGCGTCAGTCTGCCCGCCAGGTCATCGCCACTAAGATAGCGCAGAGGCCCATCGGATGGTCGCAGCGCCAGCAGGGCCAGGCTCAGCACCACGAGCAAACAGGCGGTGATTACCGAGAATCCATGGCTGAATGGATTCGAGCCAATGGGAAACTGGCCAACCGCGTAGCGGAAAACCCCAAACAAGCCGACGATAAGGCAGAAAAAGGCGGCGCTCTGAGCCACCACCAGGTAACGGCTGGTGTCCAGCGCAATCAGCAACAGGGCCATGGCGGCGGCCAACAGGCCAACCGTGGTCGCCCATGAAATTTCGGGCGGGGTTGCGGCTGCCTGGACGGCGTTTTTGAACATCAGGTGTTGCAGGCCAATGTCCGTGTGCCAGATAAAACCGGCTGCATTCAGCACCATCATGCTCAGCACGGACACTGCGCAAAGGACTGCCAGGCTGCGGCCGGTTTGACCAAGCCGTTCGTTACGCAACAGCCCAAGACCGAGGCCCATCAGCAGGAAGGCAAGAGCCGTTACCGGGTGCATGGCAGCCAGGCCCGGTGAAACCTGCTTGAGTATTGGCAGGTTCAGCACCCATCCTGCCCAGTTCAGCACCGCGGCCAGAACCAGGCATGGAACGGCAAATAAAAGGTACAGCTCTGCCCTGCGTTTCATGTGAACGTCATCCCCCCCATCATTCGCCGGCCATGCGGGAGCCGGTGATTATGCAACACGTTGGCCACGCCACAATTCTGGTCTCAGCCGTTGTCACTTTGGTGATTCTTGTTAATTGAACCTTGTTTAATACTTCCTTGGATTGGTAGTTTAACGGACTGCGGCAGGCCGTTGGAACCTGCAACAGTGAATTAATTATCTATTCATTTTCAAGGGCGGCCGCATATACTTTCAGTATTTCCTAATGGATTGATATTTAAGGCTAAAGTGGCCAAGGGCGTGAAAAGTTTGTTCCGACGACTGAAGGCTGTTCAATCTAATGCGGACATATTATCAGCGCCCTCATTAATGAGTGCATCGAGCGGGCCAATTCTCCCACCTGAGTGACAGCAAACGGGGCACTATGGCCTGGTGCCAGCAAGGTGGCGCGGATGGGGTATTTTCCGCTGGCGCGGTTGCCGGCAGGCGGCGAGTTGTGCTGGCTGGCGTGGACAGGATGCGGCGCGTGAGGGGAATCCCTCACGCGTCCTTTTTCCTCGTGGTATTGCCGGGCTGCTGTTAGCGGATGTTCACCAGCGCCAACTCGGCATCTTGGTTCAGAATCACCCACCAGCTATTGCCGGCTTCGCTGTCGTGCCCAACCAATGGGTAACGCAGGCAGTCGCTGGGCAGCGCAGGCGGTGAAGCCAGATAATCCTCGTTCCATGCCGATTCGAAGATGCAATGCTGTGGTGCGATAGCGCTCCACTGGCCGTTGGCGAACCAGCCTGGCGTCACCGCCTCAGCTTTCCTGCTTTTGCCTTTATTGGCCGCCGCCGGCCCCTTCAACACCACGGCATAACTGTCGGCCACTGCATCACTGATGTCCCACGACTGGGTCGCATACTCCGGTAAGGTGACCGGTGGTTTGGCATCGCCGGTGGGGCTGGACAGTGGCAGGCCGTTATCCAGCTGGATATCTTTTACCGCGCCGTATGCGCTCTGAAAAACACCGGTTTGGTTCTGCGTGCCGCTGATGATGAGGATATCAGAGGCGGTTTCGGTGCTGGCAGGAAGCCAGCTTAAGGTGATGTGCTCCTTCAGGTCGATGGTGGTTTCCGGAATGATCAGTTCCTGTGCATCGTAGTCTGGTATGACACGCGCGGCGCTGTTCAGGTTGGGTGACCAGCTTTCGTGGTACTGGAACAGCCATTGATAGGCCAGCCGGACCAGGTCATTCAGCGTTTCCGCGCGGCTGAACCCGGGGGTATAAGCCATATCACGGGTGCGTGTATTGGTGCGGTTGTAGATGCGGTTGACACCACCGGCCAGTCGGGCTTCGCTGCCATCCGCCGCAATGCAGATATCGGTTTTGTACTCGGGTTGCAACACCATCACCGGACGGGTTCCTGCCGGCACGGAATCCGGGTATACAACGGTTTCACAGCGGTTGGTGGAGCGTGAGAATTCGTCCAGCAATTTCCAGTCAGCGGTAAATGCCTCCGCCGGTGCATTGCTGTGGGCTGTGTGCTCGGCAAACCAGGAACTGTAATCCACGCGCGGTCCGTCGAAGGCCAGCAGCGAGGAGTTAACATCGAAATGAGTGGAACCGTTGCTGGCAGTGGCATTTTTCTGTGCCACGATCATTTGTACCAGGTCGCGTTCGCCGTAGCGGAATTCGTAGCCTTTGTAGGACGCGTTACCGGCCATGATCTGTGTATACACGTCCATGCGGTAGTTACCGCCAGTCGGGGTAGAGCCCGAAGGATAGGTGGTCAGTGCCGTTTTGGCGGTGATCAGGGAACGCTGATACTGATGTTCGTGTCCCTGCACGTAAATCACATCGTTGTCGGCAAAAAACTTGCGGATTTCCGGTTGAACGGCGTATACCCAGTCATCATCCTTGGTACCGTCCACGATCTGTTCGCGGGTCTGGCCGTATTTGGCTCCGATCAGACCGTCGTGGCTGGCCACAACAATATGTTCAACCGCATCTTGCTGCTCGTTTACCACCTGTCTGATCCAGTCAAACGCGATGGGCAGGTTGTAATAAGCCAGGCCAATGACCAGTACGTTTTCACGCACGACATAGTAATTCACCCATTCGTAGCCGGGCATGTGAACCGCGTCTTGAGGGATGAAGTCACGCATGTTCTGGACCCATTCCTGGGTGTAGGCATAGCTGGTTTCGTGGTTGCCCATGACCGGTAAAAACTCGATACCAAGGGCTGCGTAGTGTTCGGCCACAGAACGCCACTCAGCAAATTCCAGCGTGGAACCGTTATCGGTCAGATCACCCAGCGCGATGACCATGTCAACGCCTGCGGCATCCTGGTGTTTCAGGATCTCTGACATGGGATGCAATGCCACGTGGGCCTGGCCGCTGGCGTCGCTGCCTCCCTGGGTGTCGGGCAACAAGCCCAGACGGAATGGGTTCACTTGTTGTTTCTTGCCGCCTTTGGCGTTCGGATTGGCTTTGTTGCTGCCGGCGAAGGCGCTGTCGGGCTGAGCTGCGCCAGCGATAAGAACCATGCCTGCGAGTATGTGGGCGGCAAGGGGTTTGAGTTTTGCGTGGATCATTAAAGGGCTCCTGATGGGTGGTTGCAGATACGCAGTTGTTTGCGTAAAACGCCCACTATTGAAACCCACAGGTGTTGCAGGCCGGCTACATCGCGGTTGCAGTTGTATTGCAGTTTCGCGGTGCCGGCACAGCGGATGACATGTTTGTGAAGGCAGGCCCGCCCGTAGGCCACGGCTGGATCGGGCTGCGGTTAAAGTTGCGCTATCAGCGCGCGGCTGTCAGTGCTGAAACTCCTCCGGAACAGGCTGCTCGGCAATGATTTCCTTGGTGAACGTTGGCACGCGCTGCAGGTCGCCGTCGGCGATACCGTCCCAGCGCAGGTTGCCCCAATCATCATGGTCGCGTAAGGGGGAGGACAGGGTGGTGCCACAATTGCCGATCTGCGCTATGTCTCCCTCATCATCCGGGTAGGTGTTGACGTCAAAAGCAACGGAGCTTTCCACCGTGGAATTGTTGTTCCAGTCAATGGCTACGCCGTCGCAGATTCCGGCGAACTCGTCCAGATCGGTTTCGTCCAGGTCATTGCGGTCACCCACGGAATAGCTCAGCAGCCCATTGCCTGGCACGGTGCAGTCTGTATCAATGCCGGGAAACTGGTAGCGGTAATTCATTACCGAGTTGTAATTCGGCTTCCAGTTGCAGTTTACCGAACCGCCATGGCGCAACATCAGGTTGTGACCCACTTCATGCATGATGGTATTGGCTACGTTCCGGTCGCTGAGGTAGCACTGCAGGGACACGATCATGTCATCGCCGGGCAATTCTGCCAGCCCGGAACTGCCACTGCTGGTGTTGTAACGGTGCGGCATCAATACGTAGTGAAAATAGCCGTGCCGGTTGGTGGCGAAATTGGCTGCTTTGTGTGCCTGGAATTCGGCATTGAAGCCACCACCGAGTACGCCGTCGGGATCATTGATCAGGTTACCGCCGGTAAATACACCACCCTGGCCATAATCATTAATCACGTTTACGCCGCTCACGCCGTTGGGGTTGGAAACCGGTGAGTTGGCGAAGGCGGTGATCAGGCGGGCGATGGCGCCTGCGGATGGGCGGTGAGAGTGCGGTGCGCACGCGCCAGCATCCAGGTTGTCGTCAAACCAGTCGTACTCAAACAGCAGGTCGATGCGCAGCGGATTGGTCCCCATGGCGGGAAGGTCAAGCCCATCAAGGGTGCCGACAACTTCATCGCCGTCCCTGATATTGTCGTTATCGGTGTCGCTGTCGTTCGGGTCGGTGCCGGTGTCATCCGGGCTGATATAAATGCCGGTATTGGTTTCGACGATATCCGGCAACCGGTCATTGTCGGTATCCGCCAGCACGGTGATGCTGACCGCAGTTGCAGTGCACTGGTTGCCGGTTTCGGTTTCGCCGGCTACCTGATCTACACAGGCCCCGAGGTAATAGCTGCCGGTGTCGGCTGGTGCGGTGGTCTGCAGACTGGCAACCGCAGAGTCCTCAGCGGCAGCCAGGGCGGCAATGCTCCTGCTGCCCAGCAGTGTGTCGTCGGTGGAAATGACCGGGTCGGCTGACAGGAAAAAGCGCAGCGTGGTGGGGTCGGATTCGCCATTGCCGAGATTCCGCACCTGGGCTGAAACGGTGAAGGGGTGTTCAGGTGTCAGGCTGGCATCGTCCACGCCCGCATGCACCGCCGTCAGGTCAGGAAAGACCGCTTCCGTTTCAAAACCATCACTGAAAATCAGGCTGGCCGGACTGCCTCCGCCGGACGCTCCAGCCTGGCTGATGCCAGATGCCTGGCCCGCCCGGGCGAGCTGCGAGCTGCCGGCTACCAGAAGCAGGCAAACGGTATACGTGGTTAAGGTGTTCATCAGCGGTAATGGTGTCGGTCTTATTATGGGTTGAGAACATGATAACCGACGCACGGTTTCATCGCCCTCTTACCACCTTTTCAGGGCATCCGCCAGAATTGTGCGCAGGCGTGCGAGCCTGCAACGGCTTTCGTGAAGTCGCCTGCGCCCGTGTTCAAAGTCCGCCGAGTATCGCGGAAACCACCTGCGGGATGTTGTCAGAGGGGAAATCCTCCAGCTTGCCGGTACGCCTGGCCACCATGCGGTCCCGGATCATGCCTTCGGCGCATCCTATCAGCGCGGCAACCAGCGCTGCCTCAGGCAGGTTCTTGCTGAAGCTGCCGTCCTGCAGGCCGCGCTGGATCAGCATGCAGATCAGTTCACGGAACCGGACGAATCCTTCCGAAATGAAAACTTCGTGCTCGGCGCCTCGGATGCGGCGTCCTTCGAACAGGTAAATCTTGGCCAAGTCCTCGTCGTGTTCAAATGCGCCGGTCAATGTTTCAAGCACGACCAGGATGGCTTCCTTGCCGGTGGGCGCGGCGATGACGCTGGAGCTGATGCTCTGGTTCAGCGCCAGCCAGCCTTCATTGAAAATTTCTTCCAGCAGACCTGCTTTGCCGCCGAAATAACGCATCAGCTGAGACTCCGATGTGCCGGCCTGGCTGGCGATGGATGATGTCGAGGTGGCTTCATAACCGTTCTCGGCAAACAGGGTTTTGCCGGCTGCCAGCATACGCTCCCGCGGGCCGGGCTTGCGTGCCGGCGCCTTGCCGGATCTGGCGTTTGGATTGGCCGCTTTTTTGTCAGCTGACATGTTTGCTCCGGGATATTGACAGTAGTACTGCTATTATTTTATGGTAGTGACACTTTCAAAAAAGTAAATAGCACTACTATGAGTTATTGATGGTCGTGCCACTATCATATACCACGGAAATGTCCTTGATTTCCGGTATCGCTGCCAGGGACGGCTGGCGAAACCCCGTAATGGGTGAGCAGGGTCCCCGGTACCGCTATCACATCAGTCGTTTCCCGCGCGAACTGCGTCCATCAGGGCGCGCGGAAAGGTGTGTTGCGGCTACCTGGCAGCCGCTGCAACAAGCAAATCGGGAATCAGGGAGAACGTACCAATGCAGGGCTGGTGGCAGTACCGGCCTGGTGCGTTATCACTTCCAATCACACAGAGGGAGGTTCCAGTGAACAGATTGTGTACCTGCTCGGCGCTTGTGTTGATCCTTGTGTATGCGCTGCTGTGCAGCGTGGCGTTTGCCGCCACGCCGGCCAGCGGCACGCTAACCGAAACTTCCGGTCCGGTGACCTTCCAGTCCGGCCCGTTTACCCTGTCCAACCCGACACCTCTGCCCGAGGTGGATGTGGGACCCCAGTGCAGTAACCCGGAGCAGCCCTGCGACGATTTTTTACTGACCGTCACGCTGCCGCCGGGCTATGCCGACGCCAACCCCAACGATTTTATCCGCTTTACATTCAGCTGGGGTGACGAGGCAGCCGGCCTGGGCGATTATGATTTCTATATCTACGACGGCGTGGTCGGCACCACTGATGGTACCCAGGAAGCCCACGCCGACGCGGCCAGCGCAGACAACCCCGAAAGCACAACCTTGGGGGTATGCCAACTGATTACCGATGTGCTGACCATCAAGATTGTGCCCTACACCAGTGCCGGTGAGACGGTCCACGGCAAGATAGAACTGATCAGGGGTGACGCCGTATCGGCTGGAACCACCTGTGGCGGATCACCTGATTTTGGCGGCATCACGCCAACCGCGCCGGGTTTGCCACGCTATCAACTGTTCACTGCACCGGATGGCTCGGCCGCACAGGGCAGTTCCGGCGAATCCAATATCGGTTTCAATCCGCACAGCGGCAACATCATGCTGATGAGCAATGCCCCGGTATTCCGCCTGACGCCACCGGAGTTGCTCGAACCGCCGCTGCCGGCGGCCGGACCCGCCAGCTGGACCAATGTTTCCCCGCTGGTTGCCAGCATTGAAACCCTGGACCCGATACTGGTGACGGACCCGCAAACCGGCCGCACCTTCATTTCCAACCAGACCACCGGCGCGGAGGTGCTGTTTGCCTTTACCGATGACGACGGTGAGTCCTGGATCGAGGCTTCAGTGGCGCCGCCCACCGGTGGTGTGGATCACCAGACCATCGGAGTAGGGCCTTATCCAGGTGTACTGGCCGGCAACAACCCGGTGTATCCCAATGCCGTTTATTACTGTACCCAGGCGGCCGCACCGGATTTCTGCCAGCGCAGTGATACCGGTGGCCTGAGCTTTGCCCCGGGTGAACCGGTCAATACCGGCATTACGACGCAGTGCGGTGGCTTGCACGGCCATATCCGGGTTGCGCCCAACGGCATGATCTACCTGCCGGACAAGAGTTGTGGCGCGGTACAGGGCGGCACCATGAGCGAGGATGCCGGGGTAACCTGGCGCGAATTCCTGGTGCCGGACAGCTCGCCCAGCGGCAGTGATCCCTCCATTGGCATCGCCAGCGACAACACCTTGTATTTCTGCTACACCAACGACAGTGGTGCCTGGGTAGCGGTCAGCCATGACAATGGTGAAAGCTGGCTGCCAAGCGTTAATATCGGTGAATCGGTGGGCGTGAAGAACGCGGTGTTCCCTGAAGCCGTGGCCGGCGACCCTGACCGTGCCGCCTGCGGCTTCCTCGGTACCGATGTCGCGGGTAACTCCGAGGGGCTGGATTTCCGTGGCAAATGGTATCTGTTTATCGCCCACACCTATGATGGCGGCGAGACCTGGTCCACGGTGAATGCCACCCCGAACGACCCGGTGCAGGGCGAGGGCGGCATTTGTACCGGTGGCCTGTCCTGTGGCAGCAACCGCAACCTGCTCGATTTCAATGAAGTCACGCTGGATGACCGTGGCCGCGTACTGTTTGCCTATAACGACGGTTGTGTCAGTGACACCTGCCGGCAAAGCGGCGGTGCGCAGAATGATTTTGTCGCCTACTGGGCGGTAGCCCGGCAGTACGGCGGTGACTCGTTGTTCTCGGCGTTTGATCCGGTTGAGCCGGCCGCACCTGATGCGCCTTACCTGGGCGGCGAGCGCAGCCAGATCAGAACCCGAATTCACTGGAATCCACCCAATGATGGTGGCGCCGAAATCACTGCATACCGCATCTTCCGCGGCGACAGCCCGGATAACCTGGCGTTGCTGGCAACTGTTGCAGGCGACAAGAGAAGTTATACAGACGCGAGTGCGGACCTGGCCGTGCCGGTGTGGTATTACCAGCTGGTGGCGGTTAACAGCCTGGGTGTAAGCCCGGCCAGCAACCTGCTGGGCCTGGAGGTGACCGAGGTGGCGGTGGAAGATTTCTGCCTGGCACCGGGTGTCACCACCCTGACAGACGGCTGGGATGACAGCCTTACCGGCACCCCGGGTACCGACGTGCGCTCCTTCCAGCTGTCCCAGCCATACGCCGAAGATGGCAATATCCGCTTGCGCTTCCAGATCAATACCGACCCGGGCATCCCGGTTCAGCCGCCCCAGTCGTTCTGGTACTCCTCGTTCAGAACCCCGGATGAGGTGGTCCGTGGCGTGCGCATGGTGTTCCCGGAGTCATCGCCGGCCGCGCCGGTGTTCCAGTCCTACGTGGCTGGTGCCAGCAGCGGCGGCATAGTCGATGGACGCTTTGTGGCGGATGGCAGCGAACTTGCGGCTGAAGGCCACTTCGATGCGCAAAACGGCATCATCGTAATCAGTGTGCCCATTGCCGACCTCGGGCTCAGTCCGGGTGACCTGGTGCGTGGTTTCAATGCAGGTTCCGTGCAGCCGGCTGATACTCCGGCAGGTGGCGCGGCGCTGGTGGTGGATGAAATGCCCGACGGGCTGGGCCGCCAGGGCTCGCATGTGGTCAAGACCAATGCCGAATGCCAGGCCGCCCTCAACCAGCCGCCGGTGGCGGTGTTGATGGCCCAGCCGCGGTCCGGCACGGCTCCGCTGACGGTGAACTTCGACGCCAGTGCCTCGTTTGACTCGGACGCCGGCGACCAGGTGGTCAGCTATACCTTCGACTTCAACGATGGCAGTGCGCCGGTAACGCAGTCCGGGCCGGCCATTACGCACACCTACGAGTATGCGGGCAAGTTCAGGGCCAGGCTGACGGTACAGGATTCGCACGGCGCGCAAAGCAATAATGCCGCCGAGGTGGTGATCGAGGCGGATGAGCCGAGCAAGCTGACCGTGGTGGACGATGCCGACCCGGCGGTTGAGTACCGGCGTGGCTGGCACCGGCGTGAGGATGCCGCGGCATCCGCCGGAGGTTATCACCGCCGTATGGGTTCCGCCGGCGGCGGCGAAGCACCGACGGCGCGGCTGGTGTTTGAAGGCGAGGAAATCACCTACTTCTTCGGCCGCTCCGAGCAGGGTGGGTTGGCGGACGTGTTTATCGATGGTGTCAAACGCACCACGGTGGATTACTCCGGCAGTGCGCCCGGCAAATCACCCGAGTTCGGCCGTTCGGTGAGCTTTGGTGAACTGGGTGAGGGCAGCCACGAATTCCTGCTGGTATTCCGCAGCGGTGTGGCCTATGTCGATGGCTTCGAAATCATCTCCGGTATGGATGGCGGGGCGGATGAAGAGGCCGCGCAAACGCAATCGGAAACCTCGGTTTCCGGTGGCCAGCTGGCGCCATTGGGCAACTCCCAGCTGATCAGTACGGTCACCGTTGGGCCTGATGACGAATGGTTGTCAGTGGTGGTGGAGGGCGCCTCGCCACTGCTGCGCGTGAATCTGCTTGATGGCCTGGGTAATGCCATGGCCGTTGGCCAGTCCTTGCTGCCAGGAAGTTCCGCACTTGGCCTGGATGTGGCGTCGCCGGCGGCCGGTACCTATAGCGTACAGGTGCTGGGCAGCGTCA
>JBFIHZ010000061.1:0-15930 GCA_041601535.1 Lysobacterales bacterium | reverse complement strand
GGTCGACCATCTCGCGGGTGCGGGCTGCCTCTTCAATCGACAGCGGCTCATTGGCATGGGTGGATGGAATGAAGGACAGGGCCATCAGGTCGGTGTCACTGTCCAGGAATACGTCCTTGATGAAATTGTCAGCGCCCAGGCAACTCATGTAATCGCGGCCCAACAGGTCATGGTCATCCTGGCACTGGGGCTTGAGTGTGCGCGCCAGGTTGGGCGGCAGGTAATGACCCTGCACATCGAATATGAATTCTTTGCCTTCCAGCTTGCTGGCCGCTACTTCCGGATCAAAGGCCGCCGACGCAGGCAGATCAAAAACCGCCGGTGCACCGCTGAATGCATGCGCCTGGTTGAATGCCAGCAGGGTGGCCGCCGCGCCACAGCTCGATGCCAGGAATTCACGCCGTTTGCGCCCGGTTCGGCGCGCCGCCTGATCTGCCTGCTGCAGTGCCAGGTGGTTGGCTTTGTGCTCTGCGGGCTTGAGTGGAATGGGCACGAATTCGCCATTCGATGTGCTGTCCAGTTTGATGGGCAGCCGGGTGTCGTCAGCTGTGCGGGTCATGGCAATGCTCCTTGCAAGGCAGGTTTCTATACCGAATGAGCCGATTCACAGGCTAACTCATTACGGCGGCCGAATCCTGTGCCAGAAGTCGCAGGCGAATTCATCAAACAGTCAAGAAATCTTCAACGGCTTGTCATCGGATGTTCATCACACTGTCATGGCAGCGGCCTAGTCTGCGCAAAACAGGGAGGGCGCGGAAATGAGCAAAGTCACAAGGTTAAACCGGGTTCTGGATGTTCGCACGGTATTCATTTCCGACGTCCACCTCGGTTTTCCGGGATGCAGTGCGGATTACCTGCTTGATTTTCTTGCGCGTGTACGGTGTGAGGAACTCTATCTGGTCGGCGACATCATTGATTTTTGGTATTTGCGCAAGCGTCCCTACTGGCCGGCAAGCCACGGGAAGGTGGTCCAGGCCATCCTGGAAAAAGTCCAGCACGGAACCCGTGTAGTGCTGGTGCCCGGCAATCATGACGAAACCCTGCGGCAATACAGTGGCATGATGTTCGGGAATATCGAGGTGCGTGATCACCTGGTGCATGAAACCGCAGACGGAAGAAGGGTGCTGGTGATTCATGGTGATCAATTCGACAGCGTGGTGCGATGCTCGCCGTTACTGGCAGTGATCGGATCCAATTTATACGACCTGCTGTTGCGCATGAACACCTGGATCAATGCCATCCGGAGACGCCTGGGTAAAGAGTACTGGTCGCTGGCCGCCTATCTGAAACACAAGGTGAAAAACGCTGTTCAGTATATTGGCCGCTACGAAGAAGCGGTGGTTCGTGCCGCCACCAGAGAACAGGTGGATGGAGTGATCTGCGGGCATATTCATCGCGCGGAAATCTCCCGCATGCAGGGTATCAGTTACATGAATTGCGGGGACTGGGTGGAAAGCTGTACCGCCCTGATTGAGCATCACGATGGTGGCATCGAACTGATCCAGTGGCGTGATCACTTTATCAGCCTCAAGGCTGACCAGGCGCCACTGGCCACCGGCACCGATCAGGAAGTGGCGGCATGAAGCTGGTTATCGTTTCCGATGCCTGGGCGCCACAGGTCAATGGCGTGGTCACCTCCATGCGCAATACCCGTTCGTATCTGATGAGTCTGGGTCACCAGGTGCGCATGATAACGCCGGGTGATTTTCGCACCATGGCGTGTCCGGGGTACCCGGAGATCCGCCTTTCATTGGGAGCGGGGCGGGAGGTGGCACGCCAACTGGACAACATTCGTCCCGATGCCCTGCACATCAGCACTGAAGGCCCGCTCGGCTGGGCCGCGCGGGCCTGGTGCAGACGCCACCGGTTTCCGTTTGCCTCGTCGTACCACACCCGGTTCCCGGAATACATCCGCATGCGTGCGCCCGTTCCCCTGTCTGCCAGTTACGCCGTGCTGCGCCACTTCCACAGCGCCGCGCACACCACCCTGGTACGCACGGCTACCCAGAAAAGACTGTTGCAGGAAAAAGGCTTCGGCCATCTGGAGATCTGGCCGGGCGCAGTGGACACAGCGTTGTTCAGACCGCGAGGCAAGCATGCACTGGCCCTGCCCCGGCCAATTTCAATGTACATGGGGCGGGTGGCGGTGGAGAAAGGCCTGGATGATTTCCTTTCTCTGGATTTGCCAGGCAGCCAGGTGGTGGTGGGTGATGGCCCGGATTTGCCGCGCCTGCAAAGCGCGTATCCCCGGGCGCATTTTCTTGGCGCCCGGCATGGCCGGGAACTGGCCGGGTTGTTATCTGCGGCTGATGTGTTTGTGTTTCCCAGCCGTACCGATACGCTTGGGCTGGTGATGCTGGAGGCGATGGCCTGCGGTGTTCCGGTAGCTGCCTTTCCCGTCCCGGGGCCACAGGATGTCCTTACCGAGGGCAGCACGGGCGCGATGGACGAAGATCTGCGGGCGGCGATCTTCCGTGCTTTGAGCTTGCAGCCAGAAGCCTGTATTGAGCGGGCCTGGGAGCATAGCTGGCAGCGTTCCACAGAATTGTTTCTAGGCTTTCAGAAAGTTCCCGGCAATGAACAGGGCAGTCCTCCCGATATTGCCGACAGAAGCGTTCCGCGCTGTGAAATGACACTGGCTGCTGGCGACCAGCGGCACGCCCTCGACGCCTCCCAGGCCTGAACAGCAGCGTAGCAAATATTTACGGGTCAGCGGCTCTCAGCCTGGCGGGCAGCGTGCCAATGCCGCATCTTCTCGATGACATCCTCGACGCTGATCAGGTCCATTACGCCGGGTTCTTCAATGCGTGTGCCCCAGCGCAGGGCCTCCGGCTCGCACTGACGGAAGCGCCGCGCCGCTTCGGCAAACCGGTCGACGCACAGTGGCAGGCTGTTGTACGGGCCGGAGCGGCGGGACCAGGTGGCGGCATACAGGCCCAGTACCGGGGTGCCAAGAGCTGATGCGATATGCACCGGGCCGGAGTCCGGCGAGATCAACAGGTCCGCCCGGGCCAGCATGGCCTTGGATTGCTCCAGCGTGTCTTTTCCAACCAGGTTGGTGCACGGCCGGGTCATGCACTGCTCAATGGCCGCGGCGGTTTCATGTTCCAGCTGGCTCGGGCCGCCGAACAATACCACCTGCATGCCCAGTTGCTGCTGGGCGACATCCGCCACCGCTGCATGGCGCTCGGCTGGCCAGTTGCGCCGGGCGTGGCTGGAACAGGGACTGATCACCAACAGTGGCTGGTCCACCGGTACCTGCGCTCTGGCCCACTGCTGTGCCGCGGGCTCAATCGGCAGGTTCCAGCGCGGTGGCGCAGCCGGCAGACCCAGCGTATTGGCAAACTCCAGGAACGCTTCCGTCTGGTGCTGGAACGGCACATGGGCCACCTGCCGGTTGATGAACCAGTGGTGCAGGTCACGGGAACGTTCACGGTTCCAGCCAATACGCACAGGTGCTTTGATCAAGCGGCTCAGCAGGTTGGCGCGCGCTGCCACCTGCATGTGCAGTAAAAGGTCAAACCGGCGGTTCTTCAGTGCCTGCCGCAGGGCCCGTATGGCCGGCCAGCCACCCCGCTTGTCAAACACGATAAACTCTACGCCTTGCAGCCCCTGCAACAGGCGGTGCTCGGCTTTGCCAATGATCCAGGTGATATGGGTCCCGGGCCAATGCTCACCCAGGCGCTGCACCAGCGGCAACACGTGGGTGACATCGCCCAGGGCCGACAGGCGCAGGATACATATCGATGCGGGGGCTGCTGGCAGCTGCATTGAATCTCCACGTTGACGCCGGTATGGACCAGCTTCACACTATGCCGCGCCAATTGTGCCAGCGGTTTGGAAGCCAAACCTGGCACGCCTGGCATAAATCAGAACAGGACAGAGTGTAACCGGTGAATCAGGGTAAAATCTGCTTGCGGACGCAAATCACTGTTGTGACCTGGCCATCATCCGTCCGACGGGCGGCTGGTGCGGCTGGCGCACACGGCGTGGCGTGATGAAACTGGAGTTTTGTCACAGCCGCGGCCGGGCGATGGCGTATGATGCAGACCGCTTGGAGCGGCCGGACCCGAACTGGTTCGATCCGCACTACTGGCAGGAGCAGGGCTGTGTTGTCGGCGCTGCGACCGGCCGCGGACGTACCTTGCTGCTGGACGGCCCCTTCGGGCCGGCGGTATTACGGCCCTACCTGCGTGGCGGCTGGGCTGCCAGGTTCAGCCATGACCGCTACCTGTTCACCGGCTACCGGCGATCCAGGCCTTTGGCTGAAGCCCTGTTGTTAGCGCACATGCTGCAACTGGGGCTGCCCGTCCCCCGGCCGATTGCGGCGCAATGCACACGCCAGGGCCTGTACTACACTGGGGCGTTGTTGATGCAGCGTATTGAACCGGCTGCCGCCCTGGCCGATGCCATTGGAACGCTGGCGGAGGATGATCCCGCCTGGCCCGCGGTTGGCCGGTGCATCCGGCGGTTTCATCGGGCAGGCATCAGTCACCCGGACCTCAACGCGCGCAATATTTTGCTCACCGGCGAGTCAGCCGGAGGTGGACAAAATCGGGCGCAGGTGGACCCGGTCTGGCTGATTGATTTTGATCGTGCAGGTGCGCGTCAGCGGCCTTCCGGCCGCGCCCGGCAAAATAATTTGAACCGATTGCACCGTTCATTGACAAAACTCTGGCCAGAGTCGCGACAGCCGGAGCTTACGGCCTGCTGGAACCGGCTGCTGGACGGTTACAATGAGGGCAATTGACTGGAGTTGCTGGTGATGGCCTGGAGAAGGAAAAACAAAGTCAGCCATAAAACGGAACCGCGTTACAGCGCGGAACCGGCGCACACGCCGGGCCACTTGTTGCGCACCCTGGAATCCCGGCGCATGCTGCTGGTGGCGGCGAACACCTTGCTGGTCGAAGCCGACCTGCGAGGGGCGGAACCGCTGGCTGCCTTGCTGGGTGCCCGGGTGCCGGATAACTGGCCGCCGGATTTATATGACCGTGAGCCGATGGAATTCGCTCTGCGCCAGCTGGCCGAGCCCGGCATGCAAGGCTGGTCATTCTGGTACTTGCTGGCGGAACAACATGGCGGCCGTGAAGTCATGGGCATTTGCGGTTTTAAAGGCCGCGCGGATGCGGCAGGTTCAGTGGAAATTGGATATTCTGTGCTTAGCCAGTATCGCAACCAGGGATATGCCAGTGAAGCCGTTGAGCGGCTTGTAAACTGGGCTTTCAGCCATCAGAACGTGGTCGAGGTTTGTGCTGAAACCCTGCCCCATCTACAACAATCCATTCGGGTGATGAAGAAAAACGGTTTTGTCTTCACCGGCGAAGGATCAGAACGAGGAGTCGTGCGTTATGCCGTGCAGCGTCCTGACAGGCGGTAAGTGTCGTGCAATGGCCCCGGGCCTGAAGGCTCCGGGTGTATTGGCCGCGGGGCTGATCAGCCTGGTCATGGCGGTTCTGGGCCTGTCGGCCGGAACGTTGCGGGCGGATGTCATTGTCACCCAGTTGGCCAATGAAGGTGTGATCCTGTCTGACGGTGGCAGCAACCGGGTGATGATTGATGGTCTGGTGGTGGAGCCGTACTCGGTTTACGGCGGATTGCCGGATGAGTTTGCCAGCCTTTACGAGCAGGTCGCAGGGCCGTTTGCCGGCGTTCAGCTGGCGCTGGCCAGCCACCAGCATCACGATCACAACCAACCGTATTATGCCTGTTCCTTTTTACAGAAAAGCACCACGACACAATTTGCCTCGTCGGCCCAGGTGCTGGACCTGATGCGTGAAAAATGCCGTTCTTTCGTGCTGGACAGCCCGCGCGTCCGGATCATCGAGCCGCAGTACGGCATACCGGAGGTGATTACCTCGGGGGACGTCAAGGTCACCGCATTCGTGCTCAGTCATGGCACCGGTAAGTATGCGGCCCTGCAGAATTTTGGCCACCTGGTGGAAATCGGTGGTATGCGCGTGTTGCACCTGGGTGACGCGGCGATGGAATTTGAAGACTTTATAACCGCTGGCGTGGACAAGATGAATATCGATGTTGCCCTGATTCCCTTCTGGTATTTTCAGCCGGGGCCGGGTGGCCAACTGGTCAAGCGGTTTCTGGATACGCCGTACAAGATTGCAGTGCATATACCGCCGGGCGAGATGGCAGAGGTGAAAGCCTACCTTAACGCCGATTTCCCGCGGGTGCTGATACTGGAAAACCCCCTGGACCAGGCGCGCTTCAGCCTGACGCCGCCGGCTCCGTTTTAGGCCCAGGGGGCGTTGTGCCGGCGCACAGTGAATCCAGCCGCAGTTCGCGAGTGTCGCGTAATTGCAGGTCTGCATAGCGCTGTTGCAGCAGTTCCTCGTGTTCAATCCGGAACAATTGCGGGGCCGCCTGGTAGTCATCGCAAAACTGCAGCAAGCGGTCTTGCATGTACGGGAATAACCAGCGGTCGTAATGATTGATGTTCAGGGCCTCATCCCAGTAGGCGTTGACGTGGTCAGCCCAGCGAAAGGGCCTTTGCACCACCCAGTGGTCGTCCTGCCAGCGCAAAATCGCCGGCTTTTCGCCGTTCACCCCATCTTCAAACAGGCTGCGATAAAAACGGTAGCCCTCGTAATTGGCCACCAGGTCGGCATTGGAATACACCCCGGTGGTCATTTGCCCGAACAGCGCACGTTCCGTGTAAGCGGAGCGGCCTGCCGCCCGGGCTTCATCACGTGATTTCAGGTAACGGCCATAGAATTTGCGGCCCTGTGAAAAAAAATGGCCCAGTTTGTCGGAGCCAATCAACTGGCCGTTCAGTTTGATGGTCGGTCCTACGCCGAACCAACCGGCGAAGCGCGTGGCCCAGAGTGGGTGGCCGCGGTAAACGGATTGCCGGCGCGAATGCGACAGCCGTTCAATGTCCGGAGAGTTCATGGCCCAGCGTTCGATGCGATCCACCCAGTGGTAACCGCCCAGGCGGTGAAAGACATGCTTGACGAATTTCCAGTCGTCGCGGGGGCCTGTCCACTGCGCTGCGATGTCGGCCAGCGCCTGGTTTACCCGTTCGTCCAGCAGTTCGGTGGAGTCCGCAATGGGCTGCAGGCGGTTGGTGAACTGATCCGTTTCATAGGCCTGCAGACCTGGCGACAGAAGCAGCCCCAGAACCAGGCCCAGACCCAAAACAGGATGTGAACCCAGCATGTACAAGCCGGGCCGGCGCATTCAAAACCGGTAGGTGAAGTTGAACAGGGTGTGGTCGCGATTGCCAAACCCGACTTCAAAAGACAGGCTGGTTTTGGGGCTGAAGATGTAGCTCGCACCCAGCGCGGTATTCCATTTGTCAGCTCCTTCCAGCTCCACGTCGAATGGCACCATGCCGATGAGCGGTAAATCAATTACACCGCGGTGGGTTTCCTCGGTATCCAGGTACAGACCACCCACCCAGAACTGCCATTTGTCCCATACCAGGCCGACACGGGGTTGTGCGGAAAAGCTTTTAACCGATGAGCTGAAATCGCCACTCAGGCTGGCATCTGTCCAGGTTCCGGTTAGCGAACTGAACCAGTGCTCGCCACCCCAGACCAGGGTGGCACCCGCGCCGTATACCGTCCCGTCGTAATGCACCGGTAATTTGCCGAGTGAAAACGGCAGTCCGGTAACCGTTACGGTGCTCAGGTCCACGATGGTTTTGGCATCCAGCCGGCCGAGCAACACGAAAACGTTCAGGAAGGGAGTGAGCCACACGTCCCCCTTGATATCCAGGTGCTGGATATCATTTTCCACCGCCAGTTGCGACGGATCCGCGATGGATATACCGGGTAGATCGAATTGCAGCCGCCTGATCTGGTACTGCTGGTCCATGGTGTAAAAATCCATGCCAATACCCCACGGTTCATAAAACTCGCGGTCGCCCAGCAGGTGGCGCATCCAGGGAGGGCCGCTTTCGGCCAAACAGTGCAGCGGAAGCAATAACAGCAGTATCAGAGTAACGAGTCGCATGATGTACTCCTGTGCCTGACACGCAGCAGTATACCGTACTGTGGCGAATGTTACGGCCAAAGCCCTCCAGCGGAGAGGCCCAGCGCGGCACGGGCATGACTTCCTGCACTTTGTGACAGCAGTGCCATTGATAAAGAATGATATTTAAATGATATCAATGGGAGAAATATCATGATCCAGGAAAAAACCCGCAGTGTAGCTTCCGGATACCTCGCCCTGGCGATTCTGCCGCTGGCCACGCTGGGGCTGGGCTGGCTGTTTATCTCGGCAGCCAAAGCCAATGAGCCCCTGATGGCGGTGATCTACCTGCTGTTATCCATCGCCGTGTTCATCTGCTACAAGGGTTTTTTCATGGTTCATCCGAACCAGGCCAAGGTGTTGCAGTTGTTCGGCACTTATGTCGGCAGCGTGCGGCAGACCGGATTGCGCTGGGCCAACCCGTTTTACTCCAAGGAAGCGGTGTCCTTGCGGGTGCGCAATTTCGAGAGCGAGGTGTTGAAAGTGAATGACAGCTCGGGTAATCCCATTGATATCGCTGCTGTCGTGGTATGGAAAGTGGTGGATTCAGCAGAGGCTGTATTCGAAGTGGATGATTACTCCAGTTTTGTACATATCCAGTCGGAGGCGGCCTTGAGAAACCTGGCCACCAGTTATCCCTATGAAGCGCATGACGACGACCAGATCGCCTTGCGCAGTGACCCCCAGCAAATCGCCGAAAAGCTGCGTGACGAGGTGCAGGACCGGCTGGAGAAAGCCGGGGTGGAGGTGATCGAGGCGCGCATCAGCCATCTGGCCTACGCGCAGGAAATTGCCAGTGCCATGCTGAAGCGTCAGCAGGCCCAGGCGGTGGTGGCAGCCCGCCGGCAGATCGTGGACGGCGCGGTCGGCATGGTGAAAATGGCCCTGACCGAGTTGCAGGAGCAAGGTGTGGTTGAGCTGGATGAAGAACGCAAAGCCAACATGGTGTGCAATCTTCTGGTGGTGCTGTGTGGGGAAGAAAACGCACAGCCTGTGATCAACACCGGCAGCCTGTACTGACACGGGCCCGGTCCGCGCAAGCGGGCCGGGCAGGGATATGGCAAAAAAGAAAGCATTTCCACTGCGCATAGATGAAGCTGTCTGGAAAGCGATGCAGCGCTGGTCCGAGGATGAGCTGCGCAGCGTGAACGCCCAGATTGAGTACGTGTTACGCGAGGGCTTGAGGCAGGCCCGGCGGTTGCCCGGGCAGCCGCCTCAAGACAATGATTCTGCCAACTGACAGGCGTTCAGCTGCAGTGTTTGTTCTGCCTGGGCGCTAACTGGCGCGGTGGCCCGCCGGGTGCGGCCGCTTTCGATCCCGCCGGTTTGGCATGGCCGCCTCAGCCCCGGTCTTTGGCGGAATACCAGCGCAGGTAAATCACCCAACCGATCAGGCAGGCGGCCGCCAACAGGTGGATGCTGCCGGATGCCGCGCCGTACCGCCAGTTCATCGCCATGGTCATGGCCAGACCCAAGCCGCACACCATGCTGACAGCAAGCGGCTGCTGTGCACTGCGCTCGGCCGGGCGCAAGCGGTTGCGCAGCAGGTAAGCCAGCGGAGCCACGCCTGCCAGTAACAGTCCCAGCCAGGATAATACCGGCGGCTCATCACGTATCAACTGGGTGACCGCATAAGCGGATATTACAACCAGGAAAGCCAACAACAGCGGCGGAAATACGGCTCTGAGCAGGTGGTTCATATGCCGGGGTCAACAGCCGCCATGGCCGTCGAATCCCATTTGCCCTGTGATTTGTGCCAGAACTCGGTGGCGCGTTGGCGCGCCATGCCCAGCACCGAGCCTTCAGGGAACGCGCCGTTGTCATCGGCCTCACCCGCTTCCTTGCCGGTGAGAATGTGCAGGGCTTCGGGCACGTCACGCACCGCGTACACGGCGAACTGGCCTTGCTCACAGGCCGCCACCACATCGGCCCGCAGCATCAGGTCGCCGGCGTTGGAGTGCGGGATCAGTACGCCCTGGGAGCCGTCCAGGCCGAGGGCATTGCAGGCGTCAAAAAAGCCTTCAATTTTTTCGTTTACCCCCCCAATGGCCTGAATGTGGCCATGCTGGTCAATCGCACCGGTCATGGCCAGGCCCTGGCGCAGCGGTATGCCGGTCAAAGCGCTGATCAAACAGCAGATCTCAGCGCCCGATGCCGAATCGCCATCAATTCCGCCGTAACTCTGCTCAAACGCGATGGAGGCGCTGAAAGCCAGCGGATGATCCATTTGCAACAAGTGCCGCAGCAATCCGCCGAGGATGTGAAAACCCTTGGTGTGTATGGAGCCGGACAGGGCCGCCGCGCCTTCGATGTCGATGACGCCCGCCCGTCCGGCGCCAATGGTCGCCGTGATGCGGGCCGGAAAGCCGTAACTTAACGGACCGGCATTGATGACGGCCAGTCCATTGATCTGGCCGGCAATGGCGCCGCTGGTGCAGATCATGATGGTGCCCTCGCGGATCAGTTCGCGAAAGCGCGTGGATGGCAGGCTGGCGCGGTACTTGGTGCGGCGCACGGTTTCCTCCACGTGTTCGCGTCCCACCCGTTCGGCCGATTGTTTGCGGGCCAGGAACGCTGCTTCGCGCACGATATCGGCAATACGGCCGAAGCGCGCCGTTATCTTGCCTTTGCGGGAGGCGATGCGGGCGCCATGTTCCGCCAGGGCCGCGACGCCACCGGCACTGAAATGCGGCAGTTCCTCATCCGTGCACAGGCGTGCCACCACGCCGGCATACTGGTTGATACCCTCTGCGGAGCGTTCAATTTCAGAATCAAAATCCGCCAGTACCTTGAACAGGTTGCTGAAGTCCTGGTCCACCTGGTCCAGCTGGTAATACAGGCCGGTGCTGCCGATCAGGATGATACGCAAGGAAATGTCGATGGGTTCGGGTTTGAGTGATTGTGCACCAAATGGCCAGGCCATTTCCGGCGGGTTGATTTCAGCGCTGCCGGTGCGTAACACCCGCATCAGGATGCGCCAGGCACCGGGCTCGCTGAGTACATCGTGTGCATCCAGCACCAGATAGCCGCCATCGGCGTTGATCAGCGAACCGGCGCGAATGCCCATATGGTTACTCACGGCCTGGCCGGTAGCCGTTATCTCGGTCTCCACCGTGCCCAGCAGGTTGACCATTGAAGGGGAGTTTTCCACGTACACCGGTCCCTGCCCGTTGTCGCGGTTGCAGATAACGTTTACGCCGTAGACCAGCTGCGGTGGTGGCAATGGCGCAGCCTGCTCGCTGGACAGACGGTTCTCGGCGATGTCATCAATAACCTCATCGAGGTATGTGGCAACGTCATCCTGCGGTAAACGCTGCAGCAGGTCGGAGGCAAAGTTCTGCATGATGGCGCGGGCTTCGCTGGCATTGAACTCCTGCAACCGGTTGATACCCGCGCGCCAGGCCTTGTTGGCTTCACGCGATATTTCCTGCAATCGGGAACTGTAGCGCGCTATTTTTTCCTCAAACTGCGCCACCTGTTCTGCTGAAATTTCACCACTGCTGACTTTTTGCGCCAGCTCTTCGGGCGGCAGTGCCTTGCCATCCAGCAGCGGGAATATCGCGGTGCGCGTGCCGCTGCCGCTTTGCAAGCGCACCAGAGTCAGGCCGTTTTCCTGCAGTTCCTGCTCCAGCGGTTGCGTGATGCGTGTGAGGATGTCCTGGGTGTTCTTCGCCATGGCCTCACGGCGGGCATTCAGGGAAGGGCTTTCCAGTGACTCCGCCAGCCGGGTCTGGACAAAACCCGCCAGTTCTTTCATGCCGCGTTTGAATATCGCACCCATGCCTGCCGGCAAGGTGATCAGCCGTGGGCGGTCCGGCCGGCTGAAATTATGCACATAGCAACGATCCAGGCGGCGGCGGAAATCCGGATTGATCTCCTCCAGCAGTGACTTCACCAGTGTCATGCGGCCGGTGCCGGCAGTACCGCGGACATAGATGTTTTGCGCGGGCGCACTGCTCTCAACACCGAAACGCATGGCTTCCATGGCAATGGGCTGACCGACCACGCCTTCAGCGGGGTCTACTTCTGCGGTGGACTGGAAGCCAAGCTCGGATTCGTTCACCCGCCATCTCAGGCTGGCGGGGGGCAGGGGGGATGGAGTGTTCAGTTTGGCCTCCGTTGATTTGCTGGAAGATTCCATGGGGGTGTTGCCAGTATGATAACGCTTCGGCGATGCTTGCCGGGTTTTACGAGAGGAAAACAATGCACCAACGCTATTTTCGCAAAGCAGCAGTAGTTTTGACCAGCCTGGTGTGGCTGGCGTTCAGCCCTGCGGCATGGGCAGCACCTGTGTGCCAGCCTGCCGATGTGCTGCCGGACAACCTGTTCCCCGCGGTAAAGATTGAAACCAGCAAGGGGGATTTCGTCATTGAGCTTAACCGCATGCGTGCCCCGATTACGGCCAGCAACTTCCTGCAATACGTGCTGGATGGGCATTACGATGGCACGGTTTTTCATCGCGTCATGCCAGGTTTTGTGGTGCAGGGTGGAGGTTACACAGAGGCATTTGAAGAAAAGCCCACCCGCGATCCGGTTTTCAATGAATCCGGCAACGGGCTGCAAAACCTGCCAATGACCGTGGCCATGGCGCGGTTTGATGACCCACATACCGCCACCAGCCAGTTCTTTGTCAACCTGGCCGCCAATGCCTCGCTTGACCCCGGGGCCAGAAACTGGGGGTACACGGTGTTTGGTGCGGTCATCTCCGGACAGGAGGTTATTGAAGCCATTGCCAGCAGCGCCACCGAGTACAACGCAGCGCTGGACGCTTCCGATGTGCCGGTCAACACCATCCTGATCAAACGGGCCACGGTGGTGGATGCTCCCTGACGCCAGCCGCGCAGCGAGTAGCCATATGAAGACCAGTCGATGAGAGTGGGCTGATGAGCTCGATCGGCCTCGGCCAGGTCATGGCGCTGTCCTGCGCGGTATGCTGGGCACTGGCCGTGATCATGCTGCGGCGCAGCGGCGAAAGCATGCCAGCATTTGAGCTCAACCTGTTCAAGAATTTCCTCGGCCTGGTTCTGATGCTGCCAACCGTAGGCTGGTTTTACGGGCTGGACATGCCCCGGTTCAGCCTTGCTGAGCTGGCCATCGCGCTGATTTCCGGTTTTCTCGGCATCGCGGTGGCGGATACGTGGTATCTGCGCGCCCTCAACCTGATGGGCGCCAGCCGCACCGGCATCGTTGCCAGCCTGTTCAGCCCGTTTGTCATTGTGTTGTCTGTGGTTTTCCTGGGTGAGCGTTTATGGGGCTGGCAGGTGCTGGGGTTTGCGCTGGTGATGTGCGGCGTGCTGCTGGTCAGCTGGCGGCAGAAACACGCCTCGGTTGATGCCGAGCAGGTCAGCAAAGGAGTGCTGTTTGCCGCCGGCGGGGTGTTTATGATGGCGCTGGGCATTGTCATGGTCAAAGGCATCCTGGAAACCCGCCCGTTCCTGTGGGTGGTAACCATACGCCTGGCGGGTGGCGTGGCGGGCATGCTGCTTTACCTGCACCTGCGTGGCCGCTGGGGCCGTCTGGTGACCACGTTCAGGCAGCCGCAACCCTGGTTGTGGATTGTGCTGGGCAGCCTGATGGGCACCTATATCTCGATGATGTTGTGGCTGGCGGGTTACAAGCTGCTGCCGGCTTCGCAGGCGTCCATACTGAACGAAACCGGCAGTGCCTGGATCGTGCTGTTTGCCTGGCTGATGCTGGGCGAAACCCTCAACCTGCGCCGCCTTATGGGCCTGGTGCTGACGTTTTCCGGTGTGGTTGTCATGTTGCTGGTATGAGCGCAGCCCCTGATGCACACTGAAGTCAACTTCGCATGTGGTAACTGGCATGGCACCTGCTGAAACCCGCTCACATCACTGGAATGCACGGCATACCGGCTTGTTGCTGGCCCTGGCGCTGCTGATCGGCCTTTCCTCGATAACATCTATTGACCGCTATGCTGCGGAAGATCATCAATCGCTGTTCCATCGCGCGCTGGTAACCTTTGCCCTGGCGCGCACCCTGAACGGTCTGATCTCGGCGGTGCAGGGCACCGAGATTGCGTTGCAGCCAGCGGGAGTAGGCCTCACGCTGACCCCTGGGGAGATACTCGACCCGGTTAACGACCTGGTGGAGCGTTTCTCGTGGATCATGCTGGGCGCCACGATATCGCTGGGCATTCAGCAGGTGTTGCTGGATGTGGGGCAATGGTGGGGCATGCGGCTGCTGCTGGGGCTGGCGGGTATCGCGTGGTTCTGGTTTATGGTTAAACGCAGCCCGGGGCCGGACCAGCGGCCGGGGCATGCTGAAGCGCTGACCTTGCGGATTTTCGTGGTGCTGGTATTCCTGCGTTTTGCCGTGCCGCTGGCGCTGATTGCCAACGAGGCCCTGTATGAACTGTTCCTGGAGAGCCGCTACCTGGAAAGCACCCAGGTCATTGAAACTGCCGGCGCCGAAATCGAAGCGGTTGGGTTGACGGAAAAAGACAAGGAGCCGTCTCAGAACACAGGCCTGATGGGTGCACTCAGCCGGGCCTACAACACCACGCGGGATACCCTGAACCTGGAGCAGCGCATTGAGCACATCAAGCTGCGCGCGGCCGATGTCATAGAACACCTGATCCAGTTAAGCGTCGTGTTTATCCTGCAGACCGGCGTGCTGCCGCTGGCGTTTCTGTGGTTGCTGATACAACTGCTGAAAAGCCTGGTGCGTTTCAGAACCGCGTAGTCCTTGCGCCAACTCTTAGTGTAAGAAATCCGCTGGTTTTTGCGTTTTCACGTAAATACACCGTAATCGGTCAATATTTTTATTGACATAAATGTCTAAATATGACATAAATGTCATTGTGAGGGGGCGCCACCAATTAATCGCCCTCCCGGGTACCTCTCCTCCCCAGGGAGGTCCCGACACAGGGGGTACGCACGGCCGGGTGGGCGTATTGATCAGGTGGCGGTGAAGTCCGGGCTAACGAGACGGCCCGGGCTTCACTTTGCGCGAATGGGGTATTTATTCGTCCGTACCGTTAGAATCAAAGGGATTGACGGCATATTCATGGAGAGCAGTAATGCCACAAGGCAGAGGTGCAACGCTGAATGATGTTGCAGTGCTTACCCGCGCATTGGAAAACGTTTTACGAAAACTGATCCGTTTCACGATGGGTAAAATTTCGCTGGTGAAACTGCAGGAAATGATACGGGTCATTTTCGTGGAAGAAGCGGAAAACTTCCTGCGCAAGGAACACCCAAAGAAAAACGTATCACTGACCAAACTGGCCCTGATGTCCGGCCTGGATACCCGCACCCTGACCAAAATCCGCAATAGCGACTCATTTCGAAGGCCGTTTCACGGGAAAAGTTCGTTTCTTGTTGAGTTAATGCCCGGAGCGGTGATTCTCGATGTCTGGACTACACGAGAGCCATATTTCGACGAGAAAAGAAAAAAGCCAAAAACCTTGAAGCTGACAGGGGCGCCAGACAGCTTTGAGTCATTATTTGCTGAAAATGTGAAAAGTCGTGGTGTCACGGCGTCGTCGTTGTTGAATCAACTAAAGCAAAGTGGCTCTGTCACTGTAAACGACAAAAGTGGAACTGTGACTTTGGTTCAAGATAACTATTTGCCGGTGGCGAAAAGTGATCAAGCTGGAGTTATTGAAGCTGGGTTCACTACAGTTGGTAATCTGATCGAGACTGTTGAGCACAATGCAAACGCCAAGAAAAACAATGATGAGTTGTTATACCAAAGGTCAATTTGGACGTACCGGCTATCACCTAAGAATCAAGGCAACATCCGTAAGGAGGTAAGAGAACTACTAACAGAAACAAATGAAAAGGCTCAAGACGTTCTAAGAAAGTATGACGAACCCGACCCATCGCCAGATCAAATGACCGCGGGGATCAGTTTCTTCTATTTTGAAGAAGAAAAAAGCTGAATCTCCTGGGTGGCAAAGTTTCCGAAAACCAACAGATAGGG
>JBFIHZ010000060.1:0-15953 GCA_041601535.1 Lysobacterales bacterium | reverse complement strand
TGTCTCAGCTCGGCTCGTGGCACGCCGCGCGTGTCAGTGAGTTTCACCCAGCGGGCGCGTGCCATATACGGGGCGGGTATAAACTGCGGCCGGTCGGTCATTTCCAGGAAGCGGTGGTCATCAACCTTGAAGCACACACCCGAATAATCCTCACCGTCCAGGCCGAACACACAGAACATCCTGCCGCCGGTAATCGAAAACACCAGGTCATTACCCCATTTGATGTCCTCCACCACGTGCGGCAGGGAGCGGCAGTGCTCAACCAGTGCGTGCAGTTTCATTAACTGAGTATAGCCGTCTCAGGGCCGGCAGCATCTTTCCGCAGTGCGGTGACTGGCCAGTTTATTGTCAGCGCCTATACTCAGGGCAGGGGTGGTTGAACGGATACGGGAGATCCCATGCAGTCCGCACACGGCTCTGACAAATCATGATTGGTTCGCGCGGCAATCCTTCGCAAGGGCCAGCGCCGGGCCAGGATACTGCGGAGGGCATTGCATCGGATGCCCAGGCGAATGTCGGTGGTGACCAGACCAGCCGCACGCCCGCCGCGCCTTATCGTGCGCCTCAAAACCCTGCCCGCGAAGCCATCCCCGGGGCACAGACGCAGGTGATTGTTAAGTTCAGGGATGAACTTGAATTGCCCGCTACCCTGTTTACATTACCGCAGTTGCACGGGGAGCCTTCAGCGGCTTTGCCGTCCGCGTTACAGCGCATCCATTTTTTGCCCCACCTCGCGGGCCTGGGTGCTGCCTTGCGCGAGTTGATGCGCAAGGCGGTGGAGATGAGCCCGCACTATCAACCGCGCAACCTGCTGAATTATCGCAGCGTGATCGTGGCCAGCCGGCATGAAGGTGAACGGCTGGTACGGTCGCTGCGCAGCGTGCCACAGGTGGAGCTGGCATATCTGCACCCTGGCCCGGTGCAGCTGCCCTCTGCGCCTGCTTCACCGGTGAATCCGCAGGATGATCCTTTGGCCTGTAAGCAGGAATATCTCGACCCGCAACCGCGGGGGCTGGATGCCCGCTTCGCCTGGACCCGCAACGGTGGCGATGGTGCCGGCATCAAGCTGGCCGATGTGGAGTGGGGTTGGGATTTTCTGCACACTGATCTGGCCGGTTTGAACGCACCGGCGACCTACGCAACGGTGCAATTGCGCAAGGACCATGGCACCTGCGTGCTGGGCGTGATCGCAGCGCGGGACAATGACACCCACTGCATTGGTATCGCTCCGGGCCTGCAGACGGTGCACCCGGTAGGCCAGTGGCGGGCCGGCAACCTGTATGCCACCGATCTGGCCGTAGCCGAGGCCGCCATCCTGCTGGATGCAGGTGATGTGCTGCTGATCGAAGCACAGACCCTGGACTATACCTTTGGGCATTTTTTCCTGCCCCTGGAAGCGGAAGCCGCCGTGTTTGATGTGGTGGAAGCGGCCACGGCCGCCGGCATCGTGGTGGTTCAGTCGGCCGGTAACGGCAGCGCTGATCTCGATACCGTTATGGACGGCAACCAGCCCGTGTTCAACCGGGCCCAACGGGATTCTGGTGCCATTCTGGTGGCCGCCGGCCGGCCGGATTCCAAACCGCCGTGGCAGCCGTGGAAAGAAACTTGCCATGGCAGCCGCATCGATTGCTTTGCCTGGGGAGAGAGCGTGGTTACCCTGACGTCGGACACAAACGGCACGGTGCATGACCAGTGGACTGATGCTTTTGCCGGGACTTCTTCAGCAGCCGCCATGGTTGCCGGTGCTGCACTGGTTTTGCAGGGCGTAATGTTGGCGGATACTGGCAGCGTATTGTCACCCGCCGAACTCAGAAGCCTGTTGTCCGACACCGGCCTGAATACGCCTTCGGCGGACCCGGCAAACGACAGAATCGGCGTGATGCCCGATCTGCGTGCCATTATCCAGTCCCTGGCAGCGCAAAGAAAAGGTTAGAACCCCGAGGAGCAAGTTCCGGGGCGTCTCCTATACTCAAAGTGACCAAGCTATCCGGCAGTTAACTCCTGTGAGGAGAAAAACCATGGCTTCCAAGACGCTGTATGTTTATGTCGATATGAGTCTTAATCCCAAGGTTCGGGTTGATCCCATCGTATGGGGCAAGGCATTGCTCAAGTGGCGGCGTGACCCCGACTCACCTTGCGATTTTGACTTTATCGGCATCGTGTTCAACACGCCCGATCCCTTTTCCATAGATAAACTGCAAGACGATAAAATCAATGTAAAAAATGACCTGACCCCGGGGAATTATGAATACACCATCGTGGTGAAATGCGGCGACGAGTATGTGCACACCACCGAGCTGGGACCACCGGCCCCGGGTGACAAACCGGTTATCCGCAATTAGGTGGCTTGCCAGCAGGCTGCGGATTGACCCCGTGAACCGCAAGCCAGGCACTGGGCGGATAAGTTAACTTGCAGCAGGCATTCAAATACCGGGCGTTTCTCAGCTACAGCCACCACGACCGCAAACGGGCGGAGCGGCTGCACCGCGAGCTGGAGCGCTATCGGATTCCCCCGCTGCTGCGCCAACAGCGTGACCTGCCCCGCCGCCTGGGCAAGTTCTTCCGCGACAGCGACGAGCTGCCCAGTGGCACCGACCTGCCCCGCGTGATTGAACAGGCATTACACGATTCAGCGGCGCTGATTGTGGTTTGTTCGCCTGCCGCAGCCACCTCGGAATGGGTCAACAAGGAAATCCGCACCTTTCAGCAACTGGGACGGTCTGAGCGGATTTTCTGCTTCGTGGTGGATGGCGAGCCCGGTGCAACGGGGCCGCGAAACTGCCTGCCCGACGCACTGGTGCATCCTGACGGCGGCATGCAGGCGGGTTCGGCGGAGCCGGTGGCCGCCGATGCGCGTGGCGGCCGGGCACACTGGCGGCATGCTCGCTTGATGCTGATTGCGGGCTTGCTGGGAGTGGGTCTGGATGAGCTGGTGCAGCGTGACCTGCACCACCGGCACCGCAAAATGGTGGGTCTGGCCGCTGGCTCGGTCGCGCTGGCAGTGCTGATGGCGGGTTTGACCCTTTTTGCCTTCCATTCCCGGGCTGAAGCCGAACGGCGCCGCAGCGAGGCGGAGAACCTGGTGGGTTTTCTGTTGGGCGATTTGCGCGAGGAATTGCATTCCATCGGCCGGGTGGAGTTGTATGGCCGGGTGGCGTCCAAGGCCATGGAGTACTTCCAGGACATGGACGCGGCGGAAGCGCGCGCTGAGATTCTGGCCCAGCGTGCCGAAGCCTTGCGCCAGATCGGCACGGCCCGCATGGACAGCGCGCAAACCGAGCAGGCTATTGCGGCATTCCGGGAGTCACTGTCCATTACCCGTGAACTGGTCGAACGCGATCCGGGCCGCCTGGACTGGAACCTGGCGCTGGCGCAAAATCATTTCCATGTCGGCCAAGTGTACTGGGAACAAGGCGACCTGGAGGCAGCTGGCAGGGAGTTTCTCAATCAGCTCAACGTGGTTGACCGTCTGGCCCTGGCCGAACCGGATAACGCCGAGCGCCTGGAGCACAGCGGTTACGCCTGGACCAACTACGGCAGGATCCTGGAAAGCAGCGGCCGGTATGATGAGGCGCGGGCGGCCTATGAAACGGTAAAGTCGATTTTTGAGCGGCTGGTGGCGCTGCAACCCGGGTCCAACGAAGCCCGGCTGGAACTGGGCTTTGCCCACAACAACCTGGGCAAACTGAAGCTGTCCCTGGGGCAACTGGACGAAGCGGAGAGTCATTTCCGGCAGGATCTGGCGGTCAAGCAGCAGGTGGCCGCGATAAATCCCGCGCATCATTTGTGGCGGGAAAACCTGGCATCCAGCCATTACTGGTTGGGGATTGGCCTGAGTCTCAAAGGGCAGTGGCATGAAGCCCGTGAGCAGTTTGAATCCGCGCTGGAGTTACTGGACATCCTGTTGATCAACGACCCGGGGGTGATCCGCCTGAGGCAGCGGAAAGCGGCTGTGCAAACTGAAATCGCCGCCATATGCCGCATGAATGAGCAGACAGAATGTGCCGCTTCGCTGATCGATGATGCGCTGGCCGGGCTGGATGCGCTGATCACCATCAATCCGGATAATGTAAAACTGCAAATGGACCAGGCCCATGCCCAACTGGAAGCCGCATGGCAGGCTGGCCTGGCCAGCCGCCAAGCCAGGGGTCTGCAACTGGCGCAAAGCGCGGTACATGCGGCTGCTCAACTGGCCCTGCGAACCGCCGGGGATCACGATGTTCGCAAGCTGCAGGTGCTGGCTTTGCTGGCCCTGGGCGATTTGTCTGATGCCGGCGATACCCCGAGGGCTGCTGCAGATCACTGGCAGCAAGGGCTGAACCTGCTTGAACAGTATTTCCAGGAGTCCAGTGACCCCAGAGTGCTGGAGGCCAAGGCCCATCTGCTGGCCCGCCTTGGTTTTGCCCCGCAAGCGCGGGAGCTGGAAAACTCCCTGAACCGAATGAATTACCACGGCAGCTACATGCGTCCGTGACTCAAGCCGGCAGCCTGGCGCCGCATTTCTTCAGCCGGAATGTCAGATTGATTTGTTGCAATTAGCAGGCATTTTGGCCGTGGCGGGCATGGTTACCAATGGGTGTCCATCCCGAAAATGGATACATTCAATCTCCTTCGGTTGCTAGACTAAAGCAGCAAGGAAGCAGATGGCTGTTCTGGTCATCGTGTGTTGCACAAGGAGATTTCGCCATGGAAACAAAAACCGTATTTTTTAAACAAGGCAGCCGTTTGGCGTTCATCAAACTGTTGTTGGCAACCGTATGCCTGTGCCTGGCTTCACCCGGCGCCTGGGCTGCGGCCGCATTGGCGGTGGTGCCCAGTGCCAATTTTGATAGCGAAGGTAACGCCGGCAATGCCATTCCGTTTGGTAACGATGTTTTCTGTGATGACGGCATTCGCTATCAGCAGCTGTATAACGGCTCAGAAGTGAGCGGACCCAATATTGGCAGCATGGCGTTTCGGCTGGACGGTGTTGAAAGTGATATTGAAGAGCTGACATTTACCGGCGTGACGGTAACCTTGTCCTCCACGCTGGCAACCCAGGGAACCATGAGCCTGACGTTTCTCGACAACATCGGGCCGGATGCCACCGTGGTGTATTCCGGCAATCTGGTGGTGAATCCTTCGGTCAACACCTCTCCACCCAACCCGTTTGATTTTGAGATTCCGTTTGATACGCCGTTTGAGTTTGACGGCTCCAGGGCCAACCTGCTGGTGGATATCGTCATTGAGGGTTGTCAGTCGGCTGCGAATTTCACGCTGGATGCGGTGGATGGCAGTCCGTCAATTACGCGTATTTATGCGCCCGACAAGGATAATCTGGTGGCCGAGTCCGGTGCGGGCAGCGGTGTATCCGATTATGGGCTGGTCACGCAGTTTTATGTGTATTCAGATGGCGTGGTCTTTGTGCCTTACTCCATGGGTGCGGGCGGCAACTGGGCCATTGATGGCCACAATGGTGAAGGTTTCCTGTTTGAACCTCTGCCATCAGGCGTGGTGGTGATTTTCTGGTTTACCTATGACCTGTTTGGCGACCAGATGTGGCTGATTGGCGTGTCCAGCTCGCTTGACTGGTCTACCGATGGACTGACCGGCCAGGACGAGGCGACTGTAAGCTTCTATCGCACCAGCGGCCCGGTTTTCGGCCCGGACTTTGATCCGGCGGATTACATGGAAACCTTTATGGGCACCGCCACCTTCCGCCTCAATGGCTGCTCGGCCGAGGCCGGGGCCACGGGCGAGGTGGATTACAACCTCGACTTCGGCTTTGGCATCGGCAGCTATACCATCACCAAGCTGTACGATATCTACAACAACAACTGCGACGAATAAGTCCGCGGAACCTGTCGGCCAGTGCGGGTGTTTGCAGCACCCGCCCTGGCCAGTTGGGTCACGCCGGTAGTTGGCGGCCTGCCATCAGTTCACTTGC
Source organism: Lysobacterales bacterium (assembly GCA_041601535.1). Lineage (GTDB taxonomy): Bacteria > Pseudomonadota > Gammaproteobacteria > Xanthomonadales > SZUA-36 > JBFIHZ01. The sequence continues at coordinate 10,027 of JBFIHZ010000060.1, read as the reverse complement.
CGTGTGCGTCCTTGCCAGTAAGGTGCACGCAGTTTGAACTTCTGCAGCTTGCCGGTAGCGGTGCGCTCCAGTGAGTCGCGGAACTCCACCCGCTTGGGGCATTTGAAGCCGGCCAGTTTGCTGCGGGTCCAGGCGATCAGTTCATCGGCGTTTAGCTCTGACCCGGGTCTTTTCACCACCAGCGCTATCACCAGCTCACCCCATTTCTCATCCGGGATGCCGATCACCGCCACTTCATCCACATCGGGATGGGAAAACATCGCGCTTTCCACCTCAATGGAGCTGACGTTTTCGCCGCCGCTGATGATCACGTCCTTCTTCCGGTCAGCAATGGTCAGCAGGTGGTTGTCGTCGAGCTGGCCGCCATCGCCGGTATGGAACCAGCCATCCTGCATCACCGCGGCGGTTTCCTCCGGCTGGTTCCAGTAACCCTCCATCACCACATTGCTGCGCGCCAGCACTTCACCGCTGTCATCAACGCGTAACTCCACGCCCAGCGCCGGCACACCAGCACTGGCCAGATGAGCGGCACGCTGTTGCCGGGTCATGCCGTCGGTTTCGGCGCAGGGCCGGTTGATGGTAAGCAGAGGTGCGGTTTCCGTCAGGCCGTAAATCTGGTTGAACTGCCAGCCCAGTTCGGTTTCCACCCGTTCAATGGTCACTGCCGGCGGCGGCGCGCCGGCTGCCACCAGCCGCAGCGTGCCGCGGCCGGGAATTTCGCCGGGCCAATGTTCGGCGGCCTCCAGTATCATGTTGAGCACGGCGGGCGCGCCGCACATCAGCGTGACCCCATGCTCCGCCACGCGGCGCAGAATTTCGTGGCCATCGACCTTGCGCAGGATAATGTGTTTGCCGCCCATGGCCGTTACCGCATACACCATGCCCCAGCCATTGCAGTGAAATTGCGGCAGAGTGTGCAGGTAGACGTCGCGCTCATTCACGCCCATATGCCAGCCAAACGTCGCGGCGTTCAGCCACAGGTTGCGGTGGGTCAGTTGCACGCCCTTGGGCCGTGCGGTGGTGCCGCTGGTGTAGTTGATGGTGGCGGTGGCATCCTCATCGGCACGCCAGGGACGTGGTTCAACGTCCCGCGGGTACAGCATGCGGTCGCTTTCTTCGCCAATGACAAAGCGGTGCCGGGCGTGGACATCCTTGAGTGCGTCATCCAGTTCCGGGTCCACCAGCAAGACCTCGGCCCCACTGTGTTCAACAATATAGGCAACTTCTTCTGCTGCCAGGCGGAAATTGACCGGTACCAGGATGCGGCCAAAACCGCTCACGCCATAGAACGCGGTGAGCAGCCGTGCCGAATTCTGGCTGACCATGGCCACCCGGCTGCCGGGTGGCAGGCCCAGGGCATCCAACCCGGCGGCCTGGGCGCGCGCCAGTTGCGCCATTTGCTGGTAGCTTTGCGTGCCCCAGCCGGGCGCAGGTTGTTCGGGTTCGTCGACAAACGCCGGCCGCTGCGGATACACCTGTTGGGCGCGGCGCAAATGGTCAATGATGCTGAGTGCTACCTTCATGCTGCGGTCCTCCCCGGCCGGCGGGGTGAAGCCGCCGGTCAGCGTGAATGGTGGTGTAGGCGAATTATTCTACACAAGCAGCCGCCAGCGGCACCTCGACCAGCAAGCGGCAGCCGATTGCCTCCCGCTGTACGCGAACAGGCTGGGCAGCAGTCAGAGCAACTCCTGCTTGACGTAATCGGGCAGGTCCGCCTCGTCGGGCAGTGGGGTGGATTTACCATTCTCATCCAGCGCGACAAACTTGAACTTGCCCTCGGTGACTTTTTCCCGTGTGCCGGTGCGATCGCGCCGCACCCAGGCTTCCACGTGAATCATGATGGAGGTGCGCCCAACGGCATCGATCTTGGTATACACCCCAAGAATATCGCCCACCTTGACCGGGCGAATAAAACTCATGCTGTCCAGCGCCACCGTCACCACCCGGCGCTGGGCGCGCTTGGCGGCGCAGATGCCGGCGGCCAGGTCCATTTGCGACAGCACCCAGCCGCCAAAAATATCCCCGGCGGGGTTGATATCACTGGGCATGGCGACGGTACGTGTGGTGAGGTTTCCGGTAGTTTGTTCGGGCATAGGACTGTGCTGGCAGGTACTTTGTTGACGGCGTTGCGCCAATCATACGATATATCGGGTGCACTGTGGGTGAGTGCCGGCCGCCACAAGCGCAAGCACCGGCGCGCAAGGTATAAAAAGGGTTACCGACGGGCTGCGGCGCACGCGTGAAAACGTGCGCCGCACGGTGCCCGCGTGGTCAGCTTTTCGGTTTACGCTGGATGGGGCATTTGAAATCGGCTTCCATCACGCGGGTGATGGTAATGTCGCCGGCCAGATAGGCATCCAGTACCTCATCTTCGGAGGTCAGCAGGTAAGGCTCGACGTCCACCATCCAGTTGACCACGTGCACTGCCCATTTACCGCCATGGTAATCACGGTGTCCGGGGCCTACCGCAGCCACCGGGTACTGGCCTTCCACCCCGCCCATGATCGGGTAAATGTTGTCGCGGCCCTGCATCGGTGAGGCAGCGGGCGGTACCACCGTGCCCACCACGTTACCGTCGTAGTAAAGCGTGCCGAAACCGGCCTGAGCCAGCGCGCTGCCGGAAAACATCAACAGCATCAGAACCAGAACTATACGGAATTTCATAATCTTCTCCTTGCTTGAACGATGTCTGATTTCGTTTTAATGAAAACAGCGGCTGGCGGCTCAGCCAGCCCGGTTATAAACCATACAGATCAAATATCCCGAAAGTGTCACGGCGCCTGGCTGTGCTGCCGCCGCGGCCAGCGGGCCGCTAGCTGCCGGCGATGACTAGCGGTAATCGGGATTGGGGAAGTCGAAGCGGCAGCCGGCGTCCCATGCGGACCGCTGGTTGCCGTGGGCGGGAATGCCGCCGGCATCCTTGATCAGGCGTGCCAGGTGTAGCAGGTTCCAGGTCATGAAGGTGGTGTTGCGATTGGTAAAATCATTTTGCGGGCCACCGGAATCTTCATCCAGGTAGGAAGGCCCCGGGCCGGCTTCACCCAGCCAGGCCGCATCGGCCTGTGGCGGGATGACATAGCCCAGGTGTTGCAGGGAGTAGAGGATATTCATCGCGCAGTGCTTGGCGCCATCTTCATTGCCGGTGATCAGGCAGCCACCCACCCGTCCATAGTAGGCGTACTGCCCCTGTTCGTTTAGTTCTCCGGAAGCGGCGTACAGGCGCTCGATGACGTGAGTGCAGACCGAAGATTTATCTCCCAGCCAGATGGGCGATGTAATCACCAGAATATCGGCTGCCATTACTTTCTTCAGAATTCCCGGCCAGTCATCCGTGTCCCAGCCATGTTCGGTCATATCCGGCCACACGCCATAGGCGATGTCGTAATCCACGGCGCGTAGCACCTCCACTGAAACACCATTTTTTTCCATGATCTCGCGGGAAATATCGATTAGCCCCTGGGTGTGCGATAAGGTGCCGGTGCGTTTCAGTGTGCAATTGATAAACAGCGCGTTGAGATCGGAAAAATCCCAGGGGCTGCTGTCGCACCATTCGGTTTGCTTGCGTGTCAGGGTCATCTGTATCTCCTTAACGATAAATTTCGGGCCACCTCATCCATTGGACCTGTGTGTGAAGGAGGGTATTACATCCCCGGCTTTCAGTATAAGCGTGGCGCCGGCCAGAAATGTTTGCTTCAATAGAGGCCGCTTGACCAGCCCGTCGGGCTGGTAGCGGAAAGGGAGACTGGCAGTGCGCGATCATTCCGCTGGGTACCTTCATATGGGGTTTGCCGGATTGCTGCAAGGCCGATCCAGGCCGGTGGCGTGAAAGCCAGGCCTTACACCATCGGTGTGCTGGCGGTGGGCGTACTGCTGCTGGGTTTTCTCGGCTACATTCTTCGTGGCGGTGAGCACCCGCTGGCCTTGCAGCCTGAGCTGACGCTGTGTGAGGTACTGGACGAATCGGTCTGGGCGCACCTGCCCCGGCCCAGCGGCGATGTGCGGATACGCCAGCCCACCGCTTCACCCAACGACGCCAGCACCTGCGCGATGGAACTGGAGCCCTTGCGCTCCAATAACCGCTTCGAGCGCATCGCCCGCGGTGAGGATGCCGACCGTATCCGGGTGATTGCCTCGGTACGTGTCACCACGCGTGCCGCGCTGTGGCGCCAGGGCCCAACCATGCCAATGCGGGAGTATGCGCAAATGTGGTCCGATGAGCTTGCCACCAGCGGCGGCAGCCCATCACCGCTGCAGGGGCCATGGAGCTCGGGGCAGATATTTACCGGTACGCAGGGCCAACAGGGTGTGTTGATTGAAGACGACGGCATCATGATCTGGATACAGGGTCCGGAAGTGGAGCAGGACCGGTTGAGCGGTTTTGCTGTGGCCGTGGCACAAAACCTGCGGGCACCGCCGGATCAGTGAGTTTGGGGCTCCGGCTCAGCCGGCTGCAGTGCCTTGGCGCACGCCGCGCGGTTGGCGAAACAGAAACAGCACCCCCAGCGCCAGGCAAAACGGCAGCAGCCGCTCCAGTACATCCCCCGGCGAATCGGGCAACAGGTAAAACAGCACCGCCATGGAAAATCCGGTCAGGATACTGGCCAGGACTCCCACCGGCCTGAGTGCCACGCCGGCCAGCCGCATAAAAACCGTGGGCCCGAACGCTGCGCCCAGCACGGTCCAGGCAATCAGCACCCGGCTGAAGATTTTCTCCGGCAGGTAAATCGATACCAGCACCGCCAATATGACCAGTGCGACGATGGTGAGGCGGGAAATCAACAGGCTGCGCCGTTCGCTGCCACGGCCCAGCCCCAGGTCATGCGCGATCGCCGAGGCCGCCACCAGCAGCTGACTGTCGGCGGTGGACATGATGGCCGATAACACCGCTGCCAGCAAAATGCCGCCAATCACCGGCGTGAACAGGCTGTCGGTGAGTACAAAAAAGATCGCTTCCGGGTTGGCCGTGGCCGGGTGCAGTACATGACCAACCAATCCCAGCAGGCACATGCCGCCGAATACCACCAGGTACCACGTGATGGTTATTACCCGTGCCGTGTGCAGCGCCTTGTTATCGCGCAAAGCCATAAAACGCACCAGCAGGTGGGGTTGTCCATAGGTTCCAAAACCGATACTGAGGCTGCCCGCCACCAGGCCGACGGCAACCAGCCCGGCGTTGCCGGCCGTCCAGCTCAGCTGGTCCGGGGTGCTTACCGCATGCAGCGCATCGACAAAACCACCGAAACCGCCGGCCTGCGCCAGCGCCACCAACGGCAGCAGGATGGCGGTCAGGCTCATCAGGCCGCCCTGCACGGTATCGGTCACACTGACCGCCCAGAATCCGCCCAGCAGGGTGTACACCATGATGATCAGCGCGCCCAGCATGATGCTCTGGTTCATCGGCAACGCGAACGTGCTGGAGAAGGTATTGCCGGCACCCTGAAACTGCGCGGCAACATAAAAAGTGAATGCGAAAATGACTATCATTGAAGCGGCAAAGACGATGGCCTTGCGCACCCCGCCCTGGCTGTCATCGGCGAGAAAATCCGTCAGCGTGATATGCCGCCGTGCAGCCGTGTAGTTCATCAGGCGTGGCCCAATCCAGAACCAGGCCACCAGCATGCCGGTGATGGAGCCCAGCGCGATCCATACCACCGACAGCCCCAGCACATAGGCAGCGCCGCTGACACCCAGCAGGGTCCAGGCGGACGATGCGCTGGATGAATAGCTGATGGCGGCCACCACCGGCCCCAGTCCGCGGCCGCCGAGGAAAAAGTCCTCTGCGTTGCGGTTGCGTTTGCTGGCCCAGATGCCGATGCTGATCAGGAGCAGTTTGTACAGCACCAGGGTAAGGGCAACGACGGTGGTCTTTTCCATGCGGCTGGTATGCTCCGGCGCGACAGGCGGGGTGTGGCTACCTTAACAAATTGCGCCGCCGGGGTGGCATGAAAGCGTCAGCCCATGCACTGTCAGACAGGCCGGGCCGCGGGTACATCAGCGGTAACGCAGGTTATGCCGCCCCAGTTCAGACACGTTGCGGCAGCCCATCAGTTTCATATCGCGTTCGATTTCCTGGCGCATCAGCAGCAGCGCGCGCTCCACCCCGGGCTGTCCGGCGGCGGCCAGTGCGTACAGGTAAGCGCGCCCGCCGGAACAGGCCTTGGCGCCCACCGACAAGGCTTTGAGCACATGGGTGCCGCGGCGGATGCCGCCATCGCAGATCACATCGACCCGGTCACCCACGGCATCGACGATTTCCGCCAGTTGGTCAAACGGTGAGCGGGACCCATCCAGTTGCCGGCCGCCGTGATTGGATACCATGATGGCGCTGGCGCCGATATCCACGGCGCGCTCGGCATCGGCAACCGACATCACGCCTTTCAGCGCGAACGGTCCACCCCAGTAGCGGGCAATTTCCTCGGCGGTGGACCAGTCCATGCTTTGATCCAGCATGGAGCTGAAATATTCAGAGACCGACACCGCCACGTTGGTGCCTTTTTCCACGTGGTCTTTGAGTTGCGACAGCTCGAACTTTTCGTGGGTGAAATAGTTGATCGCCCACCGTGGGTGGGTGGCAAAGCTCAACAGGCTGGCCAGGTTCAGGCGGAAGGGTGTGGTAAAGCCGGTTTCCAGGTCACGCTCGCGGTTGCCGCCGACGATGGTGTCCACCGTCAGCGTCAGGGCTTCAAAGCCGGCCGCTTTGCAGCGGTCGATCATGCCGCGGGTCAGCCCCTTGTCCTTGTGCACATACAGCTGGAACATTTTGGGCGTGCTGATGGTCTGGCCAATTTCCTCGATGCTGACGGTGCCCAGCGACGAAATGCCGAAGAAGGTGCCAAACTTCTGCGCCGCCGCACCCACGGCGCGCTCACCATCGTGATGGAACAGGCGCTGCAAGGCGGTGGGCGACAGGAAGAAGGGCATGGCCAGCTTCTGCCCCATTACCGTGGTGCTCATGTCGATGGTCTCCACCCCGGCCAGCACATTGGGCACCAGGTCGCAGCGCTCAAAGGCTTCGGTATTGCGCCGGTAGGTCACTTCATCATCGGCCGCGCCGTCGATGTAATGGAAGATGGGTCCCGGCAGGCGCCGCCGGGCCAGCTCGCGAAAGTCGGCGGTGTTGTTACAGTGTTTCAGTTGCATGGGATCTGCTCATGGCTCTGTTCATGGCTCTATTCTGGGGGCTGCGTAGATAAACAGGGGAAGCGGACCGGTGGCTTCGGGCTGGCTTATTCGCTTGGCGGCTTTTGCGGTGGGCTGCCAATGTGCTGTTCGCCGCGTTCCGCGGCCAGCCGTATCTGTTTGGCGCGTTCCAGCAGCCCGGCACGCTTTTTCTCGGTCAGCCGGCCATGGCAGCGCGGGCAGGAAACATGCAGTTCGAACAGCGGTGATTCACGGTCCTCCGCGCTCAGGGGCATGCGGCAGGCCGGGCAAACCTCGTAATCGCCTTCGGCCAGGTGATGGTCCACCGTTACGCGGTTGTCAAAAACAAAACAATCGCCTTGCCACAGGCTGTCCTGAACATCCACAGTTTCCAGGTAATTGAGAATGCCGCCATCGAGGTGATAGACGTTTTCAAACCCCAGGTCCAGCAAATAGGAGGTGGCTTTTTCACAGCGGATACCGCCGGTGCAGAACATCGCCACGTTGCGGTCTTTGGCCGGGTCCAGGTGTTGCGCCACCCATTGCGGAAAATCACGGAAGGAATCGGTGTTCGGGTCTTCCGCGCCCTTGAAGCTGCCCAGGTGGTATTCGTAGTGGTTGCGGGTGTCGATGACGCGCACGTCTTCACGGCTGATGAGTGCGTTCCAGTCCTGTGGCGCAACGTATTCTCCGACCTTGAGTGACGGGTCCACGCCATCCACACCAAGACTGACGATCTCCTTTTTAAGCCGCACCTTCATGCGGTAAAACGGCTGCCGTTCGGCCCACGACTCCTTGTAGTGGAGGTCCTGCAGGCGCTCATCCTGGCGCAGCCGTTCAAACAGGCGGCGCACACTGCGTGGCGGGCCGCTGACGGTACCGTTGATGCCTTCTGCGGCCAGCAGAATGCTGCCCAGCAGGCCGAGGTCGGTGCAACGTTGCAACAGGCCCGGGCGCATTTGTTCATAGTCCGGCAGCTCGACGAACTTGTAGAACGCGGCCACCATAAAGCGCTCTTCCGCGGGTGCGCCGCTGGCCGGCTGTTCAGCTTGTGGGGCATGTTTGGGCATAGGTGCAGATTTTAACCCATCCACCCGCTGCGGATCAGTACGGCGGACACAAGCCGGCCGGGGGCGGCCGACGGAACATCAGCCCGCCGGCCCGGCCCGGCGATCTAACCCTGGGCAGTCAGCCATTTGCGCAGCCGGTTGGAATCACCGAACGGCGTGAGTTTACCGAAGGAATTGAGCAGAATGATGGACACCGGCTCGCCCTTGATGGTGGCGCGCATGACCAGGCAGCGGCCGGCTTCATTGATGTAGCCGGTTTTGCTCAGCGCAATGTCCCAGCTGTCGTTTTTCAGCAGCCGGTTGGTGTTGTTGTACAGCAGTGGCCCCCGGTTGCTCCACGGGCGCACTTCCATCTGGCGGGTGGTGCTGGCCTGGCGGATCAGCGGGTATTCGTTGGCTGCCAGCGCGAGCTTGCCGAGGTCGCTGGCGGTGGAGGTGTTGGCGGCGTCCAGCCCGGCCGGGTCAGCGAAGCGGCTGTTGTCCATGTTCAGCTCCGCGGCCTTGTTATTCATCTGCTGCACGAAGGCCTTCAAGCCACCCGGATAGGTCCGGCCCAGAGCCGCGGCTGCCCGGTTTTCCGATGACATGATAGCCAGCAGGATCATTTCGCGGCGCGACAGGCTGGCGCCGTACTCCAGCCGCGAACCGGTCAGGCGTTTGCTGTCGCGGTCGGCTTTGGTGACAGTTATTTTTTCGTCCAGGTCGAGGCCGGAGTCGAGTATCACCATGGCCGTCATCAGCTTGGTGATGGAAGCAATGGGCCGCACCGCGTCAACATCCTTGCCGTAGATGATGTCGCCGTTGGCATCCACCACCAGTGCCGATTCCGAGCGCAAGTCGGGCACGCCCTTGAGGTTCTTGAAAGATGCTGCTTGCACCGGCCCGCTGGAAAGCAGGGCAAGCGCGGTGACCATAAACCAGGCCAGCGGGGTGGTAGGGCGCACATTCCTCTCCTTTTTTATTTTCTGCTCCGCACCTCTGGCGGGTGCTGGAGTGTTATGAACTTCAGTCGGAATGATAACGGATGACGGCCATATTTACGAAAAGTTTTGCGGGTGTTGTGGGCCGGGCAAGGTGAATTACCGTCAGCCGATTCTGCTATTCTTGGCGCTCAAGGGGTAACAGCCGGCCGCGGATTTCCACAACGTGAATACAGACTGTCGCAATCACAAACGCATGCCGGGCATGTTCCTGTTCATGCTCCTGCTGCTGGTCAGCACGGCGTCAGCCCAGGACATTGATCAGGCCCTGGGTATTGACCCCGCAGTGAACTATCAGCAACTCGCCCAGTATGGCCCCTGGGATGACCGGAATTATCAGCTGCAGGCCGAAGATTTGCTGTTACTGGCGCCAAATGAAGCACAGCTTTCAATTCCCATACCGGCATTTTTTCGCGTTGAGCTGCGCCGCGAGTTTCCGCACCTGCGCCGCACCGGTCCGGCGCAATACCCGCGAGCTGCGGTGCCGCTGTTCTACCGGCGCTACCAGGGCGTGTTGCGCAGCGGCGAATTCATTGAAAAAAGCAGACAGCACGACGAGGGTGAAGCCAGCCTGGCGCAGCGCGGTCTGGTCAACGGCGAAATCAAGCTGAACCAGGTGCTGAACGCGGATGAAGTGACGGTAGAGATCAACCCGGCCAACCCCAGCCAGGTGATCGCCGGGGCCAACAACAACGGCGGCCAGGAAATGTACTACTCCACCGATGGTGGCGAAAACTGGTTTGTCCAGGGGGTGCTGGCGAATACCTGCTGTGACCCCACCATCGACTGGAAATCCGATGGCAGCTGGGCGTACACGGCGGCGCTGAGTGGCTCGCT
>JBFIHZ010000059.1:0-15978 GCA_041601535.1 Lysobacterales bacterium | reverse complement strand
TCGTTCACGGCGCTGATGTACTGGTCCGCCGGGGTAACCCCTGCATTGGCCAGAGCGGGTGCCTCTTTTTCCAGCGTGGCAATGCTTCCCTGGGTCTTGAAAATGGCAGATTCGGTAAAACGGCGCGGCGGATTGCGCAGGTTTTCCCTGGCCTGTTCGATGCGCTGCGGAAGCTTGCCAAGCAGGGCCAGCAGAGCGGCCTGGCGTTCACCGGCCGGTTCGGCCGACTGCGGTTCCAGCAAACGGCCGATCTGGTAGGCCGGAACATACAGCGCGGCATCGTTTTCCCAGATGCGCATGGTTTCTGCGCTGTGAACTTCCGACTCCAGCAAACCGATCAACAGTTTGCGGTCAATTCCCTCTTCCAGCGAGAGGCTGGACGGGTCAACAGCACGGACCGCTTCGAGCAAGGCCCGCTTGGCTTCGATTTCAGCCAGGAATGAATCCGCGGATACTTCGCGCAACCTGGCGCGGTTGTCGTTGTTACGTTGTTCGTCCGCATATTGCCGGATCAGATCATCCAGCGCCTGCGCGGCGGTTTGGGACGTTTCAGCAGCGTGTGGCTGAGGTTCAGGAGCAGCCGTTTCGGGCGCTGTCGCCGGGGGTGTGGAGTCGGCCGGCCGGTCGCAAGCCACCAGGCCCAGCGACGAGACCAGCAGTACCAGTGCCAGCGAAGTGCCTGCGCTATTGAACCGCAATTGAACGGTGTTTTTTTGTTGTTTCACGGCTGCTCCTTGAGTGTTGATTGCAACGGTTAATTCCGGCTTACAGGCGCCCCAGCTCCTGCAGCGTTCCCCTGACGACGGCCACGCCTTCTTCGCTCAATGGCTGAATGGGCCGCCGTGGAGATCCGCCAGGCAAACCCTGCAGGTTCAGTGCAGTTTTGAATACGGCCTGGGCTGAACCAAAGCGTGCGGTGTAATCCGGGTTGAACCACTCCGTCATGATGCGTTCATCCTGGCTGGCCGCGGCCAGACCGCGCTCGCGGTCGCCGGCCCACAAGGCTTCGTAAAATTCCGGCTGGGTATGGCCCAGTACCGCCCCGGCGCCCATGGTGCCGTCAGCTTCGTTGTTGCATACCATGTCCACGCCGGCGGCTGTCATGGGTATGCCAAAAATACGCACTTTCGTGTTCAGCGCACGCATCACGTTGATAAAGTGTTCGCGGTTGCCGGTGGAGTTCTTGATTGCGACCACGTGTTCCAGCTCCGCCAGCTGTTTCAGGGTTTCCAGGCTCAGGTCAATATTGGTGCCTGGTGGCCAGTTATAGATGCAGATGGGTAATGGCGTGCCCCGGTCCACGTCCTGATAAAACGCAATGACCTCGTTTTCACTCGGCCGCACATAAGGCGGTGGTGTGACCAGGATGCCGTCGAAACCCGCCTCGGCCGCGGTTTTGGCATTGCTGATCACTTCTTTGGCGGTAAAGGCGTTGCAGCCGGCGATCAGCGGCATATGTCCTTTGAGTACTTCGCCCACGGTGCGGAACAGGGCGGCTTTTTCTTCCGGTTGCAGGCTGAACCACTCGCCGGTGGTGCCAGCCACCACCAGTCCATGCATGCCTTCCTCAGCCAGCCATTCAAGCAACGCGCGCAGCGCCGCCAGGTCGAGCTCGTCATGCTCATTAAAAGGTGTTGTTATCGCGGGCATATAGCCCCGCCACTCTATGGAGTCTCTATTCACAATGAAATCGTTCCCGGGTTATTTTTTTGCGACCGGCCAAAAGAAGCAGTCGGTGCATTGGAATCTGAATGAACAGGCTACGAGGGCTGGGCCAATGTATCAATATCACGATTTACGAAAATCTGTTGCGTTTTACGCAACGCTGCGTGAGGCACGTCCAGCAAGATGTGCGGAAACCGTTAACTAGCTTAGTATGCCGTGATCAAGAGAGCTTGGGAGGGGTGGGCAGTTCAAACCGAACAGCAGGAGAAGGAATACGGGCGGAGTTGTCAGGAAAACGCATTAATGGCGGGGAGGGCCGGCCTGGCCGGCCCTCCGGGCCTCGATGTTGAGGATCAGTCAATGATCCAGTTCGTTGCGATAAATGACTCCGCCTTTCATGACGAGGTGAATGTTTCGCAAGGCTTTAATGTCTTTCGCCGGGTTTCCGCTCACCGCCACGATGTCCGCGAACTTGCCCGCTTCGATAGAGCCGAGATCTTGTTCCGCGCCTAGCATACGCGCTGTCTCAATGGTGGCCGAACGCAACGCCTGCAAGGGAGACATTCCGGCTTCCACATAATATTGAGCCTCACGGGCGGTCGCAGTGGTGCCGTCATTTGGCTCAAAGGCCATCTGGTCCGTGCCCAAGCCGATATTCACACCCTCCTCAATGGCCGTCTGCAGGGCTTTCCAGTGATCTTTGCCGACCGAGTCTCGCCGGTCCAGATACCACTGGGGTGAACCCATTTTCTCGAAGAACGGTTGCGAAGCTGGTTGGCTGACGACGATGGTTGGCACCAGCCAGGTGCCTGCCTTGGCCATCTTTTTCAACACCGACCGATCCAGAAAATAACCGTGTTCGATGCTGTCCACGCCCGCGTCAACGGCCACATGTGTGGCTTGCGGCGAACCTGAATGCGCGGCGACTTTTGCACCAAAACGGTGGGCGGCATCAGTCACAGCATTGATTTCTTCAGGTGTCATCAGGGGTTGTGAGATTTCTCCTCCATTGGTTGCAATACCACCGGAGATCAATATCTTGACCCACTGTGCCCCTGCGCTGATTTCGCGTCGCACGGCTTTCATCAGTTCATAGGGTCCGTCGTTGTAGGTTTTGCCATGCTCAGAACCGTGGCCGCCCGTGACCACAACGGTTTCCCCGGCGCTGAAAATTCGCGGACCTTGAGCCTGGCCCTTCGCGATGGCCTTTTTCAGGGCGAGATCGCCATGCATGGAATCTCCTGGCTGGCGGATGGTGGTCACACCTGCTTGCAAAGTCTTGCGAGCGTTTTCCGCCATACGAAGTGTCAGTTCTCCCTCGGTTTCATTGGCCAGTTCGGCAGCGGAGCTGCCCGGAAGCACCAGCCCGAGGTGGATATGCATGTTCATCAAGCCCGGAATCAGGTAAGCACCGTTGACGCTGATAATCTCGGCGCCTTCCGGAATGTCCAGTTTGGCGGCCGAACCGACAGCCGTGATGCGTTCTCCTTTTATCAGAACGACGGCATCAGCAATAGGTGCTTTGCCGTCCAGCTGAACCACAAAGCCGTCCACCAGGGCGATTACAGGTTCGGACTCTTGGGCGGCAACGGGAAAGGTTGCCGCGGCTAGAGCCAGACTAAAAAACAGTTTACGTAGGAAAGTCATATTCTTGTCCTTCGCCAGCATGTCCTGGCTGGCGCTATTGGTGGGGATCAATTGATGAAATAGGTCAACCGGATGCCATAATTCTGATAGGACGGCTCGATAAACAGGCCACCCGCAAACGCCTTCTGGTAGGCATTCGTGTAGTAGTTGCTGTCGAACAGATTTTCCACGTATCCCACGATACGCAGGTTGTCCCGCTCTGCCGCAATGCGCAGATTGAAAACGTCATAGGCGGGAACATCCCAGGGGTAACCTGAGTAGATCAGTGAAGTCGTGGTGGGTTTGATTTGATCACGGTAGTTCCATTCAAGGCGGATATACCCTGCCCAAGATTCACTGAAATTGAAATCATATTGGGCATCCGCGCTCGCCGTCCATTTGGGTGAGTTCGGAATGACTTCACCATCGAGTGTTCGGTTATCGCCATCGATCAAGGCAACAAATTCGTTGAATTCCGCGTCGAGGTAGCCGACATTGAAATTCATCAGCAGGCGGTCAGTCACCAGCACCGAGGCGGAAATCTCGGCCCCTTTGGAGGTGGCTGAGTCGGCGTTATTGACTCCTGCGAACTGCACAAAATCGCCGTCCTCATTAATCAGGTTTTCACGGAAGGCGACCTGTAAATCAGACCAGTCCATGTAAAACAGCGATGCATTTAGCCGCAGTCGGCGATCCCACAGGTCGGCCTTGATACCGATTTCATAGTTCCACAGTTCTTCCGGATCAAACGTTTCGGCATCGGGATTAGGCGCAACTTGAACGCCGCCAGACTTGAACCCTTTTGATATTGTGCCGTACCACGTGGTGGCATCGGTGGCGCGGTAAGTCATGGCCACGCGGGGAGAAAAGTCGGTGAATGTGTGGCTGGCGGTGAGGAACTGCTCCTGGACACCGACCACGCTGGCGATGCTGAAGGTTTTGCTTTCTTCACTGTACCGGCCACCCGCTGACAGAGTCAATTTGTCATTCAGATCGTAGTCCGCCTGGCCAAAAACCGCCCAGTTGTCCGAACCGGTAATTTCATCGGTGACACCAACCGGGGTTCCTTCAGGCAGGCCGAATGGCATTTCAGCGCCGACCATCGTCCGGTTGAAATCGGTACCGTCATCTTCGGCATACAGAGCACCCACGTTCCATTGCCATGGGCCGTCATCGGTGTTCTGTACGCGGAACTCTGAGCTAAAGCTTTCTCGTTCGTTATTGCGGCGCTCATAAAAGAAGTCCCGGCTGCTACCGTCAATATCTCCGTTCAGAAAGAAGTCAGAATTAATGTAACCGGTTATGCTCGTGAACAGCAGGGGTCCAGCGTCGTATTCAATTCGCAGCACACCATTGCGGAGGTTGGTGCCAACACTCTGGAAGCGGTCGAAATTGGTGCGGTTGGTGTTTTCCGGATAAAAGCCTACTTCGTCAATGAACGGATCAGATAATCCATCGCCGTCCCGGTCCGGAAACTGGCCGGCATAAAGCACATTACCGGCGAAATTGGAAAACACGCCTGACGGAACGCCCTCTCGCATGCCAACCGTTTCCGTGGCGTACTGGAACATCGCGTCAATAATCAGATTATCAGTGGGCGTGTAGCGCAATGAAGTCTTGATGTAGTCATAGTCCTGATGGTTGCCACCGCCTATCGGATTGATGTTCTTGATGTTGCCATCGGAAGTGACGCTTTTTGCATTGAAGCGCACAGCCAGTTTGTCTGTAACAAGCGGTACGTTCAGCACGGCCTCAGTATCCAGCGTGTCAAAACGCGAGTAATCCAACATGGCCGAGCCTTCAAACTCTTGTGTCGGCTTTTTGGATGTGATGCTGACACCACCGCCTAGGGCATTTCGGCCGAAGTAGGTTGCCTGAGGCCCGCGAAGAATTTCAATTCGTTCGATATCCATGATGGGCGGATTTATCGTGCTGCCGGCTACGCTGAAGTCATCCACATAAAACCCTGTGGTCGATGATCCTTCAAACCCGAGGAAATTGGTGATGCCTCGAATGCTGATTTGCCTGCGTGAGCGCGAACCGTTGGAGATGAAGCTGGCATTGGGGGTTTTGGTGACGTACTCGGAAACATCGGAAAACATGTTTCTTTCAATTGCGTCAGAGGTGAACGCTGATATCGATATGGGCACGTCCTGCAGGTTCTGCTCCCGTCGTTGGGCGGTGACGGTGACTTCCTCGATGGTCAGGCTTTCGGCTCCTTCGGCTGCAACAGCCCCTGATAGTGTCGCGACATTGATCGAGGTAATTAGCAGCAAAGTTGTCCAGGGTGGCAGGTGGTAGACCTTTCCGGGTGCTGCTGTAGCAAACTTGGGCAAAAATGGTCTCATTTCTTACTCCTCTTTCGTAGGTGGTTATGGTTAGTTCGTTTTATAAGGTCTGTGCGGCAGGTAACCGTCGCTTCATTTGCTACGCGGTATGCCAAACTGGCGAATAATCGTCATCGGAGTGGTGATCGGTCTAGAAAACTACTGGACAGTACCGAACCTGTAAGATTGCACTGAATGGCACGATTCGCGGCTGGCGTTAAACGCGGCTCGAAGTCAAAGTCACCGCTTGTTCTGATGCAAAAATTTGCGGCCGGTACACAGATCCGTGTGCCGGAAAAGTGGTGATTCATCCTGGGAGGTTCCTTTCCTGAGTGAATGTAACGAATATCTTGAGTCGCGCTTGTTGCGAGGAGTAATTGAGTCAGAGGCTACGAACCCTTGACCTGCGTAGCAATAACATCATATATTCAATTCTGTTGCGATTTGCGCAACATGCAGAAAACCCAAAATGAATGACTAGTGGTTTTACTTTCGCCCATGCCAAGATTTCACGACAACCGCCTGCGTTACCTCGCCGAAGCCGTGCGAGGTGGCACCATGCGGGCAGCCAGCGAAAATTTGAATGTAGCGCCATCTTCGATCAGCCGGCAGATTGCCCAGCTGGAAGAGGAACTCGGTGTGCAAATGATAGAAAGGCACCGTACACCGCTGAAACTTACTGAGGCCGGCGAAGTGGCCCTGGCTTATTACCGCGAGTTCACCACCCAGCAGGAAGCCTTCATTTCTGAAGTGAGGGACCTGAAGGGTCTGCGCGGCGGCACGGTCAAGCTGGCCGTTGGTGAAGCCATGATCGGTGACCTGCTGCTGGATCTGTTACAGCGCTTTATGACCCAGTACCCGGAAATCCGTATCGAGATGCTTACCGCTGGAACGGCCGAGGTGCTGAGCATGGTATTGGATGACGAGGCACATATGGGCATGGTGTTCCAACCCGAGCCCGATGCGAAAATACGGGTGCGTGCTTCTTCCGACCAGCCGTTGAAAGTGATTACCCACCCGGACCATCCGCTGGCACGACGCAATCAGCTGACATTGAAAGACCTGGCTGGCGCCCGGCTGGGCTTGCCGGAGACAGCGTTCCGCATTCGCCAGGTGCTGCGCGCGGCGGAAGCCGAAGAACATGTCTTTATCACTCCGGCGCTGGTGAGCAATTCCCTGCTGGTGCTGAAGGAATTCGCGCGCTCCGGTACGGGCATTACCATTTTGCCGGTCATCGCGGCGCACAGCGAAATTGCTGCCGGAACCCTGAGCGCGATACCCCTGAAACACTCGGCACTGATGCATACCAGTGCCAGCGTGATCACCCGGTTGGGCCGTCAGCTTCCGGTGGGCGCGGTGCGTCTGCTGCAGAAAATCGAAGCGACCATGCCGTTCCTGCCGGGGCCCTGATCCGCTCGTTCAGGCATCCAGGTTGGCCAGGCGGCCAATCTCGATGGGCTTGGCGGGAAAACGCGCGGTAAATGCGCCAACCGCCGGCTCCGGCACGCCCAGCTGACGGGATAACAGACGGGTCTGGGCGTGGTGGCAATAACGACCCTGGCACAACCCCATGCCGGTGCGCGACAGCAGCTTGGCAGAATTGACGCTGGCAATGTGAGGATTAGCTTGCAGCAAACCGAGTATGTCGCCTACCGTCAGTTCTTCGCATTTGCATACCGTGGCGGTTTCCGCCATTAACTGATCCAGCAGGCCGGCGCCAGGCCAGGACAACGCGCCCAGCAGTCGGGCAAACCGGTTTAACCGCTGCAGTTTGCGCCGCACGGGGCCGGCCAGTTTTCCGGCCAGTTCCGGCGATATCCGTCCCAGGCCGGCCGCGCAGCCGATGGCCGCCAGCTCACCTTCGGCTGCCGCCACGTCTGATCCGGCCACAGCGGTGATTTCTCCGGCCACGAACACTTGTTCCACGCTGGAGCGCATCCATTCATCGTGCCGGGCAATCCAGCCACCGCGCGCGCTGTCCCAGTGGCACTCCGCGCCGCATTGGCGCGCCAGTTCCGAAGACGCCAGGAAACCGTAGCAGACGCCCAAACGGTCGCAGTCGATATCCTCACTGTCTTGCATCCGGATCAAGCCATCCGCGCCTACAGGCGCGACCGTAACACTGCGCAGCGCATCATCGCCGTTGGCACGTACCAGCGTCTGTTGGAACCGAACCGGTACGCCGGCACGCCGCAGGCGGGCCAGGATTGCAGCCGTTTGACCGAATTTACCGAAGTTTTGTAATACCACAGCCGGCTGCCGCAACAGCTCCAGCGCGCGGAAACGGCTTTGCGCGAACAGCACGGCGGCGACTTCACCTCCGGCCTGGACAATCTGGTCGGCGACGACCAGCTGCAGTGGGTGGCTGCCGGAAAAAACAAAACGCTGGCCGGGCAGGAACTGCTGGCTTTTGATAAACGCCTGAATACCTCCCGCAGCCATCACACCGGGCAGGTTCCAGCCGGGAAATACCACCGGCATGTCATAACAACCCGGCGCGATCAGTACCGCCTCGGCGTCCAGCGAGTGTGCTTTACCGGCGCTATCGACCAGCAAGCGAAAGCGGCAATCCAACCCGGTTTCTTGCTGTGGAAAAATACCCGAAACGGTGGAGCGCGGCAGCCAGTTGATGGCCGGATTGTTTTCAGCCCGGTGCAGCAGTGCCTTGCCCTGGCGGTAGGTTTTGCCGTCCAGCCAGTTCGCCACCCTGAATTCTTTCGGTGGCTGGCGCAGGATTTGCCCGCCCGGCTTGCCCTGTTCATCCACCACGGTCACGTTCAGCCCGCACTGGCTGGCGGTTTCGGCCGCCGCCATGCCGGCCGGGCCGGCACCGATGATGGCCAGATCAGTCTTTGCCATGGCCTGGTTCCTCTGCGCTCAGCTGTGCTCCGGTTTTAATGACCATGCCGGCCTCTGCCGGGCACATGCAGGCACGCTCCCAGTGAAATTCATCATTTTCGCTGGCTGCCACCAGCACCTGGCATTCGAAACAGACCCCCATATTGCAATAGGGTGCGCGCGGTGCACCGTGGCGCGTGCGGTTGAAGGTGGTAATGCCCATAGCCAGCAGCACAGTGGCAAGGGTTTCTCCTGCGCAGGCAGGTACTGCCTGTCCATCCACGGTCAGGCTGATGTCGACGCCACGCTCAACGCCGCGGCTAATACGCGAGCTCATCCGGCTTGCCCCATAAAGGCGTTCAGTCCGCCAAACCGGGCCGGGCTGAAGGGTTGCAATGAAAAGGATGAGTTGCCGGTGAGCATCAGCTCACTCATCATGCGGGCATAGGTCGGGCCATAGGTGTAACCGGATCCGCCTGCTGCGACAAAAAAACCGGGTGCTTCGGGTACTTCGCCCAGCACCGGTAGATGATCTGCGGTGATCGCAGTGGTGCCGGTCCAGGTACGCAGCAGGCGCAGTGAACGGACCATGGGAACCACCTCCGTGGCGGCGCGCAGGTTGCCCTGCACTGAGTCCAGCAGGATCTCGGGTGCTGCTGTTTCCGCCCAATGGCCATGCTGCTGCCCCAGCCGGGCGCTCCAGCCTCCACCGATCAGCAGATTACCGTCGTCAGTTTGTTTGAGCGACAGCCGGCGCCCCACGTGCTGGATCAGGTGCGGCACGCAGGGCGCAACTTTTTCGGTGGCGTTCATGGTCAGGCCAACCGGGAACAGTGGCAAGTGCAGGTTGGCCAGGGCACCCACTTCGCGTGCCCAGGCGCCGGCGGCGTTAAGCACAGCATGACAACGAATCTCCTGGCTGCGGTCCGGCTGTTGCTGGTCCCGATACTCGATCCGCCAGTGCTTGCCGCCGGCGCGCTCGCGGTTAATGCCGGTGACCTGCGCGCCGGTCAGCAACTGAACGCCCTGCTCGGTTGCCTTGCGGGCATAAGCGGGCGTGAGCAGACGGGGATTGCTGTGCCCCTCGTGCGGGCAATGCAAGGCGGCAAGTATGTTGCTGGATAAATACGGTGCCAGCCGGCGGGCGGCATCGCCGTCGAGTAATTCAACGTCCAGCCCCTGCCGGGTTTCAACCTCGGCCTTGCGCTTGAGCAAGCTGACCTGATCGGGCGTTTCCGCCACCATCAGCCCACCGTTCATGCCCACCTGCAGATCACAGCCGAGTTCGGATTCAAGGCCGCGGCAATGATCGATGGCGATCTTGGCCAGCGCCACGTAGAACTCCAGTTCGCGCACATCCAGTTCGATGTTCTGGATCAGCCGGTGCTCAAGCTGAAAGTGCAGCGAGCCGGCGTTCCGGCCCGATGCACCCTGATTGACCTGGCCGCGCTCCAGCAACAGCACCTGTGCACCGGAGCGGGCAAGATAATAGGCGGTGGCACAGCCAATCAGGCCGCCACCGATGACCACGATGTCATGGTCGGCCACGTGATCCGCTTCAGTCGATCTGCGCGGTGGCTTCAATCTCGATCAGGAAATCGGGCAAAGCCAGGGCCTGCACGCCAATCCAGGTATTGGCCGCCGGTGTCACTTCACCCCAGAATTCGCCGATTGCGGCACCGATGGGCTCAAGCAGGCCGGCGTGGTGATTCACCACGTAGGTGCGCAAGCGCACGATGTCTGCCGGGGTGGCACCCGCTGCAGCCAATACTTCTTTGAGATTTTTCAGTGCCTGACGGGCCTGCGCGGCGACGTCACCGGCGCCCACAACATTGTAGTCCTTGTCCCAGGCCACCTGGCCGGCACAATGAATGGTAGTTGCGCCGCGGGCGGAAATGGCGTGTGAAAAGCCGTATTCCACGCTGCCATACATTGAGTCCGGATTGATTGCTTTACGTGACATTGGTGTTCCTCATTACATGGTTAATTCGGGTGTAAGGGCGCTGCGCCCCGACCCAACAAGCCAGGTCGTTATCCAGGGCAATGCGGGTGTTAATGGTACTCCACCAACTCCAGTTGATTGCCAAAAGGATCCAGCACATACCAGGAACGGCTGGGTGGGCACGGTCCGTCAAGCATGTCAATGGAGCCGGCCATGGCCGTGCAGCCTTCCTGCTTAAGTGTTTCTACCGCGGCATCCAGGTCTTCGACTTCGATACACAGGTGCCGGCTTCCGACATCACAGTTCCGTGGCGGTGTGGTGGCTGCATCCTCTGGCTTGGCATAGGCAAACAGCTCCATACCCAGGCCATCGGCCATTTTCAGCATGGCGATTTCAAGCCGGGCACCGGGCACATTGATGTGCGCTTCGGTCCAGTCGCGGCCATCTTCCATCGGCGGGATTTCTGCCGCGTCGAACGGGCCCATGCGGTAGTCCAGCTCAGCGCCGAAGACACGCGTATAGAAGTCGATTGCCGGTTGCAGTTCCAGTACCGTGAGTGAAACATGGTCGATACGTTTGAATTTGATAGCTGTCATTTCATCATCCTGCGCTTGTTTAAATGTGATTTTGACGGTTTCCGGATCAAGGTTACCGTGTCGACAGTGGGCAGTCATAGCATGGAATGCACGAATTTGTTGCGTTGAGCGCAACCCGGAACATGCTTCTGTATCGGGGCGGTAGAATCCGCTGGTACCTTAGCTTCCCCAACAGCCCCCTACGGAGAGAGTGCAAACAACCCATGCGTCGGATTATCAATCTTTTCAATGGTCTTGTCGGGCCCGCGGCGGTGATAGCTGCTGGCACCATGGGGGCCGGAGCGGTTGCCTCGCTGATACTGGCGGGTGCATGGTTTCGTTACGATCTGCTCTGGGTCATCCTGTTTATGTTGCCCTTGTTCGTAGCGGCTGTCGACTCTTCGTCCCGGATTGGCACCATCAACCAGGGCGAAGGCATGATGCGCATCATTTCACGCCATATCCACCCGTCGGTGGCCTGGTTGTTCCTGCTGATCAATGTGCCGATTCACATCCTGGTGGCGATGGGGCAGTTTTCCGTGATGACGTCGGCCCTGCTTTCCCTGTTTGGAATGCATCCGCCCGGTCTTGAAGCAACGGCGGCGCAGTTGGGCACCTACCACATGTTCGAGGTCATTACGTCGATTGCTCTCGGGGTGTTGGTGTTGTGGCTGGTGCTGTCGCACGGCTACGACCGGATGCAAAAAGCCATGACGGTGATGATGGTGGCGATGTTTTTCTGCTTTCTGCTGATTGCCCTGCGCAGTTTTGGAGAACTGGGCGACATCCTGGCCGGCTTTATCCCCAGGATTCCGGCCGACCTGCCTGCGCCTGCCAGTAACAGTGTGCGCATGAGCACCAGCTCGATTATCGCCATCGTGGGTGCGGCCATTGCCCCGGGCGCATTGCTTTCCATTCCTTACCTGAGTTCCGATGCGCACAGCGGTGCCTTGAAATTGAAGCAGGATCTGCGCAAATCGATAATCAACCTGGGCTTGATCTTCGGCGCTTACGCCATGTTTATCCTGATCGCTGGTGGTTATGCGCTTTATCCCTTGCCGGGTCATGCCGACATTGAAACGGTACATGCGGCTGGCCAGGTGCTGACATTTGCGTTTCCCGCAGCGCTGGGCTTTATGGGCCCGCCATTGTTTACCTTCGGCCTGTTTATCGCGGCGATGACCACGCTGGTCATTTGTGTTCAGGTGGTGATTTACCTTTCTCTGGACATGTTCGGCCAGCGCTGGACTTACAGCGAGGACAATCGCCTGTTCCGCCGCATGCTGATTATCGTGACGCTGGCATCGGCAGCATTGGCGCCCGTGTGGAGTTTTCCGGCCATGCTCAAGGTGGTCTTGCTGATGGGGGTCAACGTGCTGGTCATCCCCATGGTGATCATCGCAATGATTTACCTGGTCAACCGCAAAGCAGTTATGGCCGAGTACACTGCCAGTCCGTGGCGCAATGGTCTGCTGGTGCTTTGCCTGGTGGTGTCAGTGGTGCTGGCTATTGATAAGGTGCCAGATTACCTGGCCATGTTTTAAGGAGTAATGTTCATGCGGTTGAATCGCGGTTCTTCGCAAGTAGCTGGCGGGCAGTCTCACGGGGTGCTCAACAAGATGTTACTGGGCCTGATCGTTCTGGGCTGTGCAACCGCGTTCACTTGTCCGCTGGCATGGGCTGAACAGTCAGCCGGGCCACAGGTGGCCAGCGTGGCCGAATTGCTGGCCCAGCCACAGCCCGCCCCGGACCATCGTTTCTCCTACGGTCCCGACCCGCTGCAGTTCACCGAGTTGCGCCTGCCCGAAGGCGACGGCCCGTTTCCGGTGGTGGTGCTGGTGCACGGCGGATGCTGGCTCGCACAATACGATGTTGGCCACCTGGCCGCGATGGCCGATGCCTTGACGGAATCAGGTCTGGCGACCTGGGCGCTGGAGTTTCGCCGGGTGGGCAATGAAGGCGGCGGCTGGCCTGGGACGTTCCAGGATGTTTCAGCTGGCACCGACAGCCTGGCAGAGGCCGCGCAACATCATCCACTGGACCTGAACCGGGTGGTGATAGCGGGGCATTCCGCCGGCGGTCATCTGGCGCTGTGGCTGGCAGCCCGCCAACGCCTGCCGCAAGACAGTGTGCTGTATACCCCGTCGCCGCTGCCCATCAAGGGCGTTGTGGCGCTGGCGCCGGCCGCCGATCTCGAACTGACCTATCGCAACCAGACCTGTGGCGGCGTATCGCAACAGCTAATGGGTGGAACGCCGGAAGAGGTTCCCGAGCACTACTTGCACGGCTCGGCCGCAGCCCTGTTGCCTTTGGGTCTGCCGCAAGTCATCGTTAACGGTGAACACGACCTCGGTTGGCTGGAAGTATCCCGGGCCTACCGCGAGAAAGCCCTGGCATTGGGTGAAGATGTGCCCATTATCGTGCCGCCGGACGTTGGGCATTTCGAACTGGTGATGCCTGCCAGCTCCGCGTTTCCGTCAGTTCTGCAAGCCATTGAAGACCTGCTACAGTAAATCCTCAAGGTTTACCGCAACACAAGGGCGCCCAATGAAATGAAAAAGCCATTCCCGGACTACACACCCAACAAGCTGTTCACGGACGCATTCCCGGATATTTCCGGTAACACGGTCAACGGCCTGGGTGAAACAGAATATCGCCCGCCCTCGCCGTTTTTCTGGCATCCGCCTTCCCGCCAGACCCACGGCGTGCTGCAGGAAACCGTGATCAATTACCATCGTCAATCGGCCGAGATGCGGGAGGTCTTCACTCCGCAAGCCGACCGTGGGCCGGACCCCGTGCCGATGGCTGAACTTCGGGTGGAAAAATCACCGGAGCAGTGGACGAAACTGATCAAAGAATTTGTGCTGGAGAACGAAGGCGACCTGGTGGGCATCACAGCGATGCAGCCGGAGTATGTTTACGAAGGCTATGAAGTGGCGGAAGCCAATGTGATCCTGATTGGCGTGTCGATGGATTACGATGAACTGAACAAGGCGCCGGCCTCATTTGAACAGCCGGATGCCGGGGTTGAGGTGGGACGGCAGTATAACCGCGCGGCGCGGGTGGCCCGGCGGCTGACCAATTTCATTCATCAGCAGGGTCATACTGCCCGTGGCTGGCCAGGGCCATATGCCTCCGGCCTGAGCATGATGCCGGCAGCGCTTCAGGCCGGCTTGGGCGAGCTGGGCAAACACGGGTCTTTGATCAACGGTACCTACGGTTCGTCATTCCGCCTGTCGGCGGTGACCACCGACATGCCACTGACCTTTGATCAGCCGGTGGACATCGGTGCCGAGGATTTCTGCTTGCGCTGCCAGGTGTGTACCAACGCCTGTCCCCCTGGCGCCATTTCCAACGACAAGCAAATGGTGCGCGGCGTGGAGAAATGGTACGTGGACTTTGACAAATGCATTCCGTATTTTGGTGAGACGCTGGCCTGCGGCATCTGCATCGCGCGCTGCCCCTGGAGCAAACCGGGAACATCGCCACGGCTGACCGAGAAAATGCTGCGCCGCCGCGCACGCAAGGCCGGGCAAGAGACCTGACCGCGGGGTAATAAAATTCTGGCGATCAGGCATGCATTTGGATGGTTGGACGAATGTTGCTGACCAGCAACACAAAGCGACGGTGTCTCCCGTGGGTGCCGTGCGCCAAAGCAGGGCGTGGCAATGATCCAATACCTGATAATTCTGTCTCCGGTCATTCTGCCCGCGCTGTTCTGGGTGGCTTATCACCACCATGTGGACCGCCGCTGGCCTGAGCCGCCCGCGCATCTCCTGCTGGCCTTCATGATGGGCGTGGGGTCGTTTTACCTTGGGCTGTTTTTGTACCAGGCGCTTGACCTGGTGGGCCTGAGACACGATGCCTATTACCTGGCGGAAGCGAGTTTGCCTGGTTTGCTGGCTTATTGCGTGCTGGTGATCGGGCCGATCGAAGAACTGGCCAAACTGATACCGTTTGCGCTGGTGGTGTTGTGGTTCCGGGAATTCGATGAGCCTCTGGACGGCATTATTTATGCCTCATTTATTGCGCTGGGCTTTGCTGCAGTGGAAAACGTTCTGTACCTGGGTTCGCTCAGCCGCGGCGAAGCCTATGCGCGGGGTTTTGCAGGTCCGGTGGTGCATATCGTGTTTGCGTCCATCTGGGGTTATTACCTGGGCCGGGCACGCTTGCGCGCCGACCGTTTCTGGCTGGCGTTGGTTTCCAGCCTGGCATGCGCGGCGCTGCTGCACGGATTGTATGATTTCGTCGTGATTGGCTTACCGTCGCCCGGTTTGCCGATTGCCGCCTTGCTTGTTACCAGCCTGTGGATCTGGAGGTTGTTTCTGATCCGGGATTTACATGCGCATTACGACTCAGCCCGTTGAGCCACGCGGCACCGCGTGAACCAAGGGGTTCACGCAACACGGCAGTTTCGTCCGGCTATCCCTTGGGACCCAGCAGAAACCAGAGAATCAGGCCTACCACCGGCAGAATCAGGATCAGCAAAACCCACAAGACCTTGGTTCCGGTGCTGGCAGAACTGCCCACCACCTTTACGATGGCCCAGATGTCCAAGATAAGAATGATCAATCCAAGGATGCCATATTCCATGTCTATCTCCCGGTTGGGTTACAGGTCTGTTAAGGAAACAGCCGAACACTCAGCATATAAGCCGCGGGCGTGGTTGGCAAAATTTTAGGTCAATGTACGCGGGTTTTGTATGTAAACCACGTTAGGAGACCGTCTTCGTCATGATTTGTGCTGTCCTCTTTGGCTTCTTGGTCTCAAAGGTATACGGTATACTTTAATGGACTAACCGATAATTTTGACATGAGAGGCTCTGACGCGAATACGTCAGTAAAACCGGGAGCCTTTGATTGATCAGCCGAACTCGCAGCTCACCGGGAGTACAAGCAGGATGTCGAACACAAAACCCTTCAAGCGACCGGCCACGAAAATGACTCGCAGAGCCATGATCAGCACAGCGGCGCAACTCGGAATGTTAGCCACACTGGGGGCATCT
>JBFIHZ010000058.1:0-16251 GCA_041601535.1 Lysobacterales bacterium | reverse complement strand
CGTGATCAAGGAAAACAATTGCTAATGGCCAGGCAAGCTGGCGCAGGATATTAAAACCTGCGGGATCAATAGTTCTGATAAATTGCCGCCTCCATTGAGGCGGCTTTTTTATTGGAGTGTCCGTGACTGTCAGAACCCGATTTGCCCCCAGCCCGACCGGCTTTTTGCACGTGGGCGGTGCGCGTACCGCCTTGTTCAGCTATCTGCAGGCCCGCGCGGCCGGCGGGGTGTTCATCCTGCGCATCGAGGACACCGATCTGGAGCGCTCCTCCGCGGAATCGGTTGAGGCCATCCTGGACGGTATGGCCTGGTTGGGCCTGGATTACGACGAAGGCCCGATTTTCCAGACGCAGCGATTTGACCGCTATGCCGAGGTCACCCAAAACCTGTTGCGTGAAGGCAAGGCCTATCACTGCTATTGCAGCAAGGAACGCATTGAGGCACTGCGCGAAGAGCAGATGAAACAGGGCCTCAAGCCACGCTATGACGGACTGTGCCGTGACCGCGCAGATGTTCCGGCGGGCATCCGCCCGGTGGTTCGCTTCCGCAATCCCGACCAGGGTAATGTGGAATTCGATGACCGCGTGCGCGGCCGCATCAGTATCTCCAATAACGAACTGGACGACCTGGTCATTGCCCGGCCGGACGGGTCGCCAACCTATAATTTCACCGTGGTAGTGGACGATATCGACATGGCGGTCACGCTGGTGATTCGTGGCGATGATCACATCAACAATACGCCACGGCAGATCAATATTTACCGGGCACTGGGTGCGAACCTGCCCGATTTCGCGCATGTTCCGATGATTCTGGGTGACGATGGCGCGCGGCTGTCCAAACGGCATGGCGCCGTCGGCGTGATGCAGTACCGGGATGATGGCTATCTGCCGCAGGCATTGCTGAATTATCTGGTGCGGCTGGGCTGGTCCAGTGGTGATGAAGAGGTATTCAGCCTGCAGGAAATGATTGCCAAGTTTGATATCGCCGATGTCAATCGCAAAGCGTCGGCGTTTAACACCGAAAAACTGGACTGGCTGAATCAGCATTACATGCGCAGCCTGCCGGCCGCCGAGGTGGCGCAGCATCTGCAGTGGCATATGCAGCATGCCGGGCTGGATCCGGAGCATGGGCCGGCCCTGACGGACCTGATTGAGGTGCAGGCAGAGCGGGTCAAAACCCTGCGCGAAATGGTTGAGATCAGCCGCGTGTTTTACCAGGATTTCGAGAGCTTTGACGCCGGTGCGGCCAAGAAGCATCTGCGGCCGGTGGCGGAGCAGCCCTTGCGTGCCATTGCCGACCGCCTGGCCGACCTGTCTGACTGGGTGCCGGAACAACTGGACCAGGCAGTGCGTATCACCGCCGAGCATATGGAGGTTAATATGGGCAAAATCGCCCAGCCTTTGCGCGTGGCCCTGACCGCTACCGCGGTGTCTCCTTCGATCGACAAAACCCTGTGGCTGGTGGGCCAGCAGCGCAGCCTGCAGCGCATTTCCAGGGCGCTGGCATTTATTGAAATGCGGGCAGCCGAAGCTTCCTGATGCCGGCCACCGCCGCCACGCCGCAACCGTTGCACAGGGCCGCTGGCCATGTCTAAAGTCGAGCGCCTGTATCACCTGCACAATATCCTCAGCCAGCGGCGTACGCCCATTTCCAGGCAGGACCTGATGGAGCGGCTGGAATGTTCCCAGGCCACGCTGTATCGCCTGGTGGCCGAGTTACGGGATTTTCTCGGTGCGCCGATTGAGCAGGATCCCGAGTCACGTGGGTTTTTCTACGATCGCAGCTACGATCAGCCGTTTGATCTGCCCGGCATCTGGATCAGCCCGGCAGAGTTGCAGGCGCTGCTGACGGCGCGGCAGGTTTTATCCAATGTGCAGCCGGGCTTGCTGGAGGGGGAGCTGGAATCCCTGCAGGGCCGGATATCGTCATTGCTGCAACAAAAAGGCATCGAGGCGGAAAGCGGTGATTCGCGCATCCACATCCAGCACGTGGCCGGCCGGCCGGTGCCGGCGCGCATGTTCCAGGATGTGCTGGGTGCCCTGATCCAGCGTCAGCGGCTCAATATCCGTTACCACGGGCGGCGCCGCGACGAAGAAAGCGAACGCACCGTATCACCCCAGCGGCTCACCCAGTACCGCAACTCCTGGTACCTGGATGCCTGGTGTCACCGTGCCGAAGGATTGCGCAGTTTCGCACTGGAACGGATCCGCGAGCAGAAGATGCTGGACCAGGCTGCCCGGGAAGTCAGCGACGCCGACCTGTCCCGGCATTTTGACCGTTCCTATGGAATTTTTTCCGGGCCGGCGGAGCATACCGCGGAATTGCGTTTCAGCCCGGAGATGTCGCGCTGGGTTGCCGAAGAAAGCTGGCATCCCGATCAGCAGGGTGCGTTCCAGGCCGATGGTTGCTGGGTGCTCAAGGTGCCGTTCAGCAATGCCCGCGAGCTGACCATGGACGTGCTGCGATATGGCGCCGACGTGAAAGTGCTGGCGCCGGAATTCCTGCGCGAGCTGGTGGCCGAAGCAGCGCAAAAAACGGCTGCCCAATACAGCTGAAGCCCAGCATAGCCGGGCCCTAAGATAGCCAAGCCCATGGCGCAACACCGCTGACAACAGGCTTCTCATGGTTTGAGAAGCGCCTGTGTTCTTCTGTAGCCACACCACAGGAGACAGCCCATGTTCCAATCCGTTTTGATGCTGCTTGCACCCGCCGCTGAGCCTGCCAATGGCCCCGAACTGTGGCAACCCGCCAGGGGCGTTAAACCCCAGGCCATTGCCACCAGGCTCAGCCCTGCTGCGGCAGGTGGCCGCCTGGGTTCGGCCCGCTGGAGCAGGGCCCGCCTGGGCCTGGCGATTGTGGCCAATGCGCTGGGTTTTATGCTGTTTCTGGCAGGGCTGGCGATGCTGCTGCGGCTGGTGGACGTGCTGCTGGTGTAGTGCCCCTGGCGGGCTGATCAAATCCCCATGCTTTTTTGCGCACCCTGGTCGGGCGCAAACGCCGTGGGCCGGCACCTCTCCGCCGGTTCACGGCATCTTTTTATGCGCCGGCTCTGGCGCTTGCGCCGTGGGTGATGCGGAGCACAAAAAAAGCCCGGCTAAAAAGCCGGGCGGGTATTTGCTGACGTCAGTTCGGCTAACGCAGTCAGGCTGCTTCGGCTTCACTGGCCGTTGAGCGCATGGGGCCGTGCAACAATGCATCCTTGGTGGCGGCCACGATCAGATCCACTTCGGCCGAGGTAATGCCAAAATAGGGCGTGTAACGCAGCGAATTCACACCACCGTGAATCACGTTGCAGCCCTGGATACGCAGGTACTCCTCGGTGGAATCCGCGCCATAGCACTTGTATTGCTTGCTGTTGAGCTCCAGGCTGAACAGCAGGCCGGTGCCCTGCACCTGGGTGATGCGGTCGCCCAGCTCAGCCTGCAGCGCCTTGAACTTGTCGAGGAATTCCTTGCCTCGCTCGACAATATTGCGGCGCAATTCCGGTGTCACGCCTTCCAGCACAGCACAGGCCACATCCATGGCGCGAGGATTGGTGGTCATGGTGTTGCCGTAAATGCCCTTGCGGTACAGGTTGGCCACGTGCTCATCCAGTGCCAGCACCGACAGCGGGTACTGGCCGGCATTCAGCGACTTGGAATAGGTTTCCATATCCGGCGCCTCGGCGTCTTCAAATCCCGGGTAATCGCAAATGGACAGTACGCCATGTGCGCGCAAACCGGCCTGGATCGAGTCGATCAGCATCAGTGAGCCATGTTCCCGGGTCAGCGCGCGGGCCGTATCGTAAAACTCCCGGGTGATCGCCATGCCGGGATTGCCTTCACCCATCACCGGCTCAAAGAAAAAGGCTTCGATGAACACATTGTTGCTATCGGCCCACTGGTAAATCTGTTTGAGCTGTTCGATATCATTGGGCTCAACCGTGATCAGCCGGTCCTGGTCGCGAAAACTCGCCAGGTGCTTGGCATAGGTCTGCCGGCTGGAATCGGAAAACTGTGCCGGCCGGTCGGTGCGGCCGTGAAAACCACCACGCAGGCTGGCGATGCGGATCTGCTTGTTGGCATGCCGGCCACCCGGGTCGGTCATCAGTTTGGCGTTGATGTCGGAAATGCGCGCCGCCACGCTGACCGCTTCGGAACCGCTGTTCAGGCACAGGAAGCGGTCCATCGGGCAGCCGTCCGGCCGGCGGTGGCCGATTTCCCGGCGCAGGGCTTCGTGCAGCCGTTTCTGGCTGATATTGGGTGTCATCACGTTGGCCATCACCTGCTTGCGGCTCATGGCTTCCAGCACGGCCGGTGGCGCGTGGCCAAAACCGAGCATGCCGTAACCGGCCGAGTCATGGATAACCGCGCCTTTCAGCGTGATGACCCAGGGCCCGCGCGCGGTCAAGGCCACATACGGGTTGACCGCATCATCCGGGTAGAAATTGACATAACCGGCCTGAATTTCACTGATCTGGTCGTCTTCGTCCAGCTCCAGCAGTTCCGGCTCTTCATCCCGCAAGGCATTAAAAGCCTCGACGGCGGCCTGCACCGCTTCCGGCAGGCGGTTGTCCAGGCTGGCAAAGCGGACCACGGTGTCATCCGGCAAGCCGGTGGTACGAGCGGCGCCGCCATGGTTTCTCAGTTGAGCCAGCATTTCCAGAATGGGCATTTGGTTGGTACCCATAAGTCATACTCCTGTGTAAAAAAGACCGCGGACGCAGGGTCCGCGGATAGATGTTCTCATTATGGTCAGAATATCACACCGGCTGGTGGCTTTAGTACCCCCTGTCACGCTTTAAAATCATGCTGTTGTAGCGCCCACAAGACGTGTTCGCGGACCAGTTCCGAAACATGGTTGCGCCGCGCCAGCAATGCCTGTTGTACTTCCGGGCTTGCCGGCGCGTTGCCCAGCGCCACCGCGATATTGCGTAACCAGCAGTCATAACCAATGCGCCGGATGGCGCTGCCCTCGGTACGCTGCAGGAACTCCGCTTCCGTCCAGCCAAACAGTTCCACCAGGTTGCTGGCATCCAGGCCGGCCCGCGGGGTGAAATCCGGCTCGCCGCTGTGTTGCGCGAAGCGGTTCCACGGGCACACTACCTGGCAGTCGTCACAGCCGAAAATCCGGTTGCCCATCAGCGCGCGTAAATCCTCGGGAATGGAGCCGCGCAACTCGATGGTCAGATAGGAAATGCAGCGGCGCGCATCCACCTGGTAAGGGCCCACGATGGCCCGGGTGGGGCAGAAATCCAGGCAGCGGGTGCAGCTACCGCAATGGTTTTCCGCCGCCTGATCCACCGGTAACGGCAGGTCGGTGTAAATTTCGCCGAGGAAGAACCAGCTGCCGGCCTGGCGGTTCAGCAGGTTGCTGTGTTTTCCGATCCACCCCAGACCGGCTTTTTCCGCCAGCGCTTTTTCCAGCACGGGCGCTGAATCGACGAACACCCGGTAGCCGAAATGGCCAATGTCCTGTTCGATGCTGCTGGCCAGTTTTTGCAGGCGCTTGCGCATCACCTTGTGGTAGTCGCGGCCCAGCGCGTAGCGCGAAATCAGGGCGGTGGCGGGTTGCTCCATCAGCTGATCGGCGGGTGTGGCCTCCTCACTGAGATAGTCCATACGGGCCGAAATCACCCGCACCGTGCCCGCCACCAGTTCCTCCGGGCGGCTGCGGCAGCTGCCATGCCGCGCCATGTATTCCATCTCACCGTGAAATTGCCGCTGCAGCCAGCGACTGAGGTGCTTTTCGTGTTGTTCCAGCCGGATGTCGCTGACGCCGAGTTGCTGAAAACCCAGCGCCTGGCCCCGGCTGATGATGTCCCGCTTGATATCGGCCAGCGCCGCCTCGTTCAGCGGCCGGGCTGCGCCGGCGGCTGGTGATGAAGGGTGCTTACCCGCGTTATCGATCATGGCTATAATTCGTTTATGAGGGAGAGTGCAGACCGATTGTATACCGCAGACCAGGTCCGGAGCCTGGATGAGAGCGCCATTGTAGCGCATGGCATTGCGGGCATGGAGCTGATGGAGCGGGCCGGGCGGTTTGCCTTCGAGGCTGCCCGGCAGGCGTTTCCGGACGCCGGCAACTGGCTGTTGCTGTGCGGCGGTGGTAACAACGGCGGCGACGGTTATGTCATCGCGCGGCTGGCCAGGGAGGCCGGCCTGTCGGTGACGGTGTGTGCCCTGAAAGCGCCAGATCTGCTGCAAGGCGATGCCGCCCAGGCGGCACAACGCTGGCACCAGGCGGGCGGCAAAACACAATCCTGGCCGGTATCAGACCCCGCGCCGTTTGATCTGCTGGTGGATGCCTTGCTGGGCACGGGGCTGGACCGGGCACCGCAGGCAGATTATGCGGCCGCGATAGCGTTGCTGAACTCTGCTGGCCGTCCTGTGCTGGCGGTGGACATTCCTTCGGGCCTGGATGCTGACACCGGACGCGTGATGGGGGTTTGCGTCAGTGCCGACCTTACCGCCACGTTTGTCGGTCGGAAGCGGGGCATGTATACCGCCGACGGCCCCGATCACTGCGGCCGCGTGGTGTTCACCGATTTGCAGGTCCCGGACTCCGTTAAAAGTATTATTTCCAGTTCGGGAATATTATTACGCGAAAACATAATCGGCAATAGTTTGCCCAGGCGTGCTCGCAATTCGCATAAAGGCTCGTTTGGCTGGGTGCTGGGCATCGGCGGCAACAGCAGCATGAGCGGTGCCGTGCGCCTGTGCGGGGAAGCCGCACTGCGCGCTGGTGCGGGCAAGGTCACGCTCGCCACCAGCCCGGAACACGCCGCCATGGTGAACCTCACCTGCCCGGAACTGATGGTGCGGGGGGTGCGCCGTGGCAAGGAACTGAAGACCTTGCTGCAGCAGATCAGCGTGGTCGTCATCGGTACCGGGCTGGGCCAGACGTCGTGGTCGGAAAACCTGTTCAAAACCTGCATGAAAACTGCCTTGCCCATCGTGCTGGATGCTGATGGCCTGAACATTCTGGCGCGCTTGCATCCGCACATGGGAGAGCAGGGCGATCTGCCACGGGGGCGTTGGATACTGACGCCCCACCCGGCAGAAGCGGGCCGGCTGCTGGGCTGCAAGGCGTCCGAAGTACAGCGCGACCGGGTAGCGGTGGCGGCCCAACTGGCTGAGCGGTTTGATGCAACGGTCGTGCTGAAAGGCTGCGGCACGGTGGTTGCCGACCCTTCCGGTCGGTATGCCATCTGTCCGCTGGGCAATCCGGGCATGGCCTCGGCCGGTACCGGCGACGTGCTGGCAGGCGTGATAGGCGCACTGATCGCGCAAGGGCTGGATTTATGGGATGCGGCCACTGTCGGCGTGACCGCGCATGCATCGGCGGGTGATCTGGCCGCGCGGGCCATTGGCGAGCGTGGCCTGATTGCCAGTGACATCATCCGGCAGTTGCCCAGGGTGCTGAACCCGGAATGATATTGCATGTCTGATTGGGGTGGGCGGATCGAGCTTGAAGATGAAGCGGCGGTGCTGGCGCTGGCCTGCCGTTGCGCGCAGGGGCTGCAGGCGCCAATGGTCATTTACCTCAGCGGCGACCTGGGCGCAGGCAAAACCACATTTGCGCGCGCCCTGATTCAGTCCATGGGATACCCCGGACGGGTTAAAAGCCCCAGTTATGGTTTGCTGGAAAGCTACCAGATAGCGGACGTGCAGGTGTTGCACCTGGATTTGTACCGTATTGAACACGCCGCCGAGCTGGAATACCTGGCTTTGGCAGATCTGTTTGATAATAAAAGTGTTTTATTGGTGGAATGGCCCGGAAAAGGTGCTGGTTTCCTGCCTGCTCCGGACCTGGAACTGCATCTGGATGAACTCGGCAAGGGGCGGGTGATGCAACTCAAGGCCCACTCGGCGGCCGCCGCCCGGCTGGTCCGGCAGTGTTTAAGCAACACTTAAAATGCTGTTTCTAGTTTGGTATTGTATCTAGCGGTTTTCTAAGCAAAACTCTTGCAATTACACGATTTTCACTTCATCATTGGCTCAGTCGACAAGGGAGGTTGATAAAACAATGACAATGCGCCCTGTCATTGCGGTAGTTCTGGCCTGGTTTTCGGTCTCGGCATTTGCCGTCGAAGTCAGCGGCTTTCGTGTCTGGACCGACCCGGAGAAAACCCGCGCCGTGCTGGACCTCAGCGCACGCGCCGATTACCAGTTGTTCACCCTGCAAAACCCGCATCGGGTTGTGGTCGACCTGAAAGCTTCCCGCCTGCAGGATCAGTTGCAATTTGAAAAAGAGCATGCCGGTGTCATTTCCGGTATTCGCCACGGCGCGCCGCAGGAAGATACCCTGCGGGTGGTGCTTGATCTGTCCACCGCCAGCAAAATCAAAAGTTTTTTACTTGACCCGACCGGCCAGTACGGGCACCGCCTGGTGGTGGACCTGTACCCGGAGAACGGCAGCAGTGGCAGTGCGCCGGTCAAGCAGCTATCCGAGATCAATCAGAAAGACCGCGATGTGATTATTGCCATTGATGCGGGACACGGGGGTGAAGATCCGGGTGCCTCTGGCCCCAACCGCACCCGCGAAAAAGACGTGGTGCTGGCTATTTCCCGTGAGCTGAAAAAAGCCATTGATCAGCAGCCCGGCATGCAGGCCGTGCTGGTGCGCGATGGCGATTATTACCTGCCGCACCGTGAGCGCTACGAAAAGGCACGGCGCCACCGGGCTGACCTGTTCATTTCCATTCATGCTGATGCATTCAGGGATTCCCGCGTTGCCGGCGGCTCGGTGTTTGTCTTGTCCAGCCGCGGCGCGTCCAGTGAATTCGCCCGGCGCCTGGCCGATAGCGAAAACAATTCCGACCTGGTGGGTGGTGTCACGCTCAGTGACAAGGACAATGTGCTGGCTTCGGTATTGCTGGATTTGTCGCAAAGCGCCACGATGGAAGCCAGCAGCCTGGTGGCGGAAAATGTGTTCGCTTCCATGGTGGATTTTGGCAAAACCCACAAGAAGTCGGTGGAACACGCCAATTTCCTGGTGCTGAAATCACCGGATGTGCCTTCCATCCTGGTGGAAACAGCGTTTATCAGTAACCCGTCGGAAGAAGCCAAGCTGCGCGACCCGGCCTGGCAGCGGCAGATGGCAGCCGCCATCACCCGCGGCGTAAAGGACTATTTCTTCCTCAGCCCGCCGCCGGGCACCTGGATTGCGGCCAACCGCCGCCCGGTGCGGCACCGCGTGGTGCACGGTGACACCCTTGGTGACATTGCCAATCGTTACCGGGTGACGCTATACAGCCTGCGCCAGGTGAACGATTTGCAGAATGATGTCATTCGCGTGGGTTCGGAGCTGCTGATTCCCACCACCTGAGTCTGTTCCGCGGGGCCGGCGCTGCTGATTTCGTCCTTGCCGCGGTCTGCGGCAGGGCTTTATTCCGTTGGCCAAACGTGTTTATCATGCAGTCCGCTCGACGCCAGCCGGTGCTGCCGATTGCCATGACCATCAAGCTGTTACCTGACCATCTTGTCAATCAGATCGCCGCCGGCGAGGTGGTGGAGCGCCCGGCTTCGGTGGTCAAGGAACTGGTGGAAAACAGCCTGGATGCTGGGGCGCAGTCCATCAGCGTGGTGCTGGAGCACGGTGGCAAAAACCTGATACGCGTCATCGACGATGGCAGCGGGATGCTGCCGGAGGAATTGCCGTTGGCCCTGCAGCGTCATGCCACCAGCAAGATCACCTCGCTTCAGGACCTGGAACAGGTGGCTTCGATGGGCTTCCGGGGCGAGGCTTTACCCAGTATTGCCTCGGTGTCGCGGATGGATCTGGCATCGCGGCACGCGTCCCAGCCGCACGGCTGGAATGTCGCTGTGCGTAACGGAACCATTTCTGAACCGGTACCGCACGCGGTGCAGCAGGGCACGCGGATCGAGGTGGCGGACCTGTTTTACAACACGCCGGCGCGGCGCAAGTTTCTGCGTGCCGAGCGCACCGAGTATGGCCATATTGATGGCTTGTTGAAACGCTTTGCCATGGCGCGGTTCGACGTTGCCTTCGCGCTGCAGCACAACGGCCGCACCGTGCTGCAGCAGCCGCCGGCCATCAGCCGCGAGCAGCAGGAGCGCCGCCTGAAAGACGTTTTGGGCGAAGACTTCATGGCGCATGCACTGGCCATCGACCAGAGCCGCGGCGAACTCAGTCTGCATGGCTGGGTAGCCGAGCCGCGGTATAACCGGGCACAGGCTGACCGGCAGTTCTTTTTCGTCAACGGCCGCGCCATCCGCGATCGCGTGATTGCCCATGCGGTACGCAAAGCGTTTCAGGATGTGTTGTTTCATGGACGCCACCCGGCGTTTGTTCTGTACCTGGAACTGCCGCCCGCCGGGGTGGACGTCAATGTTCATCCGCAGAAAAGCGAAGTGCGCTTCCGCGACGGCCGCGCGGTGCACGATTTCCTGTTCTCTTCGCTGCATCATGCCCTGGCGGATTCGGGGGCAGGCGCGGGGTCGCCGCGGCCAGGCGGTCATCCCGGTCTGGCACCGGGTGCTGGATTCAATCCGGCTGCGGCCTCCGGCACGGGAACGGCCGCAGGTGGCGGCTCTGGCGGGGTATTCGCCGCGCCGGGCCATCAGCAGCGCATGGGTTTGCCGGTGGCCGAACAGATATCCGCCTACCGGGCCGTGCTCGGTCAGTCAACGGATGGCGAAACTGCGGGGCCGCTGGCAGCGGCTGCCGCTTCGGATGAGGAAATTCCGCCGCTGGGCTATGCGCTGGCCCAACTGCATGGGGTGTACATCCTGTCGCAGAATGCCCACGGCCTGGTCATGACCGATATGCATGCGGCGCATGAGCGCATCACCTATGAGCAGTTGAAATCGCGCTGGGCGTCTGATGGCATACGCTGCCAGCGCTTGCTGGTGCCGCTGGATGTACGGGTCAGCACGGCGGAAGCTGACCTGGCGGAACAACGCCTCGAGCAGCTGGCTTCACTGGGCCTGGTGGTAGACCGCAGCGGGCCGGAGAGCCTGCGGCTGCGTGAATTGCCGGCGCTGCTGGCCGAATCGGATGGTGCGCAATTATTGCGGGATGTGTTATCCGACCTGGCCAGCCAGGGAGAAAGTGACCGCGTCGATGTGGAAAGCAACGAAATCCTGTCCACCATGGCCTGTCACGGGTCGGTGCGGGCCAACCGGCAGCTGACCCTGGCGGAAATGAACGGACTGTTGCGCGACATGGAACGTACGGAGCGTTCCGGTCACTGCAACCACGGCAGGCCAACCTGGGTGCAACTGGATATGGCCGCGCTGGACCGCCTGTTTTTGCGGGGTAGATGAGCATGTCCACCCGTCACGACCGCCCGCCAGTGATTTTTCTGATGGGCCCGACGGCATCGGGCAAAACCGGACTGGCCGCCGAGTTGCATGAAAAATTTCCCCTGGACATCATCAGCGTGGATTCAGCGCTGGTGTATCGCGGCATGGATATCGGCACGGCCAAGCCGGATGACGCATTCCTGGCGCGTGCGCCACACCGGCTGATCAACCTGCGTGAACCCAATGAAAATTACTCGGCCGCGGATTTCCGGGAGGATGCGCTGATCGAAATGTCACGCATTCACGGCGCCGGACGTGTGCCCTTGCTGGTGGGTGGCACCTTGTTATATTTCCGCGCGCTCAGCGGCGGTCTGGCAGAATTGCCGCCGGCCAGTCCCTTGCTGCGCAAGCGGCTGGAAAAGCAGGCATCAAGCAAGGGTTGGCCCGCGATGCACCAGCTATTGGCCGAGCGCGATCCCGAGGCGGCCCGGCGTATCCACCCAAACGATCCGCAGCGCATTCAGCGGGCGCTGGAAGTCATTGAAATCACGGGCCGCAAACTGAGCGATCTGCAGCGCGAACACCGCCTGCAACAGGAGCAGCAGAGTGGCTTCCGTATTTTGCGCCTGGTGGTTTGTCCGCAGCAACGCAGCGTGTTGCATCAGCGCATCGAACAGCGCTTTGACGCGATGCTGGAGCGGGGCTTTATGGATGAAGTGCAGGAACTGTACCAACGGCCGGGTATCCAACGCGATATGCCCGCCATGCGCTGTGTGGGCTACCGCCAGGCATGGTCGTACCTGGAAGGTGAAATCAGCTTTGACGAAATGCGTTCGCAGGCCATCGCCGCCACCCGCCAGTTGGCCAAACGACAGTTGACCTGGTTGCGGCAGGAAACCTCGGCCATATGGTATGATCTGGATGCAGGATCAGCACGGGAATCGGTATTCGAGGAAGTTGCCGGATTCCTTGAATAATTTAGTTACAGCACCAAGATAAGTTGCATCCCTCGCTGCATGGGTCAGGCAGGCGGGACACACGACAATAAAGGAGAGCGGCCATGTCAAAAGGTCAGTCGTTACAAGAACCCTTCCTCAATGCGCTTCGCCGGGAGCGCGTTCCCGTTTCCATCTATCTCGTCAACGGAATCAAACTACAGGGCCAGATTGAATCATTTGATCAATTCGTGGTGCTGCTGAAAAACTCCGTCAGCCAGATGATTTATAAACACGCCATTTCCACCGTGGTACCAGCACGGAACGTGCGCGTTGCAGACGAGGATAATGAATAGGCACATTCTTGTTTGATCGTGCGGAGCGGGGCGACCGCGCCATAATTCTCCATCCTGTTTTCAGGATGACAGGCCCAGGCGAACTGGATGAATTTCAGGAACTGGCCCGTTCGGCCGGTGCTGAAGTGCTTGGCGTGGTCAGTGCCGCCCGCGACCGCCCCGACGCCCGCTTTTATGTGGGCAGCGGCAAAGTGGAAGAACTGGCAAGCCTGGTGGAGCAGACCGGGGCTGATCTCGTTTTGGTCAGCAAATCGCTCAGTGCGGTGCAGGAACGGAATATCGAGAAAGCCTGTGGCTGCCGGGTGCTGGACCGCTCCACCCTGATCCTGGACATTTTCGCCCAGCGCGCGCAGTCCTATGAAGGCAAGTTGCAGGTGGAGCTGGCTCAGCTGCGTCACCTGTCAACCCGCCTGGTGCGTGGCTGGACTCACCTGGAACGTCAGAAGGGTGGTATCGGCCTGCGGGGTCCGGGTGAAACCCAGCTGGAAACGGACCGGCGGCTGATCGGCGTGCGCATTCGCCAGCTCAACAGCCGGCTGGATAAAGTCGCCAGTCAGCGGCAGCAGAGCCGGCGGCAGCGGGTGCGTTCCAAGTCTCCGCTGGTTGCACTGGTGGGCTATACCAATGCGGGCAAATCGACCATCTTCAATCAGCTCACCGGATCTGACGTAATGGCGGAAGACCGCTTGTTCGCCACGCTGGATCCAACGGTTCGGCGCCTGCGCGGCCTGAGTTGCGGCGAAGTCCTGTTGGCGGACACGGTGGGCTTTGTCAGTGATTTGCCGCATGAACTGGTGGCGGCATTCCGCGCTACCCTGCAGGAAGCGCGCGATGCTGACCTGCTGTTGCACGTGATTGATGCGTCCGATCCGTTCCATGCAGAGCGTCAGCGCGATGTGGAAGACGTGCTGGAATCCATCGGCACCGCGGATATTCCGGTGATTCGAGTATTGAATAAAATCGATCGCAGCGGTCAGCCGGTCCAGGTGCTGTACAATGAGCGCCACTACCCGGTCAGCGTTTCGCTGTCGGCCCATACCGGCCAGGGCATGGACGAGTTGCGCGAAGCGATCAGCTATCGATTGTCCGGTAACCGCATCAACCGCTGGATTGAACTGCAGGGCAAAGATGCCCGGCTGCGGGCCCAGCTGTTTGAGCTGGGCGTGGTCAGTGAGGAGCGGGTGGCGGAAAACGGCGCATGGATGCTGCATGTGGATGTGCCGATGGACACGGCCCAGCGCCTGGCCCGTTTGCCCGGGCAGGCCGGCAGCACCATTCGAGACCAGTTACTTCAGGCCAGTTCTGAGCCCGTCGCATGATGGCCATGGTGCCTTGAAACAGACGGCTGGGAACCCAATTTTGGCAGTGTTGAATTCAGCTTATATGGAACAGGAGAGCTAAATGCCCTGGAACGAGCCCGGTAAGGGTAAAAAAGATCCCTGGAACTCCGGTGATCAACCACCCGACCTTGAGGAAGTGTTCCGTAACGTGAACCGTCGTCTCAAGTCCCTTTTTGGCGGCGGCTCAGGCGGCCGCGGCAGTACCAGCAGCAACGGTGGTTCTGGCGGTATCATTCCGGTCATCATCATCGCCCTCGTGCTGTGGGTGGGCTGGGATTCCGTGCACATCGTGGACGAGGCGGAGCGGGGCATGGTGCTGCGTTTCGGCAAGTACACGCGCACCCTGGAACCGGGTATCAATCTGACCTTCCCGCGGCCGATTGAAACCATGACCACGGTGAATGTGAGCAATGTGCGCTCGGTGGAAGATCGCGGACAGATGCTTACCGAAGACGAGAATATCGTGGAACTGAATTACACCGTGCAGTACCGCGTGCTGGATCCGGCGCTGTTCCTGTTCGAGGTGCGTAATCCTGAGGCGACTTTGCAGTCGGCGGCCGAGAGCGCATTGCGTGAATCGCTGGGCACCAACCGGCTGGATACCATTCTGGCGGGTGCCGGGCGTGAAAAAGTCGCCCAGGACACGGAACGGGTGTTGCAGGAAACACTGGATCTGTATTCTGCCGGTATCCAGGTAACCGAATTCACCCTGCGTGACGTGAATGTACCGATGCAGGTACGGGAAGCCTTTTCCGACGTGAACAAATCACGTGAAGACCGGCAACGGTTCATTGAAGAAGCACGGGTGCATGCCAACAGCGTGATTCCCGAAGCGCGTGGTGCGGCGGCCCGCATCACCCAGGAAGCTGAAGGTTATAAGGAAGCCACCATCGCCATCGCCGAGGGTGAGGCCCAACGTTTTGAGCTGATGTTGGAGCAATACCGGCAGGCACCTGAAATTACCCGCAAACGCCTGTACCTGCAGGCCATGGAAGAGGTCTTGGGGCGTTCTTCCAAAGTCCTGATTGATACCAAGTCCAGTGGCAATGTGCTCTACCTTCCGCTGGATCAGATGACCGGTGCCGCCGGCTCCGCGCAACGTAATCTCATGCCGCCGCTGGTTACTCCGAAAACCGTTCAGGATCCCAGTGACGGCGCCACCACCAGCCGCGGAACGCGCCGGGAGGGCAGACAATGAACAAGACCATACTTTTGATTTTGGTGATCGCACTGGCCATTTTGGGCCTGTCCAGCGTGTTTATCGTCAAGGAAACGGAATACGCCGTGAAGTTCCAGCTGGGCCGCATCGTGCGTGCGGATTACCAGCCTGGGCTGCATTTCAAACTGCCGTTCGTCAACAACGTGAAAAAGTTTGACCGGCGCATTCTGACACTGGATACGCCGTCAGAACTGATGCTGACTTCCGAGCAGAAATTCGTCAACGTGGATTCATTCGTCAAGTGGCGCATCAGCGATGTCTCCAAGTTTTACATCTCAACCCAGGGTAATGAACGCCTGGCGCTGAGCCGCCTGGAGCAGATCATCAAGGACCGTATCCGCGCGCAGATCGCCAGCCGTACGCTGGTGGAAGTGGTATCGCAGGAGCGCGTGAACATCATGCGGGATATCCAGGGTGCGGCCAATGCCGCCACCAGTGATGAATTCGGTATTGAAGTGATCGACGTGCGCATCAAGTCCATCGAACTGCCGGACGATGTACGCGAATCGGTATTCCGCCGCATGGCTACCGACCGGCAGAAAGAAGCCAACCTGTTGCGTTTCCAGGGCCGTGAAGAAGCTGAACGCATTCGCGCCAACGCTGACCGCGAGGTACAGGTGTTGCTGGCTGAAGCCGAGCGTGACAGCCAGTCCATCCGCGGTGAGGGTGATGCCCGCTCCATTGAGATCTATGCCAATGCGTATGGACAGGATGAGGAGTTTTTCGCCTTTTATCGCAGCCTGCAGGCTTATGGCAACGCGTTTGGCGGCAGCCAGGACGTGATGGTGATCGACCCGTCGTCCAGTTTCTTCGATTACTTCGGTTCGGAATCCGGTGAGCGTAAGTAAGCCGGCAGTCCGGACGCAAACTGGCCGTGTTTAGACGATGCTGCAGGATCTTTTGACGGCGCTGGCCCTGGGTTTGATCATTGAGGGCCTGCTG
Organism: Lysobacterales bacterium; assembly: GCA_041601535.1. GTDB lineage: Bacteria > Pseudomonadota > Gammaproteobacteria > Xanthomonadales > SZUA-36 > JBFIHZ01. Next base: position 210 of record JBFIHZ010000058.1, on the reverse strand, counting down.
CCATGCATCGCGCCATTGGCCTGGCAAAAATACCTGCAGGAAATTGCCCGCATGGATCCGCGAATCGTCCGCACCATCGGTATCATCAGCCTGTTGGCTGGCGCCGTACTGTTGCAGTTCATGCATTGATTTTTAAGCTTTGTGATGCCGCGCGCTGCACCGCAGCGACGCGCCTTTGAGATTGGAAAGATGAATAAAAGTATCGTCGTG
>JBFIHZ010000057.1:0-16319 GCA_041601535.1 Lysobacterales bacterium | reverse complement strand
TCAAGCTGGCGCCGTTGTTCCTGCAGCCGCAAGGCCGGGTCGCGTTGAACCAGGCGGTGCTGCAGGTAATCCAGTCGTTGCATGTCCTGTTGCAGGCGTCCGCGCATGCGTTGCAGCAGCAGACGTTGTTGCCGCGACAGGTTTTCCTTCAGCTGGGTGCAGTCCGGGGTGGCCACTTCGGCTGCGGCGGACGGCGTGGGTGCGCGCACATCAGCGACGAAATCGCTGATGCTGAAATCGGTTTCATGGCCCACCGCGGATACCACCGGCAGGTTTGAGTCAAACAGGGCGCGGGCCACCGCCTCGCTGTTGAACGCCTGCAAATCCTCCAGCGAACCACCGCCGCGGCCCAGTATCAGCAGCTCGGCCCAGTTTTCCCGGTTGGCCGAACGCAGCGCCGCCTGTATTTCGCCTGGCGCTTCCGCGCCTTGCACGGAAACCGCGTAAATCCGTACTTCGGCCACCGGCCAGCGGCGCCCAAGCACATGCAGGATGTCGCGGATGGCCGCGCCACTGGGGGAGGTGATCACGCCAATGCGCAGGGGAAACCGGGGCAGCGCCTGTTTGTGCCGGGGGTCGAACAGGCCTTCGCTTTCGAGCTGCTTTTTCAGCTCTTCGAATTGCCGCTGCAGCAGGCCTTCGCCCGCGTCGCGCAGGCCATCGACGATAAACTGGTACTCGCCGCGCGCCTCGTACAGGCTGATGCGGCCGCGGGCCACTACTTTCTTGCCGTTTTCAGGTTGCAGTTTCAGCTTGCCCGCTGCGGAACGGAACATCGCGCAGCGGATCTGCGCATTGGCGTCCTTCAGCGAAAAATACAGGTGACCGGAGGCCGGCCGCGCCAGGTTGGAGATTTCGGCTTCCAGCAATATCCGCGGAAAGCCGGCTTCCAGGTGCAGCTTGGCTTCCCGGTTGAGTTCGCTGGGCGTGTAAATATGCTGCTGACGGGGTTCAGATTGATCTTCCATGCGGGAATGATAAACGTCTGCGGACCCGGCGTCATAAAACCGATGGTCCGGGCAAGCAAATTCCCCATTTGCGTGCCCGGCGCGGTATAATTACCCGATTAAATGCTCGGGAACCCTTTCCTCGTGCCCGCCAAGGCCGCGCACGGGGTACAGGTCATTCCCCACCGCAACGCCCGGGGTCACCCGGGCGTTGCCGCATCCTACAGACCGGCAGCCCGCAAGGGAGGAGTACCAGCGACATGCATCTGATTGGTGAGGCCCTGACTTTTGACGACGTATCGCTGCAGCCAGCCTACTCGGAAATCATGCCGCGGGATGTCAATCTGCGGACCCTGCTGACCCGCGACCTGCACATCAACGTGCCACTGATCTCGGCCGCCATGGACACGGTGACCGAAGCTCGCCTGGCGATCGCCATGGCCCAGGCCGGTGGCATCGGCGTGGTGCACAAGAACATGACGCTGGCGCAGCAGGCGGAGCAGGTGCGGGTGGTGAAGAAATATGAAGCGGGCGTGATCAAGGACCCGATCACCATTACCCCGGATGCGACCATTCGCGACGTGCTGGAAATTACCCATCGGCACAATATTTCCGGCGTCCCGGTAGTGGACGGCAACGAACTGGTCGGCATCGTCACCAGCCGCGATATGCGCTTTGAAAAGAAGCTGGATGATCCGGTGCGCAATATCATGACGCGCAAAGACAAGCTGATCACGGTGCGCGAGGATGCCAGCCAGGACGAGGTGCTGGAATTGCTGCACAAGCACCGTATTGAAAAAGTACTGGTGGTCAATGCCGATTTCGAACTGCGCGGCCTGATCACCGTCAAGGATATCCAGAAGTCATCCGATTTTCCCAATGCCGCCAAGGATTCACAGGAGCGCCTGCTGGTGGCGGCCGCGGTAGGCGTGGGCGGCGATACCGAGGAACGCGTTACCGCGCTGGTGGAAGCCGGGGTTGATGTGGTGGTGGTAGACACCGCCCATGGCCATACGCTGGGCGTACTGGACCGGGTGCGCTGGGTGAAGCAGCAATTTCCGGATGTCCAGGTGGTGGGCGGCAATGTCACCACCGGCGAAGGCGCTCTGGCGCTGGTGCAGGCCGGTGCCGATGGCGTGAAAGTCGGCCAGGGCCCGGGCTCGATCTGCACCACCCGCGTGGTGGCCGGTGTGGGCGTGCCGCAGATTACCGCGGTGGCCAATGTCGCGGCGGCGCTGAAAGATACCGGCGTGCCGCTGATTGCTGATGGTGGCATTCGTTTTTCCGGTGACTTTGCCAAGGCCATAGCAGCCGGCGCCCGCTCGGTAATGATTGGAGGCCTGTTTGCCGGTACCGAAGAGGCACCGGGTGAGGTTGAGCTGTTCCAGGGCAGATCGTACAAGTCCTACCGCGGCATGGGCTCGCTGGGCGCCATGCAGCAAGGCTCCAAGGACCGTTATTTCCAGATCGATGTCGAGGCCGACAAACTGGTGCCGGAAGGCATCGAGGGCAGGGTGCCGTACAAGGGTGCGCTGTCGGGCGTGGTGCATCAGTTACTGGGCGGTTTGCGTGCTTCCATGGGTTATATGGGCAGCGCCACCATTGAAGCGTTTCATGAGAATGCACGTTTCGTGCGCATCACCAACGCGGGCATCCGCGAAAGCCATGCGCACGATGTACAGATCACCAAGGAAGCGCCGAACTACAAGCTGTCTTGAACGGCGGGTTGTGTTGTAACCCGGGCTTTCCTGTAACCCTGGCGCTGGCAGTTGCCGGCCGGCCTCACACAGAATGGCAAACATGACGCACGATATTCACCAGCACCGCATCCTGATTCTTGATTTCGGGTCGCAATACACCCAGTTGATCGCCCGCCGCATTCGTGAGATCGGTGTCTATTGTGAGATCTGGCCGTGGGATGCGGACGCCGATGACATCAGCGCCTTCGGCGCCAACGGGGTAATCCTGTCAGGTGGGCCTGAGTCGGTCCACGCGGAAAACGGGCCACTGGCACCACCGGTGGTGTACCAGCTGGGCGTGCCGGTGCTGGGCATCTGCTACGGCCTGCATACCATGGCCATGCAGTTGGGTGGCCGGGTGGAATCGTCGGAACTGAAGGAGTTCGGCCACGCCCGCGTCAACGTGCTGGGCGAATGTGGCTTGCTGGATGATATCCACGATCACATCACCTCCGCCGGACAGCCGCAGCTGGATGTGTGGATGAGCCATGGCGACAAGGTGACGGCGCCACCGGCCGGTTTCAGCGTGGTTGCCGGCACGGATTCGGCCCCGGTATCCGTAATGGCTGACGAAGAACGGCGGTTTTATGGCCTGCAGTTTCACCCGGAAGTTACCCATACCGCCCAGGGCCAGCGTCTGCTGGAACGTTTTGTCAGTGAAATCTGCGGCTGTGATGGTTACTGGACCGCGCAGAATATCATCGAGGACGCGGTCGAGCGGGTACGCGCACAGGTGGGTTCGGATGAGGTGATCCTGGGCCTGTCGGGCGGGGTGGACTCCAGCGTGGTGGCAGCGCTGCTGCACCGCGCCATTGGCGACCAGTTGACCTGTATTTTTGTTGATACCGGCATGCTGCGTTATGGTGAGTCGGATCAGGTGATGGCCACGTTTGCCCAGCATATGGGTGTGCGCGTGGTGCGGGTGGATGCCAGCGAAGCCTTCCTGTCTGACCTGCAAGGCGTGACCGACCCGGAAGAAAAACGCAAGGTGATTGGCAAGGCCTTTATTGATGTGTTCGAAGAGCAGGCCAGGGCCTGCGGCAATGCCAAGTGGCTGGCCCAGGGCACCATCTACCCGGATGTGATTGAATCGGCCGGCAGCAAAACCGGCAAGGCGCACGTGATCAAATCGCACCACAACGTGGGCGGCCTGCCAGATTACATGAAAATGGAACTGGTCGAACCGCTGCGCGAGCTGTTCAAGGACGAAGTGCGCCGTATTGGTGTGGAACTGGGTCTGCCGCGGGAAATGGTTTACCGCCATCCATTCCCGGGTCCGGGTCTGGGCGTGCGCGTTCTGGGTGAAGTCAAACCGGAATACCTTTCGATCCTGGCGCGCGCGGACCATATTTTTATCCAGGAACTGCTCAAAGCCGGCCTGTACGATGACGTCAGCCAGGCGTTCGCCGTTTTCCTGCCGGTCAAATCGGTCGGTGTGACCGGCGACCAGCGGCGATATGAATACGTGATTGCCCTGCGCGCAGTGCAAACCATCGATTTCATGACCGCCCGCTGGGCGCGCTTGCCGTATGAATTCCTTGAGCACGTTTCGCTGCGCATCGCCAACGAAATCGATGGTGTTTCGCGCATCGTGTACGATATTTCAGGCAAGCCACCCGCCACCATCGAATGGGAGTGAACCCATGTCTGCCTTGGACACTGCCGGGGTAATTGACGCCAGGGTGTTGCAGCGGCAGCAGGAACTGCAACAGTCTTTTGCCAGTGCGCAGCCATTCCGCCACGTGGTGATAGACCAATTCTTCACGGCGGATTTCTGTGCCCGGCTGGTGCAGCAGTTTCCGCGTTTTGATGAACGCCGGGCGGTTAATGAAAACGGCGAAGTCGGCGGCAAGGCCACGCAGGAGAAAGTCACTGGCCTGGGTGCCGCTTACCGGCAGCTCGACGAGCTGGTGCAAAGTGCGTCATTCCTCAACCTCATCGAGACCGTTACCGGTATTGATGATCTCCGTTATGATCCGTACTATTTTGGTGGTGGTACACATGAGAACCGCCATGGCCAGGATCTCGACCCGCATGTTGATTTCAATTACCACCCGTTCACGCGGCAGCACCGCCGGCTGAACCTGATTGTTTATCTGAACGAGCAATGGGACGATGCCTGGGGCGGAGCCCTGCAATTCCACCGCGACCCGTACCTCAGTCCGGAGCAGGATGAAATCATCACCGTCAGCCCGCTGATGAACCGCTGCGTGATCTTCGAAACCAACGAGTATTCATGGCACGGTTTTGAACGCATCAATCTGCCGCCGGAACAACAGTCGCTGTCGCGCAAATCATTCGCACTGTATTACTACACCGACAGCCGGCCGCCGCGCGAGACCGCTGAAGAGCATTCCACGGTGTATGTTGAGCGCCATCTGCCGTCCACCTACCGGCCCGGGCTGACGCTGGATGCCGCGCATGTGCAGGAACTGAAAACCTTGCTGGCGCGGCGCGACCAGCACCTCAAGCGCCTGTACCGCAATATTCATCACCTGTACGGCGAAGTGAACCGGCTGAAAGACCAGCTGCCGCAGGACACTGATCCACAGGCCATGCCAGCAGCGTCTTCCGGCAGCGCGGCTGGTGTTGCCGACGAGCGCATGATACGGAAGCTGCAGGCGCGGATTCACGAACTGGAACACTCCACCTCGTGGCGTATCACCGCGCCGTTGCGGCGCATCAGGCTGTGGTTGCGCGCCAGGGCCGGCTGAATATGAGCGATAGGGCGGCACAAGCGGGGTTCAGCACGCAGGATGCGCACTGGATGCGTCGGGCCCTGGAACTGGCAGCGCTTGCCGAACAGGAAAATGAAGTGCCGGTTGGCGCCGTGGTAGTGCGTGATGGCGTGCTGGTGGGCGAAGGCTGGAACCGCACCATCGGCCTGCACGATGCCAGCGCTCACGCGGAAATCCTGGCCTTGCGTGACGCCGGCCAGCGGCTGGGCAATTACCGTTTGCCGGGATGTGAGCTGTACGTGACACTGGAGCCCTGCTGCATGTGCGCGGGTGCCATTATCCACGCCCGGCTGGCGCGCGTGGTGTTTGCCGCTACCGACCCAAAAACCGGCGCCGCAGGGAGCCGCTTTGAGCTGTTGCAGCACGCCGCGCACAATCACCGCGTGGAAGTCGCCGGTGGCTGTCTTGCCGGTGAGTGCAGCTCCCGGCTGCAGGCGTTTTTCCAGCGCCGCCGGGAAGAACAGGAAACGCAAAAAAGGTCCAACACCAGCCGCGGCGAATCATGAAACTGCTCAGTGCCATCGAGCGTGTCCCGTTGGCTTGGCTGGCGCTGGCCGTTTCTGTCAGCGGTGGTTTGCTGGCGGTTTATTTCGGCTTTCAGCCGGATTGGGATCTGCTGAACTATCACCTGTATAACCCGCATGCGCTGGTGCACGGCCGCCACGCCATTGACCTGGCTCCGGCGCAGGGGCAAACCTTCCTGAATCCGCTGTTTCACCTGCCGTACTACCTCGGTTTCCGTTATTTGCATACGTCCGTACTGGTGTTTCTGACCGGTATGGCGCAATGCGTGCAGTGGCTGCTGCTGGTGGTGTTGCTGCGCCAGCTGACCGGCCCGGCAAACTGGCCCGGGTGGGTGTTGTGGCTGACCGCCGGGCTGGGTTTGACCGGCCCGATCTTTATCGCGGAACTGGGCGGCAGCCAGGGTGATACCCTGTTGAGCGGCCTGGTGCTGGCCGGCCTGATTCTGATTGTTCAGGCAGCGTTTGCGTCTGCCTCATCCTGCCGTGCGGCCGGCTGGGCCGGAGTTTTGGTGGGCGTGGCGGCGGCGTTGAAGCTGGTAATTGCGCTGTATGCCGTGGCCCTGTTTGTGGCCATCGTCCTGTGCGTGGGCCGCAGCCGGCGCTGGCCGGTACTATGGCCTTACGCTCTGGGTTGCATGGCGGGATTCCTGCTGGCCGGCGGTGGCTGGTTCGCCTACCTGTGGCTGGAGTACCAGAACCCGTTCTTCCCGTATTTCAACCAGTGGTTCCAATCGCCCTGGATTACCACCGACAGTTTCCGTGATTTGCGCTTTATGCCGGTTTCGCTGGTCGACTGGCTGGCTTATCCGCTGGTCTGGCTGAACGACCCGCATCGCGTATGGGAAATGCCATTTCGCGATCTTCGCATGGTGTTGCTGTACCCGGCCTTGCTGCTCGGTCCGCTGCTGGCCTGGCGCTGGCTGGGGCGGGAACGGCCGGCACTGCGCCTGTTGCTGGTTTTTGGCCTGTGCAGCTATGGCCTGTGGCTGGCGATGTTTTCCATTTACCGCTACCTGGCGGTGCTGGAAATGCTGGCACCGCTGCTGTTGCTGTCCTGCGCGGCTTGCTGGTGCCGCTCCGGCCGGTGTCTGTTTGTGCTGCTGGTCTTGTTGCTGGCGACCCAGTGGGCGGTTGAGTACCCGCGCCACCAGGGCCTGCCCGAGTTGCAAACTGACAGCCCCAGCAGCCTGGCAAACCTGCCGCCGGATGCAATGCTGGTGATAGACGGATACGAACCGGTGGCGTTTACCGCGCTGTGGCTGGATGATGCGATTCCCATGGTGCGCATACGTGCCAATTTCATGCAGCTGGCGCGTGAGCGCAACCGCCTGGCGGCATTGGCCGAACAGAAGGTATCGTCCCACCTGGGTCCGGTCTACCTGTTGTTATCGGCCAATGAGTGGCGCAGTGAGTTGATCGCAGAGGATCTGCCGCGGCTGGGATTTCAGCAGTTCGAGCAGGCAGACTGTCAGCCGGTATTCCTGCAGGCCGGGTTGCAGCAGCGCACCGGTCTGCAGTTGTGCCGCTTGCGCCGCGCCGTGGCGAATTAAGCTCAATCTCCGCGCTGATACAACAATCGCCGCGCCAAAACGAAGTTCAGTACCATGGCCGTCGCGGTGCCGGCGGCTACCGCCATCCACGGGTGTGAATGAAACCGGTTGAATGAACTGATCAGAACGGCATATACCGCGTAATTGGTCAGGCCGCCGATGCCCATGGCCAGCACGTAGTTGAACCACTCGCGGTGCAGGGCGGCCATGCGTTTGCCGCCGCCGGCAAACGTATACCCGCGATTGCCCAGCCAGGTGGCGGTGGCGGCGGCGGTGAAGGACAACAGGCGGGCCGAATACAGGTCAAGCCCGGCGTGGCGCAAGGCGTACAACACGCCCACGTCCACCACGAAGCCCACAGCACCGATCACGGCAAAACGGAAAAACTGGTGGCCCAGGCGCACGCCGGCTCAGCGCGGTGTTTGCAGGTAGGCGAAACGCATGGCTTCGAGGCGGCCGGTAGCGGTGGTGCGCAGAATCACGCCCACCATCAGGCACAAAACGGTGATCAGGTAACCCCCGACCGCGACGATCAGGCTGGGTAGCTTCGGCACCAAGCCGGTGGCGAGATAATCCCGCAAGACCGGCATGAACAAGGCGGTTGATACCAGGAAAAACGCCAGCGCCAGCAGGCTGAAAAAGCGCAAGGGTTTTTCCAGCGAAAACAGCCGCAGGATTTTTCCCAGAATGCGAAACCCGTCGCCCCAGGTATTGAGCTTGCTGGTTGATCCTTCCGGACGGGCATAGTAGGGGGTATCCAGTTCGGCCACCGGCAAGCGCAGCTGCAAGGCGTGGACGGTCAGCTCGGTTTCCGTTTCAAAACCGCGCGCCATGGCCGGGAAGGATTTTACAAACCGGCGTGAAAACACCCGGTAGCCGGACAGGATATCGGTCAGCTTGTGACCGAAAATATAACCCACGGCGGCGGTCAACAGACGATTGCCGATGCGGTGCCCGGAACGGTAGGCCTGTTGCTCCTGGCTGACCCGGCGTGCCACCACCATGTCCAGTTGTTGCTCCTGCAGCAGTTCTACCATGGCCACGGCGGACGCCGCGTCATAAGTGGCGTCACCATCCACCATGATGTAGATGTCCGCGTCTACATCGGCAAACATCCGCCGTACCACGTTACCCTTGCCCTGGTTGCGTTCGATCTGCGTCAGGGCGCCGGCCTGCTGCGCACGCTGCAGGGTCTGGTCGCTGGAATTGTTGTCAAATACATGAATGGCCGCGTCGGGCAGGGCGGTGCGGAAAGCAGCCACTACCTCAGCTACGGTGGCTTCCTCGTTATAACACGGAATCAGTACGGCGATGCGTGGTGGATTAAAAGCTGTCATGGCGTTTTACGTTATAGCTTCCTTCAGGCTGCCAGAGTCTGCCATACATGGTAATGCAAGTCGCTGCTTACCGGCATGGGCTGGGCGAATTGTACGGCGGTGGGGCCTGGAATTTACAGCCTGGTGTGCCCTGTGCATCTACAGACGGCGCAGTTGCTTGATCTACAGGTGGCTCAAGTGGAGTCCGACACGGGTGCGTCAGCGCTGACCGGGCAAACCAGCTCTCCACGCCGCCAGGCGGGCGCAAGTTCCTTCGAATGGGTTGACCGGGAGGCCGGTTTTTGCTGCCGGGTGAGGGGGTAGTTGCCATAAAAACACGGGTTGTGGCAGTAAATCCACGGAAATTGCGTATATTAAGGTAAGCCCCAGGACAAAGCCTGGGGTAAAAAGTTCGACTCTGTCTGTAAATGCTTGTATTATTTAAAGTGCAAACCACTAAAAACCTGAAAATTAAGGACCAAACTATGAGGAACATGGACCGTGTCATATTTGGCTGCTTGTTGGTTGCGGGTCTGGGTGTTGGCTCCAGCGCCATGGCATGCACCACTGATGGCTGGTTGGGCGGTACTTCAGGCGACACGCAAGTTGGCTCCCCCACTACCATCTCACGAGTTTCCGAACTCTGCGCCCTTAAACTGGCCACCACTGGCTATGTACAGGATAATAACCCGGCACATACACGCATGATCGCCCGGTTCTACGTGTGGCCTCAGTTGAGCGGCAGCGGCACGGCAGATGTTTTTGTTGCCTATGATAACGATGCCGGTACCGGACCGTTATTCAAAGTCAGTTTTGACGGTACCAACTTTTTATTTGACGCCACAGATGCAGGCGGGGGATCCGGCTCGACTGCGGCCGTATCGGGCTGGAACCTGGTCGAGGTTGATTACAACTCGGATAGCAACACCTTCAGCTATTGGTTGAATTCGGACGCTACCAGCGAATCCGCTGATGGCAGTTTTGCATCCGGCAGTGGCACCGTACAGGCCGTTCAGCTTGGCTTACCCAATGGCCTGGGCGGGTTGACCGGAAGCGTGTCCTTTGACTCTTACGAATCGCATTCAACCACGCCAGTTGGCCCATTGCTGATTGGCGATGCCAATGCTGATGATACCGTCAATATATTTGATTATTCGGCTGTCCAGCAGGACATCCTGGGTAATCTGCAAACGGGGCAGCCTGATTGTAACCTCGATGGTTCGGTGAATATCTTTGACTACAGTTGCATACAACAAGTGATACTGGGTGGTTAAAACAATAATGCCTTGTGTCGGAGCGGGAATTGGGCTTTGCAGAGTTCAGTTCCCTGATGCGTTAATAAATAAGTCACAAAATATCTGGAGTGATACATGAAAATGGGCAAACTAATTCTGGGCGCTGGGCTGCTTGCGATGGGATTCGCTCACAGCGCAATGGCTCAGCCACGAGTAGTGGTGGATGACGCGGTCGTAGGCGAGGGTACTCCTTCGGTCAGCATTACGGTGGTTTACGACGGCAATGCCGATGGCGTTGCCGCGCAGTTTAATGTGGTCTACGACAACACCAAGTTAACCGCTGATATCAGTTCAACCTGCCCGAATGCAGCAACCTGGGGCTGCAGCGAGAACACGGCGGGCACTATCGTGTTTGTTTCCGGCTTCTTTCCTTCAGGAGGATTACCGGACTTCTCCGGTGAAGTGGTCTTCGACCTGACTGCCGCGGATACGGGCGTGGTTTACCCGCTGGATGTTCAAGCTGAGTTGTACAACACACAGGGCGGACCGGCCGTGCCCAATGGCACAGACCCGGGCAGTATTCTGATCGTCGGGCCCGATTACAGTTCCAACCCGGCACCTGGCCCGATCAGTCTGGGTTCCGTACAAACCGGCGGCACCAACCCGAGCACCACGCTGGATATCACCAACGTCGGCGGCGCGGGTACCGGACTGGACGTGACCTGTACCGAGCCTTCCTCTGCCTTTATCACAACCAACGGTTCGGTAGTCGGTCTGCCACAAAACGCCACCCATCAGGTAGGCATTGCCTGCAATGCGGCACTGGCACCAGACACCTACAACACAACGTTGAGCTGTACGCACAACGGCGACGGCACCACCGAATCCAGCCCGGCTGAATACCAGTTGTCCTGTGAAGTGACTCCGGGTCCGCAGCCCAACTTTGCTTCCACCCCGGCACCCGGCGCGATCAATATGGGCCCGGTACCGGAAGGCGATGCCAGTGCACCCACGCAGAATATTTCCATCAGCAATAATGGTGATCCGGGTACGACACTGACAGGTACCTGTGGTTTGTCCGGAGACAGCGAAATTTCCCTCACCAGCGACGGTTCATTCAACGTGGCTCAAGGTGGCACTGCCGATGTAGAAACCCTGTCCTGCTCAACCGCAGCCGAAGGCAGCTACACCAGCACGCTGACCTGTAACCACAACGGTACCAACACGCCGTCCGTGTTCAATGTCAGCTGCGATATCGGTCCTCCGCCAGCGCCTGAGTACAGTTCTGCGCCTGGCATCGGTTCCACCCTGGACTTTGGTGGCACACCGACCGAGCAGGGTGACCCGGATCCGACGGATTCCATCCTGATCAGCAACAGCGGTGAAGCCAATTCATTGCTGGATGTTACCTGCACCGACAGCAGCGATCCGGACGGTGTATTCACCGTAACGGGCGGCAACATCACCGGTCTGGAAACAACGGATCCGGCCGCCATGGTGACCGTGACCTGCGATGCCAGTGCGGAAGGCAACTACTCCGGCACGCTGTCGTGCGACCATAACGGTGAAACCGCAACGGACCCGGCGACTTATCCGCTGAGCTGCGTGATCTCACCGCCAGGCGCGGCCGTGTTTGCCTCCACCCCGAATCCGGGCACCGATACCGATATGACTCCGGGTGCGGATCCGGCTGAAGGCGAACCTGACCCGACCTCGCAGTTGACCTTCTTCAACAATGCAGAGGCTGGCGACCAGGATCTGAATATTGCCTGCAGCATTACCGGCGATGCGGAAATTACCGTGGCCCCGGATATCAGCGGCGGTATCGCGATTGCGCCGGAAGGCCAATCCGCGGTGACCTTTACCTGCGATACCACAACGGCGGGTGACTACTCGGTTAATTACAGCTGTGATTACACGGTGGATGGTACTTCGTTGCCAACCGGTGGAGGTTCCGTGTTGAGCGCGGTTTATGACTACTCTTGCGATGTACGCCCGGCGGAAGCCGATGTGGACGTCAGCCCGCCAAGTGGCACCACCATTGAACGCCTGGTTGAGCCGGGTGGCAGCGCTGATTACGAAATCGTGTTCAGTGAAATCATGGACGAAGGTGTGGACGGTGAGATCAGCGATTGCACGCTGGTGACCAACACCGACTTCCAGATCATCAGCCCGACCTTCCCGGCAACGGTTCCGGCCGGTGGCCAGACCACCGTGCTGGTGCGTGGCACGGATCCGGGCGGGGTGGAAAGCAGCAGTGATACGCTCAATTGCACCTACACCGATTCCGCTAATCCGGGTGGTGTGGACGTAAGCTACAACCTGGTGATGCTGATCGGCGGTAATGCCTCGTTCCTGGTCACCAAGGACTTCACCGACGATAACCCGTCAGAAGTCACCGTGGAACTTAGCTGCAACACCGGCCTGCCGCTGGAGCAGACCAAGGTGATCACCGAAGACAATGGCGGTGTGAAGTTCATCATCGACGACTTTGACAGCGGCGAAATGGATTGCACGGTCTCTGAAATCAGCGTACCTGCGGGATACACGGCCAGCTATGATTCCAATGGCAGCCAGTCCAGCAGCGTGGATGACGAGAACGGCTGTCACTTCACTGCAGTTGGCGGTGGTGACGAGAACTTCTGTTCGGTTACCAATACGCCGGATCCGGTGGATGTTGTTATCACCAAGGAATGGATCATGGAAGGGCCGGCCGGTGACTTCGTCGATACGGACTACCGCCTGACCCTGTACTGTGATGCCGAAATCGTTGGCGGTCAGCACCTGTATGACAGTCTGCAGACCACGGAATCTCCTGATTTGATTCCGGTCGGGTGCGGGCAGATCATAGCCAAGCAGGAAGGCGCGGATATCATTCCGATCAACTTCCACGACTGGTGCAAGGTCTTTGATGGTGACGGACCGGAGGTATTCACTGCCGAGGTAATACCGGAGTATCCGGATTCCAACTGCTACGTGGTGGAAACGGTGTACGACGATGCGGTTGAAGTGGATAACGGTTGCGAAGACCTGACGGTCAGCGCCGGTGTGGGTGCCAGCTGCACCGTCACCAATACCGTGTTCTACGAGGGCATCCCGACCCTGAGCCAGTACGGTATGGCGCTGTTGGCCTTGCTGATGCTGGGTGTAGGGCTGGTAAGCTTCCGCCGCTACAGCTGATCATTCCGGCCGGGGCGTAACCCCGGGCCGTGATTGAACCCAAGCGACCGCGCCAGAATTCTGGCGCGGTTTTTTTATGGGGGTTTGTTGGACGCGTTCGTTGTTTATGGGCTGTGGCGCTGTTCTGGTGATGGTTGCACGGCACGCTTAAACAATTGTTGACACGTTTGTTGAAAGCCCGCTGAAGCCACGACCCCGCGGCAATGGAGCAATCCTGTCATGAGTTTTATTAAAGTCATCAGTCCGCAGCATGCGACCGGGCGTTTGCAGACCATTTATCAGCGCATTGGCGGCACCGGTGGGCAGGTGGACAATGTGTTGCAGGTGCACAGCTTGCGCCCGCATACACTCGAGGGGCACATGGCGCTGTACAAGGCGGTGCTGCACCATTCGGGCAATAAGGTGCCAGTGTGGTTTCTGGAGTCTCTGGGGCTGCTGGTAAGCGAACTGAACCGGTGTAACTACTGTGCCCGGCATCATACTGCCGGCCTGACCCGGGAACTGGCCGCCAGGGAAACACCAGCGGTTGACTACCTGCGTGAACTTCGCAGCCCTGAGCCAGGCAAGCCGTTCAGTAAAAAGGAGCAATGCGCGCTGCGCTATGCGCGGCAACTGACCCGGGCACCAGCCAGCATTCAGGCCGGTGATATTCAGCAGTTACGCGATGCCGGCTGGAGTGATGGCGAGGTTCTGGAAATCAACCAGGTGACCAGCTATTTTGCTTACGCCAACCGCACGGTAACGGGCTTGGGCGTTGTAGCAGATGGCGAGGTGCTGGGTTTGTCACCCAGCGAGGAGGACAGCTGGTCGCACAGCTGAGGCGGGTCAGGCATCAAGCGGAGATTGATCAGCGTCTCGCCGTGTCCTTGAGCCGGTTCGCTTACTGCATCACCAACATTGATCGGCCCGGTTGACCACAGTTTGCCGGGCTGAGCGGTCAGCAGTTATTCAATACCGTGACGGAAGATGATTTCCGGGTCGTTGAAGTCGCCCTGAACCAGTGAGCCGCTGAACACGCCGTGCGGCTGATACTGCTGCTCGGTAAAACCGGGGAATATATCGCCGATCTGGTTGTTATGGAAGCGCTTCATCAGGCACTCGGTAAACACCGTGCGGTAATCGGTCTGGGCCCACAGGTCAGCGCCCTGGAACAATTCGCCGGGGGCCAGTCCCGGCCAGTTGCCATACAACTGCCCGCCATTGACGCCGGCACCGATGGCCAGCAGGTTATTGCCCCAGCCGTGATCCGTGCCGGCATCAGCATTGTCAAACGCACGCCGGCCGAATTCGCTGTACACCAGCATGGTGGTGCGCTCGGCCCAGGTTTTGCCATTGGGTGAGGGCACATCCAGGTCGGTGAAAAACGCCAGCAGGGCTTCGGACATATCCCGTACCTGGTCGTAATACCAGCCTGAAGTCACCAGGTTGCCTTGCTCGTTATGCGTGTCCCAGCCACCGAAATCGGTTTGCGCCACGCGCAAACCGGTGTCTTCCTTGATCAGCTGCGCGATGATTTTCATTTCATCGCCAAAACTGGTGGTTTTCAGCGGATCATCCAGCCGAACCGGGTAGGCGGCGCCATTGGACGGGGTGTAATTATTCCAGTCAATGGCTTCGATAATGGCCTGTGCCGTCAGGGCCTGCGCACCGGCGATGTCCAGATCATCCGCGCCCAGGCCGTACATGTCCGCCAGTGCGACTTCCTGCTCCTCTTCGTAATTACTGGTGTCCAGGTCGAAGTTTTTGGGATAGCGCAGCGATACGGCCGAAGGCTCCCGCAGCAGGGACAGGCGGACGGTTGATTCGGTACATACGGCGGGCAGCAGCAATGAAGGCGGCAGGTTGCTGGCGGTCTGTAAATGACGCGTCAGCCAGCCAGTGGTGGTGAAACGGTTGCCCGGTGTGCCCAGTTCGATGTATCGCTCGGCTTCAAAATGGCTGCGGTTCGGGTAAGGGGTCAGGCCAACCGCGTGAACCAGCGCCAGTGACTGGTTGCTCCACAGGTCCAGCAGGGGGGCGGCCGCCGGGTGAAAACCGAAACCATCAGCAGTCGCCTGCAGGCTGGCACTGGGAATCATGGTGCCGTTGGAGCGCAGGCCCTCGTAGTGGCCGCGGTCGTCATGGCCATCCATCGGTACGTGAAAGCTCAGGCCGTCGATGCCACCCCGCTGGAATACAAACACCAGGATGTTATCGCTGTAAGGGTCTGCGGAAAACGCCAGCCGGGGCGCTGTGGCGGCTACGGCCGCGGCGGCGCCGGAGGACTGGATAAACTGTCTGCGATTCAATTTGCTCATGGGTGTTCCCTCACCGCCGCATGGCATCCGGCGCCATCAGGACCAGCCCGACGACTGCGCGAATGATTCGTTGATAGGTGCTGCTGGACCCGGTATTACTGCTGTCGGTGTTGATTGGGTCGGTATCAATGCCGCCAATGGTGTCGGTGATGAACTGCACCATGCGGTCGGCAGTCGCGTCATCCAGTGCATAACCCAGCGCCCGCTGCATCCAGAAATCCACGATATTGACGGGCGTCCGGTCGTTGGGGTCGGGGATGCCGCTATTGGTTTGTTCAGCCAGGTTGACCAGGCTGCTTTGCCGCAGCATATAGGTGATGGTGCGCCACGACATGATCAGTGGACCGCTGCCCTGCCAAATTTCCTTTTCATCCGGAAAGCCGGTGGGCGGGGCATAACCAAACGGAAACTGCCCGGTATCGTCCAGCCGGCCGAACACGCTGTTGCTGGTGCTGTGATCAATGCGGATGGTGAAGTCCACGCTGGCGCCGCGCATGGCTCGCACCAGCGTTTCAATGGGCCGCTTGACCTTTTGTCCCCAGGTGGTCTGGAACTCGCTGGACAGCAACACGTGGCGGTACACTTCTTTCAACTGGTCGGCATCGTTGCGCCGCGCGTAAAACTGTTCGGCGGTGCTGTCGACAATGGACGCCGGCGGGTTGTCGCCGATCAGGCGGGTACAGAGTTTCCAGGCGATAAAGCGGGCGGTGCCGAAATGCCCGGCCAGGTAATCGAGGATATCGGTAACGTCATTTTCGCCGTTGCTGGCGGTAAGTTCCACGTCCAGCACGCG
>JBFIHZ010000056.1:0-16338 GCA_041601535.1 Lysobacterales bacterium | reverse complement strand
TCGTCGCCCGGGAACTCGTAGGATGACAGCAGTTCACGCACTTCCATCTCCACCAGTTCCAGCAGCTCGGCATCGTCCACCTGGTCCGCCTTGTTCAGGTATACCAGGATGTACGGAACGCCTACCTGACGGGCCAGCAGAATGTGCTCACGCGTCTGCGGCATCGGGCCATCAGCAGCCGATACCACCAGCACTGCGCCGTCCATCTGCGCCGCACCCGTGATCATGTTCTTCACGTAATCAGCATGGCCCGGGCAATCCACGTGCGCGTAATGACGACCGTCCGTTTCATATTCAACGTGGGCCGTGGCAATGGTGATGCCGCGCGCACGCTCTTCCGGTGCATTGTCAATCTGGTCATAGGCCTTGAACTCACCGCCGCGCGCTTCCGCGCAAACTTTCGTCAGCGCCGCCGTCAGCGTCGTCTTGCCATGATCCACGTGGCCAATCGTTCCCACGTTCACATGGGGCTTGTTACGTTCAAATTTTGCTTTTGACATGAACTAAACCTCTTCAATCAGTCTTTTTATCAAACCGGCCTGAACCACTCAGGCGGTTTTCTTGATGATTTCTTCTGAAACGCTGTTCGGCGCCTCGGCGTAATGATCAAATTCCATGGTGTAGGTCGCGCGCCCCTGTGACTGCGAACGCAGATCGGTGGCGTAACCAAACATTTCGGAAAGCGGCACGTGGGCGTTGATGATCTTGCCCGCCGGGCTGTCTTCCATACCCTGGACGATGCCACGGCGACGGTTCAGGTCACCCATCACGTCACCCATGTAATCCTCAGGCGTTACCACTTCAACCTTCATCATCGGCTCAAGCAACACGGGCGATGCGATCTGGGCTGCATTCTTGAATGCCATGGAACCGGCAATCTTGAACGCCATTTCGCTGGAGTCCACCTCGTGATAGGAACCGTCATACAGCGTGGCTTTGCAATCCACCATCGGGTAGCCAGCGATTACGCCGTTGGCCAGGGCTTCTTCAATACCCTTGTTGACCGAGTTGATGTATTCCTTCGGCACCACGCCGCCCACGATGTTATTGACGAACTCGTAACCGCCGCCTTTTTCCATCGGCTCCAGGCGGATTTTCACGTGACCGTACTGGCCACGTCCACCGGACTGACGCACAAATTTACCTTCCGCCTCCACACTCTTGCGGATGGTTTCGCGGTACGCCACCTGCGGTTTGCCCACGTTGGCTTCAACGTTGAACTCGCGTTTCATGCGATCAACGATGATGTCCAGATGCAGCTCACCCATACCGGAAATAATGGTCTGGCCGGATTCTTCATCGGTGTGCACACGGAACGAAGGATCTTCCTGCGCCAGCTTGGACAGCGCGATACCCATTTTTTCCTGGTCCGCCTTGGTCTTGGGCTCAACGGCAACGGAAATAACCGGCTCCGGAAACTCCATACGCTCCAGCGTAATGACCTTATTCAGATCACACAGGGTTTCACCCGTGGTCACGTCTTTCAGGCCAACTGCTGCGGCGATATCGCCAGCGCGCACTTCCTTGATCTCCTCACGGGAGTTGGAATGCATCTGCAGGATACGGCCTACACGTTCTTTCTTGCCTTTAACCGGGTTGTACACGGTGTCGCCGGAATTCAGCACACCGGAATAGACGCGGAAAAAGGTCAGCGTACCCACGTAGGGGTCGGTGGCAATCTTGAACGCCAGGGCCGCGAATGGCTCTTCATCGCTGCTCTTGCGCACGCCGGTGGTCTCATCTTCATTGATACCGGTAATGGGCGGAACATCGACGGGCGAAGGCATCAACTGAACGACCGCGTCCAGCATGGCCTGCACACCCTTGTTCTTGAACGCCGTACCACACAGGCAGGGGACCAGCTCGTTGGCCAGCGTGCCGGCGCGCAGCCCGGCAATCAGCTGCTCTTCGGTCAGGTCGCCTGAATCCAGGTAGGCTTCCATCAGCTCTTCACTGGTTTCAGCCGCGGCTTCCAACATGAACTCACGGGCATTTGCTGCCTCTTCCTGCAGCTCCGCCGGAATTTCCTTGGCTTCAAACGTAGTGCCCTGGTTTTCAGCGTTCCAGTAGATCGCCTTCATTTTCACCAGATCAACCACGCCTTCGAAGTTCTCTTCGGCGCCAATGGCCAACTGGATGGGCACGGCATTGGCACCCAGACGTTCCTTAATCTGGCGAACCACGCGCTTGAAGTCCGCGCCGGTGCGGTCCATCTTGTTGACGAACGCAATGCGGGGAACCTTGTAGCGGGTAGCCTGGCGCCAAACCGTCTCGGACTGGGGCTGAACACCGCCAACCGCGCAGAAAACGGCAACTGCTCCGTCAAGCACGCGCAACGAACGCTCCACCTCAATGGTGAAGTCAACGTGGCCCGGGGTATCAATGATATTGATCCGGTGCTCTTTGAATTGCTGATCCATGCCTGACCAGAAGCAGGTGGTAGCAGCAGAGGTAATCGTAATACCACGCTCTTGCTCCTGCTCCATCCAGTCCATGGTGGCATTACCATCATGAACTTCACCGATCTTGTGTGAAACACCGGTGTAGAAAAGCACACGCTCAGTAGTCGTGGTTTTACCGGCATCAATGTGAGCCATGATGCCGATATTGCGATACCTGTCGATGGGCGTCTTGCGGGCCACTGTAATTACCTCAAAATGTCCTGTTAACCAGCGCCGGGCTTACCAGCGATAGTGGGCGAAAGCCTTATTGGCTTCGGCCATACGATGTGTGTCTTCACGTTTCTTGACCGCGGAGCCACGTTGCTCCACTGCGTCGAGCAGCTCACCCGCCAGTCGGCTGGGCATGCTTTTCTCGCCACGCTTGCGCGCCGCATCAATGATCCAGCGCATGGCCAGGGTCTGACGCCGCTTGGGGCGAACTTCAACCGGCACCTGGTAGGTAGCGCCACCCACACGGCGGGACTTAACCTCCACCATCGGGCTGACGTGCTCCAGGGCCTTTTCGACCAGTTCAACGGCATCAGCGCTCTTGTTACGCTCGCTGATGCTTGCAATGGCGCCGTAGACGATCTTCTCTGCCACGGACTTCTTGCCGCTTTCCATCACCATATTGATGAAGCGCGTGATCATTTCGCTGCCGAACTTGGGGTCGGGCAAAATTTCGCGGGTGAAATTTGACTGCTTTCTTGACATCGGTTCTATTCCGTCACTTGGTGTATCGGTTCAGCGAAAATCAGTTCTTCGGCCGCTTGGCGCCGTACTTGGAGCGCGCCTGACGCCGGTCGTTGACACCTGCGGTATCGAGACTTCCGCGTACCGTGTGATAACGCACACCCGGCAAATCCTTGACACGGCCGCCGCGAATCAGGACCACACTGTGTTCCTGCAGGTTATGCCCTTCGCCGCCAATGTAGCTGGTTACTTCGTAACCATTGGTCAGCCGCACACGAGCGACTTTGCGCAGCGCGGAGTTCGGCTTCTTGGGCGTCGTGGTGTATACGCGAGTGCATACGCCGCGTTTTTGCGGGCAGCCTTCCAACGCAGGCACATTGCTCTTGAAGAGCTTTGGCTTACGCGGTTTGCGTACAAGCTGATTGATCGTTGCCATAGTATTCCCTGGTCCAGTTTCCCAGTGACAATTTCACTGGTCCTTACAAAGTAAAAGGCAGTCGGGAAACCCCCGGCCGCCAAAAGGGCGCAAATTTAAACATCATGCCCCGGTAATGTCAAACGCCCAACCCCGTCTGTTCAGCTCGGGATTGAGCGCCTTTGAGTCCGGCCCACGCGCCGGCGACATCGGCTTTCCGCAACAGTCTCGTCACTGTGCGGCCCTCATGTAGGAGGGTTTCTATTCAGTTAGCCGGACGATTATGACAGGAATTATCACAGCTGGCAAGCCCCGTCCCGGCCCATTTCCCAACATTCATGGCTTCGCCCCACCAGTCCCGCCGCCGCTGGCCCCAGAATCGTCAAAACACCCTGGCAGCCTGGCTCCCGGGCACAAAAAAACCGGCCGTGCAGCCGGTCTTTTTGTTCCGCACGCCCCTGGCCAAAGCCAGGTTGCCGGCTATTCCTTCTCGGTACTGCTGTCCAGGTTGGCAAACTCTTCGGCAGCCACGGCTGCCGCCAACGCGGCCAGGTCAATTTCCTGCTCTTCCTTGGGCTTGCGTTTGCGTGAGTTGTGGTATGCCATGCCGGTACCCGCAGGTATCAGACGGCCCACGATCACATTTTCCTTGAGCCCGCGGAGATTGTCGGTCGTGCCGCGCACTGCCGCCTCGGTAAGTACCCGGGTGGTTTCCTGGAACGATGCCGCGGAAATAAACGACTCGGTAGCCAGCGACGCCTTGGTAATACCCAGCAGGATGCGCTGGTATTCGGCAGGGCGGCCATTTTCTTTCTCGGCTGCCTGGTTGGCTTCCAGCACACGAACCACGTCCAGCTGTTCACCGCGCAGCAGACGGGTATCACCTGGATCAGTGACTTCCGCTTTACGCAGCATCTGGCGCACGATCACTTCAATGTGCTTGTCATTGATTTTCACACCCTGCAGGCGGTAAACGTCCTGGATCTCCTTGACCAGATAGGCATCCAGTGCCTCCACGCCCAGCAAACGCAGGATGTCATGCGGGTTGGGTTCGCCATCAACGATGGTTTCACCCTTCTCGACCTGCTCGCCTTCGAACACGATAAAGTGGCGCCACTTGGGAATCAGCTCCTCGTGGGTCTCACCATCTGTCTTGGTGATAACCAGACGTTGCTTGCCCTTGGTGTCCTTGCCAAAGCTGACAATGCCGGAAACTTCCGCCAGGATGGCCGGCTCTTTCTGCTTGCGCGCTTCAAACAAGTCGGCGACACGCGGCAGACCACCGGTGATGTCACGGGTCTTGGAAGATTCCTGCGGGATGCGGGCCAGTACGTCACCTACCTGAACATCCTGGCCATCCTGCATCTGCACGATGGAACCGGACTGCAGGAAGTAATGTGCCGGGATTTCGGTACCGGCCAGGCACAGTTCCTTGCCTTTCTTGTCCACCAGGCTGACCATCGGCCGCAAATCCTTGCCGGCGCTGCCCCGTTGTTTCGGATCGGTTACCACCAGGCTGGTCAGGCCGGTGATTTCATCCACCTGCTCGTTGACGGTGACACCATCGGTGAACTCGTGGAACTTAACCCGTCCAGCCACCTCGGTCACAATCGGGTGGGTGTGCGGATCCCAGTTGGCCACCACGTCACCTGAAGTAACCGCGTCCTTGTCACGCAGGGAGATCAATGCACCGTATGGCACCTTGTAGCGTTCACGCTCGCGGCCGTGTTCGTCGATAACGGACAATTCGCCGGAACGGGACACCGCAACCAGCTTGCCGGCCGCGTTTTCTACCGTCTTCATATTGTGCAGGCGAATGGAACCGGTGGATTTGACCTGAATATGGTCAACCGCTGCCGCACGTGACGCCGCACCACCAATATGGAAGGTACGCATGGTCAGCTGAGTGCCCGGTTCACCGATCGACTGGGCGGCAATCACGCCTACCGCTTCACCGATATTCACCAGTTCGCCACGGGCCAGGTCGCGGCCATAACAGAAGGCACACACCCCGTGCTTGGTTTCGCAGGTAATGGTGGAACGGACATAGATACGGTCGACACCGGCCTGTTCCAGGGTTTCCACCCATTGCTCATCCAGCAGGGTATTGCGTTCACACAGCACATCATCGGTGCCCGGAGTGTAGATGTCTTCTGCCACCACACGGCCGAGTACACGCTCGCTCAAAGGCTCAACCACGTCGCCACCTTCAACAATGGGCTGCATGGTCACGCCCTGCTCGGTGCCGCAATCCACTTCGGTAATGACCAGATCCTGGGCAACATCCACCAGGCGGCGGGTCAGATAACCGGAGTTGGCTGTTTTCAGAGCGGTATCCGCCAGACCCTTACGGGCGCCGTGAGTCGAGATAAAGTACTGCAGTACGTCCAGACCTTCACGGAAGTTGGCGGTAATCGGCGTTTCAATAATGGAACCGTCCGGCTTGGCCATCAGGCCACGCATACCCGCCAGCTGGCGAATCTGTGCGGCGGAACCACGGGCACCGGAATCGGCCATGATAAAGATGGAGTTCATGGAATCCTGCTCCACTACCTTGCCATCGGCACCCTTGACCGTGCTTTTGCCCATGCGCTTCATCATGGCGCGGGCGACCTGCTCGTTGGTGCGCGACCAGATATCCACCACCTTGTTATAGCGCTCACCAGCGGTCACCAGGCCAGAAATATACTGGTTCTGGATTTCCACTACTTCAGCTTCCGCGGATGCGAGAATTTTCTTCTTCTCGTCGGGGACCATCAGGTCATCAATGCCGATGGATACACCGGCCATGGTGGCGTAACGGAAACCCGTGTACATCAGCTTGTCAGCAAATACCACGGTCTTTTTCAGCCCAAGACGGCGGTAGCAGGAATTGATCAGGCCGGATATCTGCCCTTTTTTCAGCGTGCCGTTCAACATATGGAAGGGCATGCCCTCGGGCCGTATCTCAGCCAGCAATGCGCGGCCTACCGTGGTTTCCACCAGGTTGGTCTCATGCCGTTCGTCACCGTGCTCGGAAATGATGATTTCATCGATCCGCACCTTGATGCGTGCATGCAGTTGCACCGCCCGGTTTTCAAACGCCCGGTGCACTTCCGCGATATCGCTGAAGTACATGCCTTCACCCTTCGCGCCTTCCAGCTGACGGGTCATGTAGTAAAGGCCCAGCACCACATCCTGGGTCGGCACGATAATGGGTTCACCATTGGCCGGGGACAGAATGTTGTTGGTCGACATCATCAAAGCGCGGGCTTCCAGCTGCGCTTCCACAGACAGCGGCACGTGCACAGCCATCTGGTCGCCGTCAAAGTCGGCGTTAAAGGCGGTACACACCAGCGGGTGCAGCTGGATGGCTTTGCCTTCAATCAATACCGGTTCAAACGCCTGGATACCCAGACGGTGAAGGGTCGGCGCGCGGTTCAGCATGACCGGATGTTCGCGAATAACCTCAGACAGGATGTCCCAGACTTCGGCACGTTCGGCTTCGACCAGTTTCTTGGCTGCCTTGATGGTAGCGGCCAGTCCGCGGCGCTGCAGCTTGCTGAAAATGAATGGCTTGAACAACTCCAGTGCCATTTTCTTGGGCAGACCGCATTCATGCAGTTTCAGCGTGGGGCCTACCACAATCACTGAACGGCCAGAGTAATCAACGCGCTTGCCCAGCAGGTTCTGGCGGAAACGCCCCTGCTTGCCCTTGATCATGTCGGCCAGGGATTTCAGCGGACGCTTGTTGGTTCCGGTAATGGCACGACCACGGCGGCCGTTGTCCAGCAGCGCATCAACCGCTTCCTGCAGCATACGCTTTTCATTGCGCACGATAATGTCAGGAGCATTCAGCTCGAGCAGGCGCTTGAGACGGTTGTTGCGGTTAATGGCACGCCGGTACAGATCGTTCAGATCGGACGTGGCAAACCGTCCACCGTCGAGCGGCACCAGCGGGCGCAGATCGGGTGGCAGCACAGGCAACACGGTCATGATCATGAATTCCGGGCGATTGCCGGAATCGATGAAGGCTTCAACCAGCTTGAGGCGCTTGCTCAGCCGCTTCAGTTTGGTTTCGGAACGCGTGGCGCCGATTTCCTCACGCAGTTTGTTGACCTCTTCATTAAGGTCAATTTTGCGCAACAGTTCGTAAATGGCCTCGGCGCCCATCTTGGCTTCGAACTCGTCGCCCCACTCTTCCATGGTATCCAGGTATTGCTCATCGGTGAGCAACTGTCCACGGTCAAGCGTGGTCAACCCGGCGTCCAGCACCACGTAGGATTCGAAATACAGGATGCGCTCAATATCACGCAAGGTCATATCCAGTATCAGCCCGATGCGCGAAGGCAGGGACTTGAGGAACCAGATATGCGCTACCGGGCTGGCCAGCTCGATATGCGCCATGCGCTCCCGGCGCACCTTGGTCTGGGTAACTTCGGTGCCGCATTTTTCACACACCACACCACGATGCTTCATGCGCTTGTATTTGCCGCACAGGCATTCGTAATCCTTGACCGGACCAAAAATGGCCGCGCAGAACAAGCCATCACGTTCCGGCTTGAAGGTGCGGTAGTTGATCGTTTCCGGCTTTTTGACCTCACCGTAAGACCAGGACCGGATCAGGTCCGGTGGTGCCAGCCCGATACGGATGGCATCAAAATCCAACGGCTGGCGCTGGCGGTTATAGAGATTGAGTAAGTCTCGCATTGCCCATCTCCTCCTTAAGAGGTTTCTTCAAGTTCGATGTTGATACCAAGAGAACGGATTTCCTTCACCAGTACGTTGAAGGATTCCGGCATTCCTGCCGCCATCTCGTGGTTCCCATCGACAATGTTTTTGTACATCTGGTTACGCCCAACCACATCGTCGGATTTCACTGTCAGCATTTCCTGCAGTGTGTACGCTGCGCCGTAAGCTTCCAGCGCCCAGACTTCCATTTCGCCAAATCTCTGGCCGCCGAACTGAGCCTTGCCACCCAGCGGTTGCTGGGTTACCAGGCTGTAAGGTCCGGTAGAACGGGCATGCATCTTGTCGTCCACCAGGTGATTGAGTTTCAGCATGTACATGTAACCCACGGTTACCGGACGCTCAAACGGATCACCGGTACGACCATCGTATAACTGGGTCTGGCCGCTTTCCGGCAGCCCGGCCAGTTTCAACAGGTTCTTGATTTCCGACTCACTGGCCCCGTCAAACACCGGGGTTGCCATCGGCACGCCGGACGACAGGTTTTTGGCCATGGTCAAGACCTCTTCCGAACTGAATTCGGACATGTCCACCCGGCCTTTGCGGTCGCTGTTGTAAACCTGATCAAGGAATTTCCGCAACTGCTCTTCCGCAGCCTTTTCCTGCAGCATTTCGCCAATGCGGATACCCAGCCCCTTGGCAGCCCAGCCGAGGTGGGTTTCAAGTACCTGACCGATGTTCATACGCGAAGGTACACCCAGCGGATTCAACACGATATCCACCGGCGTGCCATCTTCACTGTATGGCATGTCTTCGGTGGGCACGATCATTGAAATCACACCCTTGTTACCGTGACGGCCAGCCATCTTGTCACCCGGCTGGATGCGGCGCTTGACGGCCAGATACACCTTGACCATTTTCAATACGCCTGGCGCCAGATCATCGCCCTGCGTGATCTTGCCCTTCTTCTCTTCAAAGCGGGCATCAAACACCTTGCGCTGTTCTTTCAACTGATCCGCCAGTTGCTCCAGCATCTCGTTGACGTCGTCATTGCGCATGCGGATCTTGAACCAGTCTTCATGGTCCAGGTCATCCAGATAGGCCGCAGTGATCTTGCTGCCTTTCTTCAGGCCTTTCGGGCCTTTGTCCGCCAGCTTGCCAACCAGTGCATTGTGCAGGCGCTGATAAATGGCACCTTCAACGATGCGCAGCTGGTCATCCAGATCCTTGCGTACCTGGCGCAGCTGTTCCTTCTCGATCGACTTGGCGCGGGTGTCTTTTTCCACGCCGTCGCGGGTGAAGACCTGCACGTCAATAACCGTGCCGTCCATGCCGGAAGGCACACGTGAGGACGTGTCTTTCACGTCCGACGCTTTCTCGCCGAAAATGGCCCGCAGCAGCTTCTCTTCCGGGGTCAGCTGGGTTTCGCCCTTGGGCGTGACCTTGCCCACCAGGATGTCGCCGGCACTGACTTCGGCGCCGATATACACGATGCCGGACTGGTCCAGCTTGTTCAGATTGTGTTCGCCCACGTTGGGGATGTCGGCAGTGATTTCTTCCGCACCCAGCTTGGTGTCACGTGCCACACAGGTCAGCTCTTCGATATGGATGGTGGTAAAACGGTCTTCCTGCACCACCCGCTCTGAAATCAGGATGGAATCCTCGAAGTTGTAACCATTCCAGGGCATGAAGGCCACCAGCATGTTCTGGCCCAGCGCCAGCTCACCCAGGTCAGTTGACGGACCATCGGCCAGCACGTCACCCACAGACACGATATCGCCGACACGCACCAGCGGACGCTGGTTCATGCAGGTGTTCTGGTTGGAGCGCTGATACTTGACCAGGTTGTAAATATCCACACCCGGGTCGCCTACCGGTACTTCCTCTTCGTTGGCGCGAACCACGATGCGGCCGGCATCTACCTGATCCACAATACCGCCACGACGGGCCACGGCGGTCACGCCGGAGTCGGTAGCCACAGAGCGTTCCATGCCGGTACCCACCAGAGGCTTCTCAGCCTTCAGCGTTGGCACAGCCTGGCGTTGCATATTGGAACCCATCAGTGCGCGGTTGGCATCATCGTGCTCCAGGAACGGCACCAGTGAGGCCGCCACGGAAACGATCTGTTTGGGCGACACATCCATATAGCTGATGTCCGCCGGCTCTTTCAGGATGAACTCACCCTGGTGACGGCAGGAGACGAACTCTTCGGTGAACTTGCCATACCGATCCAGATCGGCATTGGCCTGGGCGATTACGTAATCACCCTCTTCAATAGCCGACAGATACTCGACTTCAGAGCTCACCTTGCCGTTTGCCACCTTGCGGTACGGGGTTTCCAGGAAACCGTAATCGTTGGTACGGGCGTAAACCGCCAGTGAATTGATCAGGCCGATGTTCGGGCCTTCAGGGGTTTCAATCGGGCACACCCGGCCGTAATGGGTGGGGTGCACGTCACGTACCTCAAAGCCGGCGCGTTCGCGCGTCAGGCCGCCAGGCCCCAGCGCCGAAACGCGGCGTTTATGCGTGACTTCCGACAACGGATTGTTCTGATCCATAAACTGGCTCAGCTGCGAGGAACCGAAAAATTCCTTGACTGCAGCTGCTACCGGCTTGGCGTTGATCAGCTCCTGCGGTGACAGGCCTTCGCTCTCGGCCACAGACAGGCGCTCGCGCACCGCGCGTTCCACCCGCACCAGGCCCACCCGGAATACGTTTTCAGCCATCTCGCCCACACTGCGGACGCGGCGGTTTCCAAGGTGATCGATATCATCGACGCCACCCTTGCCATTACGGATATCAATCAGCACCCGTAATACGTCAAGAATGTCTTCACGGTCCAGTACGCCGGAACCTTCAACTTCCTTGCGGCCCACACGGCGGTTGAACTTCATGCGGCCCACTTCGGACAGGTCATAACGCTCTTCCGCGAAGAACAGGTTCTTGAACAGGTTCTGTGCGGCGTCCTTGGTGGGCGGTTCACCGGGACGCATCATGCGGTAGATTTCCACCAGCGCTTCCAGCTGGTTGCTGGTCGGGTCGATGTTCAGCGTGTTGGAAATGTACGGGCCCTGATCCAGGTCGTTGATGTACAGGATGTTAAGCGTCTTGATGTCCGCATCACGCAGTGCTTCCAGCAGCTCCTCGGTGATCTCGGAATTGGCCGCAGCCAGCAGTTCGCCGGAATCCTTGTCGACGATATTGTGCGAAATCACCTTGCCCAGCAGGTAATCGTCCGGCACTTCCAGCGCTTTCACGCCGGCTTCTTCAATCAGCTTCACATGGCGGGCGGTGATGCGCTTGCCGGTGGGAACAATCACGTCCCCTTTGCTGCCCTTGATGTCGAACAGCGCGGTTTCGCCACGCAGGCGGCCAGCTACCAGTTCCAGCTTGGCGCCGGTTTTCTTCAGCGTGATCTTGCTGGTTTCGAAAAAGCGGTTCAGTATCTCTTCATCATCCATGCCCAGGGCACGCAACAGGATGGTCACCGGCAGCTTTCTGCGGCGATCGATACGCGTGAAAATGCTGTCTTTCGGATCAAACTCAAAATCCAGCCAGGAACCCCGGTATGGGATCACCCGGGCGGAGAACAGCAATTTTCCGCTGGAGTGGGTTTTGCCTTTGTCGTGATCGAAAAACACACCCGGGGAGCGGTGCAGCTGCGATACGATAACCCGCTCGGTGCCATTCACGATGAAGGTACCCGTTTCGGTCATCAGCGGCAGGTCGCCCATGTAGACTTCCTGCTCCTTGACGTACTTGACCGGCTTTACCTTGGCCGAACTGTCCTTGTCATAAATGACCAGGCGGACTTTCACGCGCAACGGGGCACCATAAGACATGCCGCGCAGTTTGCACTCTTTCACGTCAAACGCCGGTTCACCCAGCTTGTAGCTGACGTATTCGAGCGCTGCATTACCCGAATAGGAAACAATGGGAAATACAGACTTGAGCGCACCATGCAGACCCCGCTCACGGCGGTCGTCTTCATTAACTTCCTCTTGCAGGAATTCCTGGTAGGAACGAATCTGCGTTTCGAGAAGGTAAGGCACATCAAGTATTGACTTGCGCTTACCGAAATCTTTGCGAATGCGCTTTCTTTCCGTGAATGAGTAACTCATGTTCTGAACCCGCCTAGTTTACGTTCAATGTTCATTCTGGTTAAATTACCCCAGCGACGACCCGTTGAACCGCTGGTACAGGACGGCCGAAGTCGCCATCCCGGTTTTTTTTACTGACGCCGCGCTGTATCTCAGCCCGGCTGGAATTCATGCGCTGCTGCGCAAGCAGAAGCAGGCCGGAGACTTTCGTCCCCAGCCCACTCTGTTTTCAGCCCTGCAGACCAGGGACGAAGATTTACTTAACCTCGACAGTAGCGCCAGCTTCTTCGAGTTTCTTCTTGATTTCGTCTGCTTCAGCCTGAGGTACGCCTTCCTTAACATTTGAAGGTGCGCCTTCGACCAGGTCTTTGGCTTCTTTCAGGCCCAGGCCAGTGATCTCACGAACAATCTTGATCACGGGAACCTTGTTGGCGCCGAATGATGCCAGTACTACGTCAAACTCGGTCTTTTCTTCCGCAGCTGCAGCGTCACCGCCGGCAGCCGGGCCTGCAGCAACTGCAACAGCAGCAGCGGCAGAAACACCGAACTTCTCTTCCATTGCGCTGATGAGGTCAACTACATCCATCACGCTCATGTTGGAAATGGTTTCCAGGATATCTTCTTTTGAAACGGCCATTGTCGTCTCCGTATTTAGTTACAGGGGTCTAAGCCCACTGAGGGATTAAAAGTTCAAGCAGCCTGCTTGGCGTCACGCACGGCAGCAATCGTCCGCACCAGCTTGGCGTGGGGTTCGGCAAGTGTCCGCACAAATTTCTCGACAGGCGCTTTCATGGTGCCCATCAGCATTGCAATGGCCTGATCGTAAGTCGGCAGCTTGGACAGACGTTCCAGTTCGGAAGCGTCGTACAGCTGACCACCCACGGCGACCAGTTTTGCAATCAACTTGTTGTGGTCTTTTGCGTAATCCTTAACCAGCCTGGCGGCGGCACCGGGATCTTCCATGCTGAACGCAAACAGGAGAGGCCCTGTCAGTGCGTCTTGCATGCATTCGTACTCGGTACCTTCGACAGCTCTGCGCACCAGCGTATTTTTGGCCACCTTGAGATAAACGCCGTCCGCACGTGCTTTCACACGCAGTTCGGTCATTTCCTCAACGGTTAAGCCGCGATACTCTGCAGCGACAGCGGCAAGCGCAGTCTTGGCCGCATCGGCCACTTCTGCTACTACTGCTTTTTTCTGCTCAATATTGAGCGCCATTGGTTACCTCCTGGAGTCGTTGAGCCACTTGCGTGGCTGTTTGGACTCAATTCCAGTGGCGACCCCGCCATTGAATCGCACTGTATTCCGGCTCCAACCGGCAATGCGATTTAATGGCGGGGGCTCCACCATCTGCGCAGGCTGTGGCCGGTTACCCGGCACACCCTTAAGCGGTTCGGCTTTGCAGCCTTCCCCCACCTGCGGTCTAAGACGGTCAGCCTTTACAAGGCCGGCCCGCCGTTCCGGTTTCCGGGCAGACTTCACCCGAAACCCGAAATTCCCTGATCAAACAGCGATCAGTAATCCAGTGTTGCCTGGTCAACCAGAATGCCAGGGCCCATGGTGGTGGACACTGCGATCTTCTGCAGGTACATACCCTTGGCCGATGACGGCTTGAGCTTGACCAGGTCACGCAATAATGCTGCGAGATTGCCTTTCAGCGCATCCACTTCAAAATCAGCTTTGCCGATGGTGGAATGGATGATGCCCGCCTTGTCGGTGCGGTAACGAACCTGCCCGGCCTTGGCGTTTTTAACCGCAGTTTCAACATCGGTGGTCACCGTACCCACTTTCGGGTTTGGCATCAGGCCGCGCGGACCGAGTACCTGGCCCAGCTTACCCACCACACGCATGGCGTCCGGGGTAGCGATCACCACGTCAAAATTCAGGTCGCCTTCCTTGATCTGGTCATGCAGGTCATCCATGCCCACCACGTCCGCACCGGCGGCCTTGGCTTTTTCCGCGTTTTCGCTCTGGGCGAATACCGCGACACGTACCTGCTTACCGGTGCCATTAGGCAACACGGTTGACCCACGAACGTTCTGATCCGATTTGCGCGGGTCGACGCCCAGGCGAATGGCCACATCCACAGATTCTGTGAACTTGACC
Source organism: Lysobacterales bacterium (assembly GCA_041601535.1). Classification (GTDB taxonomy): domain Bacteria; phylum Pseudomonadota; class Gammaproteobacteria; order Xanthomonadales; family SZUA-36; genus JBFIHZ01. The sequence continues at coordinate 1,915 of JBFIHZ010000056.1, read as the reverse complement.
TTGCTGACCTGCTTCAACAGGGCCAGCGCTTCATCGACCGTATAGGCTTTGCCGCGTTCAACGTTTTCGCGAATCGCCTTGGTCCTTTTGCTTAATCTGGCCATCACTCGACTCCCGTTACATTCAGGCCCATGCTGCGGGCGGAACCGGCAATGGTGCGCACCGCGGCATCCATGTCAGCAGCCGTGATATCCGGCTCTTTGACCTTGGCGATTTCTTCCAGCTGGGCGCGGGTTACGGTACCGACCTTCTTGGTATTCGGTTCGCCACTGCCCTTGGGAATGCCGGCTGCTTTCTTCAACAGCACCGCTGCGGGAGGAGTCTTGGTGATAAAGGTAAAGCTGCGATCCGAATAGACCGTAATTACGACCGGGATCGGCATACCATTTTCCATGCTCTGCGTCTTGGCATTGAATGCCTTGCAGAACTCCATGATATTGACACCATGCTGGCCCAGTGCCGGACCCACGGGTGGGCTCGGGTTTGCTGCGCCGGCTGGCACCTGCAGCTTGATGTAAGCCGCAACTTTCTTCGCCATTTTCTTTCTCCTCGGGTTCAGGCGCCGGCCCACATGTGGCTCGGCTCCCCGTCTGTATCGGGCCGCTCAGGTGTTGCGAACCGGCTGCGGTAAACCCGCCTGCCAAAATCCGTGCACCACCGCTACCCTGGTTTCAGGACTTCTCCACCTGTTGGAACTCAAGCTCCACCGGTGTTGAACGCCCAAATATCAAAACCGCCACTTTCAGGCGGCTCTTGTCGTAATCGACAGCCTCCACAACGCCATTGAAGTCGTTGAAGGGACCGTCGACCACACGAACCATTTCACCCGGCTCGAAAAGCACTTTCGGCCGCGGTTTGTCAACGCCTTCCTGAACCCGGTTCAGTATGGCGTCTGCTTCCTTTTTGCTGATTGGCGCCGGCCGGTCAGCCGTCCCGCCAATAAAGCCCATAACTTTTGGCACGTTTTTGACCAGGTGCCAGCTTTCATCGGTCATTTCCATTTCGACCAATACGTAACCGGGGAAAAACTTGCGGTCAGAACGGCGCTTTTGTCCGCCCTTCATTTCCACCACTTCCTCGGTTGGCACCAGCACATCGCCAAACAGATCCTCCATCCCTTCACGGATAATGCGGTCTTCCAGAGACCGCTTGACCTGTTTTTCAAAACCCGAATAGGCGTGCACAACGTACCAGCGTTTAGACATGGATCATGCTCCGCCTATCAATGAACGAATAACCGCACCCAGAATCCAGTCGATACCGGCCAGCATCAACGAAATGATGATGGTCACAATCACCACCATCAATGACGTCTGCAGCGTTTCCTGGTGCGTCGGCCAGACCACTTTGCGGCGTTCAATGTCAGATTCCTTCAGGAAGCGGAAAAACGCTGCTCCGTTGTCTGACTGCGCCGCGATAAACGAGGCGATAACTGAGACGACAATCAAGCCCACCACACGGATCGGCGTATTCACCAGATCCTGGAAATAGTAATATGCGGCGACACTGCCCAGCAGCAATATCACTGCCAGACTCAACAACAATGTGTTGAGAATTTGGGGCTTGCCTGTTTCTGCTTTAGTGCTCATGTTCCGGCCAAATTTCCCGTTCTTGGGGTTGCTGGCAGGCCAGGAGGGAATCGAACCCCCAACCTGCGGTTTTGGAGACCGCTGCTCTGCCAATTGAGCTACTGGCCTGTCGCCTGCAACCTGCTCGCGCCTTTCAGCGCCTCATATTCTTTGCCAGCGGCGGTCACCGCCGGTGGCAAAGTCATTCAACGGTATTACTCGTGGATTTTGGCAACAACGCCAGCACCTACCGTGCGGCCGCCTTCGCGAATCGCGAAACGCAGGCCTTCTTCCATGGCGATCGGCGCAATCAGGGCAACCTGCATCTGCACGTTGTCTCCCGGCAT
>JBFIHZ010000055.1:0-16467 GCA_041601535.1 Lysobacterales bacterium | reverse complement strand
GCGTCGCCGTTGCTCGTGACTGTCACGGGCTGATCGGCACTCCGGCCTACTTGTCTCGCCTTTGGCGAGAGCGTACGGCCTGCGTTGCCGGCCCTGCCAGGCATCAAATAAAACGCCTCACCCTTTGGGTGGGGCGTTTTTCTTGTCCAGTTTGAATAAGTGACCTGCTCTCACACGGAGTGTGTAATGTATTTCCGGTTGGCATGCGAAGCGTGCCAAACGGAAAACTCATTGACTACGTCGTAGTAATGCTGCTTTCACCCGAGGTGAAATAAGGCGTTACGAAGACACCGGTTTTCACTGAAAGCCTTGTTGGCGCGCAGAGACCAGCTTGATCAGCTGTTCCAGTCCTGACGGACTGGCTTTTTGGCAGAGCTTCTTGAACGATTCGCTGAAAGGTCTGTCTCTCCAATTCAGGAAGTGTGCATAAGCCGCTTCATCCTGGTTCAACTGTGTAAGGTAAGCAGCCAGGTCCGGCGGCCCTGAAAAATCCGCAGCATGGATGTAGCAACCCTCAGCCGGGGCGAATTCCGCTATGTTCGGTGCCCCCAGGTAGACAGGCACCGAGCCGGCCAGCAGCGGATCATAAAATTTCTCGGTGACGTAGTCGGGCGCAATAGCGTTTTCGAAGGCAAAACTGAAGCGGTACCTGGAAAGCAGTTCGACTTTTGATGTCCGCCCCCGGTCATTGGGAATGCTTCGATTGCCGCGCCTGCCGTATTGATGTATTTCAATGTGTCTGGCCAGTTCCTTGAGGTAGGCACCACGCCCGCTGCGATCCACGCGGCCGCTGATAATGGAACACATCAGGTGCTGGTGCTGAACCGTCGGTAGCGGTTCTGGTTTCAATTCCCGGAATTGCCTGGGAATGTAACTCGCCATGACGTCAGCATCCTGGCGGTAGCACAGTTTGAAATCGAACTGTTGCATGAATCGCGTATCGCGCATGCGGCGGTAGTGCTGCTCGCACTCCATGTACCAGGCAACCCAGGCCTGTCCGGCGGGCTTGGCCGGCATGAAAAGCCGGCGCAGCGTGGGAAGGTGAAACACCACCACATCTGCCTCCTTCAGCCGCCGGCGGTCTTCGGTCAGCTCCACCTTGTCCAACAGCTTGAACAACTCAGGCTGGAGGCGCTGCCTGAACATCCGGTTATAGACCAGGATCAGCACCAGGTTTTACACCAGCGTGGTTTCGGGGACTTGGTTGGTGGTAGAAGGGAGGTATTCCAGACGCTGCATCAGTGACCCTGCCCGCTCTTCAATGATTGCCAGGGTGTGTGCTTCGAACAGTGTCCGGTGATCGCCGATGACGCCTTTGCGGGGTTCGTGGCCTACCAGCCTGAGCGGTTTTCGGGGCCACCATGGCTGCTTCCAGCCGAACTGCGTGGCTATTCTGCGGATAGTTTTTGCCGGTTGCTGGGCCAGGTCCTCAAACCGCACCATGGGTACCTGGGCCGACAGGTAACTGGAAACGTGCTTTACCCAGAATCCCACCGGGTCGGAAAATATACCCAGGTCGATATGTGCTTGTGACACACCACAACCCGGGTTTTCACTGGGAACCCGCTCCAGGCCAACGTCGCCATTAATCCATTGCGATGGAGTGATGTGCCGGAAACTGGCAGAAATTCCTCCACAATTGCTCTCACCGGAAGTTCGCCACCAGTGGAAATTCGAAGTCAGGGCATCCCTGGGGTCACGGACGATATACAAAACGGGCTGGTTGTCGTAGCTATCCAGCAGTTCAATCGATTTGCTGAAACCGGCTTCCAACCGCGCCTGCTGGCTGAGTACCTCACCCGCCAAGCCATGAGTCTTCAGCAAGTGAAAATTATTGCTGAAACTGCGTCGCAGTGACTCCATCAGGAGATGGGTGCCGCTGCGCCGGTGACTGGCGACGATCAAGGTTTGCTGTCCTTTCCAGCAAGCCGGCAGATGGCAATTTCGGTGCTGGGGCTTTTGTGCTTGAGTGAGGTCAGGATTTGCTCCAGCGGATACCGGCAAGCGCCTGTCAACCAGGCAACCCTTTCTCCCTGGCGCAGAAAAAAGCGCACCAACCGCCACCAGGCCAATGCGAATTTGCCCAGGGAGTCATCCAGTGCATTCATCAGCGCCAACATGGGGCGGCGGTATTCCAGCCTGAAGTTTGCCTGCTGCAGCATTGATTCAATGTTATTAAGGGATCGGCTGTAGTGATAATTGCCGCCAAGTTGTTTCTCATGGTGTGCAAAGTTTTCCGAAATCACCAGGCATCCATCTGGTTTCAGCAAGCGGGCGATGTTCTTGAGTGTGGCCAGAAAGGCCTCATCATAAACGAAATGAAATAGCACATCGAAGATGGAAATCACATTAAAAGGATTTTTCAATTCAGACGAAAGTTGCCCGGTGATATCGGCAAGATGGAAGGAGGCGCTTGGATAGCTGCGCCGCAGCAATTCAACCGTGGCAGGACTGAAGTCCGGCCCTGCCACTTCCCCTGCTCCGAGTGCCAGCCATTTATTGATATAAAAACCGTGCCGGACCCGATGTCGAGTACCCGCACTTCTGCAGCATCAATATTCAAACCGGCTACGGGCCGGTTAAATTGATGTGACCGTACCCGGTACGGCCAGTGGTTGTAAACCAGCTCCACATTGGCGTAGCCCACGCCCGCTGCTTTGGGGCTTTGCCTGAACCGCTGGTCCCAGAACTCCTGCCTTGATTGGCTTTTCATTTGTATTGCAGATACGGAATTCATCTCATCGAATCTCAAACCCGGTTGGTTGGGGAAAACTGGTGCGCAGGAACTTCTGCATCATCCAGTGGGCCAACTGTTTTGACCAGACCGAGGGCAATTCATCATTGATGCAGACAAATTGCGGGCGATTGCGCGGCGCGGTCCTGAAGTCCCGCAGGTTACGCAGCAACCCCGGTCTTAGTCTTACCAGGGAGTACTTACTTTGGCCAGAGCGCAATAGCCCGTCCTCACTACATTTTTCAAGTGCCAGTGCAGCATAGGCCATGCGCAGGACGAAGTCATCCGGGGCGCGGAAAGGTTAACTGCCGTACGTGCAATAGAATTCCAAATCGCGGAGAACGGACGTCAAGCAAGGCGGATGTTCGCCGTTGCTAACCAAGTAAACGGTGCGGATGCAGGGCGGGTACTGTTCCATTGACCGCAGTGAATAGCGCAGTTCATCACCTTGCCGGAAACGTAATGGCTGCAAGGCATCATGTGTTGGCGGCGTTTCCACCTCGCCGCGGGTTGCTTCGAACTTTTCCTCGCAAGATTCTGAACTTGAACCCACCCAGGTATAAACAGAACTTATGGAGGTGTTGCTGTTGGCGGTTGGGTTGGCGCTCACCGGTCGGGGCCGCTGGATCAGGGATTCCGGAAGTAATGGGGACTGGCATCATTCTGGGTGTTCGTGGCTTTCCAGAATCGCTGCGGTGGGCCCATCCTGCTGGATTTCCCCATGGTTCGTTACGATTTTGCTTGGTTATGTGCAACCAGACGGTTTTCCGTTTCGAAAAGAACTCCAATCATACTCAATGAACTACCCGGCAGCGCGCAATGCAGTCAATACACGTTGCGGAGTAAGCGGCAAGTGTCGAATACGGGCTCCTGTGAGCGCGGCGACAGCATTGGCAATCGCAGGCCCGGTCAGCGGCACGCCTGTTTCGCCGACACCTGAGGGCGGATTATCGGTGGACAGTATCTTGACATGCACCTCAGGAGTTTCCGACATGCGCAGAACAGCGTAATCATCAAAATTTGATTGGTCAACGATACCGTTTTTCATTGTTATTCGTTCCTTTAATGCGTGGCTTACGCCGAATATAACGGCTCCTTGCATTTGTGCTTCAGTATTGATCGGGTCAATAATCAGGCCAGCGTCCAACACCATCCAGAATTTCTTTACACTGATTTCGCCGCTGGATGTATCAACTGATACTTCAGCCGCCCCGGCAGCCACAGTCTCACCGTACCCAATAGTGCCCAGGCCCAAAGCCGTAGCATTTCTGGGCCGATACCATTCGCAGAACGCGGCCAATTCTTTTAGAACTTCCTGCATGCGTACTGAATGGTGCGACAACTCCATACGAAACTCCATGGGATCCATACTTCTCGCCAATGCAATTTCGTCGATGAATGATTCAACTGCGAACTTTGTATAACCGGCACCAATCCCCCTGAAGGGCACTATTCGGGCGTGGCGTTCGGCGATGAGGTGCTCCGCGTGCATGTTGGGAAGGTCGTAGTTGAGGTTGTCCAATGACTTCACGGAAATAACATCTTGCCCATTTGCACTGGCCCATCGTTCCGGTTTGAAGTATTCCAGTACCGACGGTGTCGCAATGCGGTGATGCCAGGCATGCACACGCCCCGTCTCATCCAGGCCAGCGCGAATCTGATGTGCTGATGCAGGTCGGAAAAGTCCGTTTTTTACATCATCTTCTCGAGTCCATATAACTTTAACAATTTTTCCTGTAGCTTTTGAAAGAAGGACCGCATCTTCAACATACTGCATATGGGTACGCCGTCCAAACCCGCCTCCGATGTAGGTTGGGTGAACAATGATTCTGTCATTGCTGGTACCCAACGCCTTTGCGGCTGCGTAGACGGTCAAGGTCTGCGTTTGGGTACTTACCCAGATTTCTGCTGCATCACCTGCCTGGTTGACGTGCGCTGTGGCGTTGATGGGCTCCAATTGCGCGTGATACGCATAGTCCGTCTGGTACTCGGCCTCAATGATCCGTGTGGACTGCGACATTGCGGACGCAACGTTGCCTCGTTCATGCCAGGTAGAACCCTTGATTGAATGATCATTGGCAAGTCCCTGATACTCATCCAGCGTTTTGGTATGAGATCGTGATGCGGCCACACCTGGGTCGCTCCAGGATATGCTGATTTTCTCTCGGGCTGCCACGACGGCATCAAATGTCTTGCCCACGATGCCAACGCCATAGTGCAACAATTCAATTGCAATAATCCCGTCAAGTTCCGCCGCCTGCGGGCTTGCAGATTTCGGGTGACTCCCTTCGTGCGGCGCGCGGATAACCATCCCGTAGTGCATATCGGGCAGTTGCACGTCGATACCGAAAACAGCGCTGCCATTGACCTTTTCGGGAATATCGAGCCTGTTGTTCATCTTGCCTATCAGTCGATATTCGCCCGGTGATTTGTAGTCGGCATCGTTTATTTCGGGCAACGGATCTGGGATCGTGGCAATAGCCGCCAGCTCGCCATAGTTCATGCGTTGCCCTGAAGCGCTGTGCACAACCAGACCCGGCTCAGTGTGGAGTTCGGTTAGAGGCACGCCCAAATTTTCCGCCGCGGCTAATAGTAAAATCTGCCGGGCCTGTGCACCCGCCTGCCGCATGTATTTGTAGTAACTTTCAACACTGGCCTGAGCTGCGGTAAATAACTGACCACCAAAATCCGGGTTGCCATATGCCTCGTCATGCCGGGTAACAGGCACCACGTTGACCCGGGACCAGTCGGCATCCAGTTCCTCGCAAATTATCAATGGGAGACTGGTCATCGATCCCTGACCCATCTCATTGGCGGGGCATACTATCCCCACGGATCCATCGCTGCCTATGCTAACCCAGATATTGGCTGTAAAAGTGACGGCGTCTGCTGACTGGCCCGCTGCCCTTTTTGGCTTCGGTTCGCCAGCGGCCAAAACACCGCCGAGACTGATTGAAAAACTCAACCCCGCTGTTGTTTTTACAAACGTCCGGCGGCTCATTGCAGTCTTTTTTATGGTCATGCTTATTACGCCTTTGCAACCCGCTCGATGGCGGATAGGATGCGCAAGTAAGTACCGCAACGGCAGATGTTGCCATTCATGTGCTGAACGATTTCATCTCTTGATGGGTTATTATTGCGCGCCAGCAGCGCTGCTGCCTGCATAATCTGCCCGGATTGGCAATAACCGCACTGCGGCACCTGTTCTTCTATCCACGCGATTTGCAGTGGGTGGCTTGAGTCAGCTGACAAACCTTCAATGGTCGTGACATCCTTGCCTTCCAGCGCCGACACCGGTATCAAACAGGAGCGAGTTGCAGCGCCATTGATGTGGACGGTACAGGCACCACAAAGCCCTTTCCCGCAACCGTACTTGGTGCCTGTCATTTTCAAATGTTCGCGCAGCACCCAGAGCAGTGGTGTTGCGCCTGCATCCGATTCTACGGGTTTCCCGTTAACCTTAAACCAGGTCACTATGTTTGTTCCTCTCGTCCAGGCTGATGACACCAGCACCTTTTGCAGTCAGTAACAATAATCCGCCCGCCATCCCAAGGTTTTTCATGAAACTATAGAATTGTTGCTCATCCGCGAAATTGGTGTGGAACAAGAACGCTGCGAGCAAGCAGTAAGTCGCGAGAAGCAAGGCGAAAGTACGCGATTTCCAACCCACAATGAGCGCAATTCCGCCAACGAGTTCCAGTGCGACGACGACGTACAGAAGACTGCCAGGAACGCCGTTACTTGCCATAAACTCCTGGGTACCTGCGAAATCAAAGGTCTGGTTGAAACCGGAAACCATAAAAATGGCAGATATCAAGACCCTGCCAGCCAAATCGATGAGTCCGGTATGTTTGTCAAAAATTCTGTTTATATTGATTTGTGCTCTCCTGTTTGTTCGACGGGAATCTCAGCGGTCAGAAGTAACATGTCTATGGAAAAACTGTGAATCTGACCAATGATGACTGGAACTCCCCAGCCTTCATGGATGATATTTGCCCCCTGGTTAAAGGAATGGGCTCCAGCTGACCCAAATGTCTCATTCATCGTGTGCCACATTCCGGGCGTGGCGGCGTAACTTGCCGCACTCGCGGCAAGGATGGTGATCAGTGCCAGCGCGCCTTCTCCCGCAGAGCTCATATAACTGACCAGCCGGGCACCCGTTTCCTTTTCCAATTGTTTGAAACCGCCATCATTAATCTGGTGGGCTGGTGTGACAAAGTTTGGATCGCGCTGGGATATTCCCTCGGCAATAAACTTCAAGTAAACGAGCCAGATGCCCCGCCAACAATTTCGAAGATAACCAACAAAACCGACTGTAAACATACTGCCCCATTGTGGTTTCGGTGAAATGTTTGAACTTTGTAGCGATAAAGTGTTTCTTGGGATATTGTATACAAGATTATATCTTGCGGTACAACGCATCTGCCTTTCCCGTATTAAAGAGCGAGTATTAAATGAAATCGGTAACCATACGACTGCTTACATCAGGGTTTTTGGCTTTGACTTTTATGGCTCCCTTGCAGGCTTTTGAGTTTGGCCCGGGTGAGTGGGTGGATTTGACTCACGATTTTGCTAACGGAATTCCCTCTTTTCCACGCGGGAAAACATACCAACACGAAGAGGCTTTTGTAGGGGAGACGCGTGGTGGGTACTATATGGCTACCTATAATTATGCAGCCAGTGAGCATGTCGGAACGCACCTGGATGCGCCGATACACTTCCACAAAGAAGGTAAATCCATCGAACAACTGCCCTTTCAACAGTTGATGGGGGATGTGATTGTGGTCGATATCAAGGCCGCAGTGGCCGCCAACATGAATTATCTAGCCACGGTAAAGGACCTGGCCGACTGGGAAGACAGGCACGGGCGGATACCTGATGATGCCATCGTAATGTTCAACACTGGCCTGGCCAATGTTTGGCCTGATGCAACCCGATATCTGGGTACTGACTTAAAGGGCAATGAAGGAGTTGCCGCAATGAAAAATCCCGGCATCCACAAAGATGCCGCTGCATTTCTTGCCAAGCAGCGCCGTATCAAGGCAGTGGGAATTGATTCAATCAGCTTTGACAATTCACTCCAATCGGATCGTATGGCACACCGGATTTTATTTGCGCACGATATTCCGGGCGTCGAAAATGTGGCAAACTTGGACATTTTACCTCCAACGGGCGCTTACCTGATCGGTCTGCCGATGAAAATCAAAGGTGGCAGCGCTGCTCCAATTCGGTTGATCGCTTTCATTCCGGAACAAGCTGGCGCCAATTGAAATTCCTGCCGATATGAATGAATGTCAATGTGGTAAAGGCTTCGCCATGACACTGGTCCGAATCTTTGGAATTGTTGACCCCAAGTAATGGAACAGTCCCTAGAATAACGGTTCGATGGCTAACATCTCGTGGTGATCCCAATGGCCACTTGCCTGAACTGTAATGGTGACTTCCCCTGCCTCCAGGTTCAGAAAATACCAGCCGTGCTCTCCATCAAACGGCGCCGTGAACGTGCCGCTAACTGTGTTGGCTTCCTGCGTATCAAGGTATTGAACGAGTATTTCGTCCTCTGGTGCCCCACCAGGCCCTGGCGTGTGGCCGTGTAGATCTGCGTATGCAAGTCCGCCATCACTAACTGACCATGTGTAATGGATTGTATTACCGGCTTGCATATCAAATTTATATTCAACCGAGCCATCGCCGGCAATTGCCAACTCTGTTTGCATAAACTGAAATGGTGGTTGATGGCTGGTGTGCGCTGCTTCCGTATTGTCTGCTTCGGCCGCAGATTGAAGTTCGGGCGGGTTGGCTATGTTGCTCGAACCTTCCACTGTCCTAGGTTCCATCGACATTTCATTCAAACCAAATTTTTCGCCCAGACCCGTCGGGTCTTTACCGTATTCAGCGGGTAGAATGAAAACCAGCACAATTAACAGAGCGAGCAGAAAAGCAATTGCTGTACCGATCAGAAGGGTGGTGGACATTTGGCCCACGGAGTATTGCTTAAGCATAGAAGTATCCAGTGAGTTGGTAACCCATTAACAAGAAGCCTGCAAACAGAATCAGCCAGTTTGCGAACACGAAGAATGTATTGAAATTGGACAAGCGGTGATAAAATTTACAGACGGCAACGATGCCCGCCAAGGCCAACACCTGGCCGACTTCCACGCCGATATTGAAAGATAGAATATTGGTAACCAGGCCTTCTTTTGGAATATTGAATTCTTGAAGTTTGGTGGCCAGTCCAAACCCATGCACCAGGCCAAACGAAAAAACCGCGAATGGTATTGATGCCGAAACCCCGGTCGGCCGCACTTTGTTTCTGGTCAGATAACTCAAATTTTCATAGGCTTTATAAACAACTGAAAAACCGATCAAGGCATCCACCAGATAGGCATTGACCTGTACATTGGCAAGTACGCCGAACAAGAGTGTAATGCTGTGGCCCAATGCGAACAGGGAGACCAGTTTTATAACATCACGAAAGTTCCTTAGAAGGAAAACCACGCCGGCCAAATACAGAAGATGATCATAACCAGTGATCATATGCTTCGCACCCAAGTACATAAATGCAGCTGGTGCAAAGCCAGAGTTAGCTTCAATAAAGGCGCGGTCTGGACCGTGGATGCCGTGGGCAGAGGCTGCACCACTTGCCAGTACAGGGATCACGAATACCAGGCTGAGTTTAGCGGGGTGAATTGCCATAAAAAGTCAATATAATCCTTTCAAGCGCCCTGACATGGAGGCAGCTAAACTCTGTGAGACTGGGCCAACCAATCACACCGGTGTCCACTTCATTTTGCCTGTCTCTATCGCTTGTTTGAGCTGCGCCTCTGGGAAACACAGCAGTCTTCCAGCATTCAAGGCGATTTGAATCCGAGTGCTGCGACGATGCCGGTCTGATGCGGTTCTGCGACAGCACAGGCGGCTTGATACGTGCATTGCGAAAGCCACATGGATCGTCTAAGAGCCGAACCGGTAGCGCAGCTTTACCACCAATTGGTCGCCCAGGGGCTGGCGCCATGATTCTTCAAACAGGTCATCAAAGGCTCGCAGGCCAGTACGTTCAGAATCGCTTTTGGTATACACCACGAACAGATCGGAAAGGGGGGCTATTTGCCAGCGGTAACGTACCTGGAAGTTCAATTGGGAAATGCTGAAATCATCCGATGCACCGGGTGGTTTGGTAACCTCAAGCAACTCTGTTGTCCCTTCATTCAAGGTATAGAAACGATCTTCCAGGGCACGAATTCCAACCCATTGGAACACCAGGCTGAACTGTTGTCGGGCAGAAGGAAAAAAGTCAAAACTCAATTCCGGCCTCCATTGCGAAGCGTTGAATGTGGTGAAGTTTTGAGCTTCCTGGTATAGCAGCCATCCGCGTCGCTTAAGATGGCCGATTTTGAGCCCAAGTGTGGCGTTATCAGCGGGCCTCCAGGTAAGGCCGGCTACCCATTCCATTGTGTGGCCACCGAGATCTTCCCCCAGTAATGCAGCCTTGCCATAAAAACTGTATTTTCTGGCGGTATCGGTCTCGTAGGACAGCCGGAAATTGGTTTTCTTTTCAATCAGGAAGGTGCCATGGCCAAAGCTATTGCGGTCGTCAAACCGATATGGAAAATACGACACGTCCATATCCAGAAAATCCAGGTTATTCAGGGTCACACCAATATTGGTGCCCGTGCCAATGTTGGTTCGGTACCCATCCCAGTTTTCGGCATAACGCACAAACGTACCCCAATTGAGATCGCGGACCCGGGTCAAATTGGATGTTACCCATTCAAATGCATAGCGCACATCGCGCGTGTCGTTACGCAGCTGGAACCCCATATCGTTAATGTTAAGATAGCGGTCAAAGGCTGTCAGTTGCAGGGTGTGTGTGATCCCTTTGCTGGAGTTGTAATCCACATCAACGAACCCACCAAAACCTTTGTCGCTGGCATCCCGGTCTGAATAAAGCAGCTGGCCTTCCACACTCCATGCTCCATTCAGACTCAAGCGGTGAAAATCCAACCCGTGGACCATGGCGTTCCCATCCGGATGAGCCACCATGGTAGATATTAATCCCAGCCCGCGGTACGCAGCCCCCTTGCTGTCCTCATACAACAACCTCAATGCGGTGAAATCCCGACCTGACTGGGTGTAGACCTGGTCGTCCACCCTAAAGGTGCTGTTGTCCTCGAAAGCAGCCATCACTCCGTAGCGGAATTGACCGACCTGACCTGTGGCTTTGGCCGCGCCTAAAAGGTCGGTGGGGCGCACTGCCTCACGCACCGGCAGGCGAACTCCTTCAGGCAGCTCTGGTGGTTTGGGTCGGGCTCCGATCCGCCGTGTATTTACCAGAATCAGTTGCTGGCCAAACTCCGCTTCAGAGCGTGGCGTTGTATTGAAAATATCCTGACCTTCCTGGAAAAACAGGCGCTTCTCGGGAAAGAAGGTTTCATCGGCGGTGAGGTTGACCACCACATCATCTGTTTCCACTGATCCAAAGTCGGGAAAAAGCGTTGAGGTAAGCTGAAAATTGCTTGAAGGCCGCCAAAACATGTCCATGCCGGTGCGGTACTTCATATCTTCATCGATGCGGTCGTATGTCGCGGAGGCATACGGAAACAGCGACCACTGTTGACGCGGATCAACCGCCTGAAACTGTGTAACCTGAAACGCGCTCAGAAACCTGGGCTGCGATTCGGGCAGGCCGGGCCAGCCCCAGCGCTCGCCCAAATACGCCACCTGGCGCTCAATATACAAACCGATTCGTCGCACACCATCCACTTTGGGCATGGCCATTTGCGACCAGGGCACGTAGAATTCTGCACTCCAGCCGTGTTCGGTCAGTTGAGTCGCGCCATACCAGGCGCCATCCCATTCAGAGTTGGTCTGGCGCTCTGGCTTGATGGTGCCATCCATCTGCACATCGCCCAATGAAAGGTTAAGCCAGTAGGCGTAGCGCCCCTCACCGGACGTGTCCAGTGTGAATGCCACATTGTCCCGGGCAACATCGTATTCATCCCTGCGGGTAAAGCGCTGCACAATGGTGTCAGGCGGTTGCTCCAGTTTAAAGGATGCGTATACGCCTTCCTCAGTGGCGAACATTCTGAATTCGGTGCCATGCACAGGTTGCGCCAGGGTGTCCGGTTCCGTTACCCGCAGCTTTTCAATCAGAGGTTGGCCTCTCCAGGCGGTTTCATTCAGTAGGCCATCAATGGTAATTGCCGCTTCGATATGATCCAGGTGCGGAACCGGGATGATGCTTTCCGACAACACCACTACTGTTTTACTGGTAGCGGGTTGATCGGGGGGTGTGCCGGCAGCCGTCAGATGCGCCGACATCAAGCAAGGCAGCAAAAATGCGGCGCACCGCAATGGCGGGGTTTTTTCTCTGAGCGGCTGAATGAACACGATATCCCGGTTTAATGCAGGTCAAACACGGATTGATAGCGGGATACCATGGCTCGGACGGCCCGCTTTTCTTCCGCTGTTGGATTTCGAGGATCACTGGCAATTGGCAAACTGCCGTACTTCAGCATGCTGGCCATTAACAGCAGGCGTGCCTTGGTGGCAGTAAGGTTGTTTCCTTCAATAAACAGGTTGTACGGCCGCGTGGCGGTAACCCCACCTGCGTTTCCCCTGCCCACTGATACAGTGGGCATGCCGGTGAATGCGGCGATCTCCAGTGCACGGGTTTGCTCTCTTGTCATGTTTCCGTATGGAGATTCGCCTTCGGCAACAAATCCTGACAGTGGGTTTTCCTGCAAATTGGCTTTGATCGTGGCCATAACTTGCACCGCCGCCTCGGGATTTTCGGTTGAATCGTTTTGGTCGTAATGTGCCATCTTTACAATGGAGATTCGTGGCAAAGCATCCGCCACCAGGTCGCCATTGGCTGCACGTGTGTCTATACGCACCCAGTTGAGTTTTCCATCCCTTTGACGGACGCCGTCAACGGCCTGCGGTAACTCTGACAGCCTGATTGCGGAATTCCACGTGTGTTGCCGGGTTGGCACGAAGTACACCACGGGTTCGCCGGGTGCACCGATGCTGCCTATGACCCCGCCGTAATCGCCGGTGGCGGTATACCCACCCGGCCGGGCATCTGTTTTTTGAACCTGCCGGCTGGCGAAGATTGACTCTGCTTCAACCAGCACCACGCCAAGCCGGTCTTTGCCCTCAGCATCCGCCCATTGGCGGGAAAGAATGTAATCAACGGCATCAACGATGTTGCGCGGTCCGTCAGCAGACAATTCGCCATGCGGACGTTGCGCTGCAACACCCACCAGGGGCAGTGTCGTGTTCGTAATGAGATTTAACCAGTACAGCGTCTCTTCAATGGAAGGGCTGGCCTCCAACCAAATACCCCCTGCATAGCGGTCTGAGTCCAGTGCTTGCTGGACCGCATTGCTTGCTTTCGCCAGGTCGTGATAGCGGGCGTTATTGCCCAGATGGAAGGGTTTGTAAACGAAGTAGTCGTCGCCGAGAATTTCGGCAGGGATGTCTCCAGCCCCGGCGTCGGTTCTGAGTGTTTCGGGCAGGCCTTTGGTGTAACCAGCGGAAGGCAGTGCTCGAAAAAAATCAAACTCTGCCCTTGAGGCGAGGATGTTGGCTTTACCATCCGGGCTTCTACCGGACAGACCGCGATCGATCTCCTCAAACAATCGGGAAGCATCGGGATAAAAGGGTTGCCGGCATTGAGCGGAGGGTGCTCCGGGAAACACGCAGTCTCCCTCCCAGGCCGTACCGTCCGCCTGGCGAGCCATATAGGGTAGCGCATACAAACCGTCATCCGGGCTCAGGGTGACTTTGAGAACGGGTTTGTCTTCGGGATTTTGCCGTTCAAGGTAAAACGCCCCCTCCGCATCGACATACCCATCCGGTGGTGCATACAACTCAGCCGCGTCCATTTCCAGTGGATGAGCGCTGTACATTTCGATTAAGACTTCGACCGGTGCCGCCAGCCTCTGCGGCACAAGAGGGTCGTAACCCGAAATTGCTGGCACGGAGCTACCAGTTTGTTCCAGTCCATAATGGCGGCGGGCCGTGTTGCTGGTCACCAGTGGCGGACTGCTCTGCACGGTCGCGCGAGGCCCGGAAAACACCGCAATTTTCAGACGATCATCCGCCGCCGCCGAGTTGGAAAGAAACAATAAGATAAAAACCAACCAGGGGGCTGTTGTTTTCATGCCTCTATTCAACTCCTGAGCGGTTGGGCTGTATGATCCAAAGCGCAATCTCATTCCACTTGTAGCAACTGAACCCAATGCGGAAAATCTGTTTTGCGTTTAAGATATTATCAGTAAATATAATGTATACAGTATAATAACATCAAAAATGCCCATTCACGCAAGCTTTGGAACGGCGTCCCCTGCAATGACATTACAGCGTACTGGTCAGTCGATTGGCGGCGCCAAAAGACATAAAGGCTGTCAGATCCGGTGACCAGTGATGTGCAAGTAAGAACAAAGGAAGCGGGGTAAGACCGGAAGATGATGCTCCGCTATTGCCGGCCGGCTGCGTGGTCCGATCACGATCCGTCAGGTTAAAACTGCGGATATCATGACATCTGCGTATGCGAAGAACTGCGGCCCCTAGATTAACGTCCTGCCGCTCTGGTCCATCTCAGTGTGGCATGATTATCATTGTCGGCGACCGACGCGGCGTTACCCGTCCGCCGAAGTGGATTTCACGGCTGTTGTTACCGGCAATTAATTCGTCAAGTTCAATTATATTTTTACCAGGCGAGAGTCCGCCACGAATAGGCGGACTCTCCTGCGGTTGACCATTAGCCTTTAAAGCGGGCCCCGGTAAAGGCAGGGCAACTGGCAAACTGGAAGTTGCCGTCGAGGTCAAACGCCTCCGCTACACCACCACCGACGTATTCTGTGGCGTTATTGTTGATAGATACTTCGTTGCTCACGACTGTCCAGCCCACGGCAACCCCATTGGGATCATAACGATACATCTTGAACGCCATTTGATAGGTGTTACCAGCGATGTGGCGCCATGTCATCATATACGCCGACGTGCTGGCCGGATTCGTCGCTGGAACGACCTGACCGGTGCCGCCGGCGGTATAACTGTGCATGGCCAGAAATGTGAACAGCGTGGCATTGGTTTCACAGTTGGAAACCACTACCTCGACATCCCAAACGCCGACTATCCTGGACTGCCTGTCCTTGAGTGAACGGCCCTGGTCGGTAGCTGCCGTCGCTGTCCCTTGAGTTAACAGCGTGCCGATCAATAAAGCGCTTGCGAATCCCATAAACCTGTTGAATCGTCTCATGTCTGCAATCTCCTGGTTCCTCCGGTTAGCGGCGGAATTGCCAAGCCGGTTGCAAACAGTTTCTTTGACATCACCTGGGCCTGCATGAGGAAAAAATCAGATTTTCCTCAGAATCATATTTAGGACCAATTATCAATAAGATAGGGGCTTCTTTGAGGGGAATCAGCGGTCTCGGACTAACTCGTGGGCAGAAGAAAGTGGTCAGTGAGAGCGGTTGCGGGGGTTGTCCGTCAAGTCGATACGTGGCTGGCAGATTTCTAAACTGCGATATTCGTGCCAAGCGAAACTGACGTGCTCTATTACCTTTTTATTTGAGTTCTGCCAGTAATTCAACAAATTGCGAATCACCCCGAATGGCATCATAGAAAGGCAGGTAGGGTTCGAAGAAAGGCATGATCTGACTGGGTACTACCAGACCCGAACGAATGCACTCAACCGCTGCGGCTGTGGCGGCGGCCATTCCCAGTGCCCGGCAGGCGTGATGCTGGAAATTGGAAAACTCAGCCAGATCTGAAGTAGCCTCGCGCCGCCAGGTCCTGACCATTCGTTTGGTTTCTTCAGGGTTGCCCTCAACCGCGCTGACAAACGCCATGGTGAGGTAGCGGTCGATATCTGAAAAATTACCATTGGGGTCCCGGCTTTCATCCAGAACCGGTTGTATCCGGTTCAGCTGGAGCGCCAGTCGATCACTGTCCTGCAAAAACCAATAAGTAATTATTTCAAGCCACATGTAAAGATCGTTTTCTGTCCAGTCGGGATCGTTCTGGTTTTCGGCCTTAATGGCTTGCAGGGCTTGTTCGGCCCCAGCAAAGTCCCTGCTCGCAATTTGCGCTTTCCACGAATCCTGCGGACTCACTGTCTGACCATATTCAGCTTCGAGCGCTGACAGAGACTCACGCCATTGGGCCGGCTCGTGCGTGTGCCTCAGTTCCAACAGGCTATTCAGTACCGCCAGATCGAGGTTCTTGATCGTGGCTTGATCAGTTTCCCGGGCTGCCTCCTCGTACTGGTGATTGACTATGAGGTTTTGCACCAGAATTAACGTCCAGTAGGGGTTTCTCGGGTCCAGTGAGCCCACCAGCCGCAACGACTCAATCCTGGCATCATAATCACCCAGACGTCTTTCGATCCATGACTTCAATTCAATCACGCGCTCATCATTTGGCCGGAGCAACTGGGCCTGATTGATCAGCTCGTAAGCCTGTTTGTAATTCTGCAAAACGTAGTAAGTGTAATAAGCCTGGGCGATCAGGTAGTCGGCTGACTGCGGCGCTATGGTCCGGATTTTTGTCAATATTTTCTCAACACGCTGAATGGACTCGGCGTTGTGCTGCCCGAAATGATCAAAGCTGAGCAGCCCAGCCAACTCGGCCCAGGCACGCACAAAAGTGGGGTCCAGTTCCACTGCACTTTCCAGCGCTGCAAGATAGGACGGATCGCGCACCCCCAGGGAATCCCGAATTTC
>JBFIHZ010000054.1:0-16490 GCA_041601535.1 Lysobacterales bacterium | reverse complement strand
TGCTGCGCGTGAATCTGCTTGATGGCCTGGGTAATGCCATGGCCGTTGGCCAGTCCTTGCTGCCAGGAAGTTCCGCACTTGGCCTGGATGTGGCGTCGCCGGCGGCCGGTACCTATAGCGTACAGGTGCTGGGCAGCGTCACCTCCGCAACCGCCGTGGAAATCTCAACAGCACGAACAATAACAAGGGAATAGGCGGATTACTCGGTTCCTTCAAGTCCCTTCAAAGGAATCGTGATTTTGGCCGGCGGGGTGCCACCGCCGGCCAATTTTTTTCCAGGATCAGTAGGTGGCGACCGGGTTCTCTATCTCACCGATACCGGCGATGCCGCTGCGCACCACATCACCATCCTGCAACCAGCGCTCGGGTAGCTCGCCAAAACCTACGCCTTCCGCGGTGGAGGTCAGCACCAGGTCACCGGGTTTCAGGGTCATGCCGAAGCAGATTTCAGATAGGATTTCCGCCGTGCCAAGCAAACCGGACTCGGCTCCGCCAGACAGGGCCATGCGGTCATTCAGCCACAGGCGGCAAGCCAGGGTTTCCAGTTCCACTTCGTCCGCCGTGGCGATTACCGGCCCCCAGGGGAAGAAGGTATCCAGTGACAGGGCCTTGTCCCACTGGCCGTGCTTGCGTTTCAGGTCGACGCTGACGACATTGGTCGCCACCGCGTAGCCGAAAACATTCTTCAGCACGTCGGACTTCTCAACGTATGAGGTGTCGGCGCCCATTACCACCACCAGGCTGGGCTCGGCTTGCACCTGCGAGGTCAGCTGCCGTGGCCAGCTGAGAGCCTGGCCGGGGTCAGCCGTGGCAGACGGTGCCTTGGTATGGTAACGCAGCATCGGGTGGCCGTTTTTGGTCCGCTGGGCGACGAAATCGTCCCGTGTATTGCCGCCGGCAATGGTGATGTTCTGGCGTGGGCGGTAGGGTGCGTGCAGGCTGACGTCGGCCAGGGGCTTTGACCACTTGCTGTCGCCCTTATCGCCTACCGCCTTGGCAATCTTCTGCAGCGCCGGCAGGTGCTCGACATTGACCAGCGAACCCAGGTCAGTCAGCTCAGGAAGCGTTACGCCGGTAGCTTGCGCAGCAGACTGCAGGTCGCAGACCTGTTCCCCTGCAAGAAAACCAATGCGCCGTTCGGCGCCGCATGAATAAGTCACAAGCTTCACTGAGCCATTCTCCTGTTGTTACTGATAAACCGCATGATCATCACGCGAAGTTCGCCATTTTGATGGTGTTGCGCAACATGCCGATGCGGGAAATTTCTGCTTCCAGCACATCACCATGCTGCAGCCAGGCCTGGGGCAGCTGTTCGAATCCAACGCCCGGCACCGTACCGCAGATAATGATTTCGCCCGGCTCGATGGTCATGCCTTCGGAAAGGACCGCGATCAGCTTGTCGATTTTGTAAATCATGTCGCCTACCGGCCAGTCCTGCTTGAGTTCGCCGTTTACCCACTGCCGCATTCTCAGCTGGTTTGGGTCGCCGCAGTCGCGCGGGGTGGCGATGACCGGGCCGAGCGGACAGAAACCGTCCAGGCTTTTTCCCCGGTGGTATTGCTGGTGCCCAAGCTGCAGTTCACGTGCTGAAATGTCGTTGGCGACGGTGTAACCAAAGATCCAGTCGTACGCGTCAGCAACGGGCACATCCTTGCCATGCTTGCCGATGACCGCGGCCAGTTCCAGTTCAAAGTCCACCGTGCGCGTGACGCGCTTGTCGTAGGTGATGTCCTCGTCGTGGCCGATGATGGAGTTCACTGATTTGGTGAAGTATTCAACATGCGGCGGCGCGATCGCAGGGCGGGGTATACGCGCAAAGCCATTGGCCAGGTGCTGGTAGTAGTTCGCACCGACAACCCAGGGGTTTTTGCGCGGGCGCACTGGCGGCAGAAAGGTAACGGCATCCTTGTGCCACCACCAATTGCCCTGGCCGTCGCCGGGCAGTTCGCCATCGCGAAACTCGTCATAGAAATCTTCCAGCTCTGACCAGGTTTCTGGTCCGGCTTCTATGACGGCAAGAACCGTTTCCGGGGCATTGGTCAGCGAGGTGTGCTTGAGGTGAGCGGCCGCTTTGTGGAGCGATATGGCCTGGTCACCAACCACAAATGCGACCATCTCCTGGTCAGCGACTTGGATGGTTGCAATATACATAAAATCGGGTCCTTTGAATGTCTTGCGGGTTTTCAAGAGCGGCGAGCATAACCGAAAACTTGAATTTAAGTCAAATTTGGTTTTGTCGCCATTTTGCCTTTTAAATCGGGCCTCTACGGCTGTATTTGGTAAGGCTTCGGGGCTGCATTACTGGTGAATTTCCGGGTTTCCGAAAGACCACCAGACCTGCAGGGAACGCTGCTTGATGCGCCACCCCTGGTCCGTCCGTACCAGCGTATCCTGGTAGCGTCCGGCGATGATATTGCTGTCCCCTCCGGGAAATTCCGGGCGAATGTGCTGGGCGTGCAGATAGCATGAACTGGTGGCGGTATCGCCGTTGACCGAGACTTCAACATTGCCGATCAGGTGCTGGGTTCTGGCCATGTTTGACAATGCATTGCGGCATAGATCTTCTATGGCTGCATAACCCTCCAGCCGGCCAATGGTTTCGTAGTCCGCCGTGGCATCCGGCACAAAACAACTGGCCAGCAGCGGCCAGTCCTTCTGGTCAAGTGCCGCTGCATAGCGGTGTACAACAGCTGTGATCTCGCGCTCATCCAGCAACTGCTGAAGCAGGGCATCGCTGTCCCGCGCTTGTGTATTCTGACTCATGCTGCGTCTTTGCTCCTTTCATTCGTTTCGGGTTTGCCCCATCCTCCACCGCCAGCGGTGCGGATGCGAACCAGTGCGCCGCGCTGCAGTTGAAGGCCGGTAACTTTATTGGCGGCCAGCCATTCATCGGATCCGGGTTGCTGCACGTGCACTTCACCGGGCAGCCCGGCTTCGCCGCCCGCCAGGCCCCAGGGTGGATCAATGGTGCGGTCAAACGCGGTCTGCAGCGCCAGCGGCTCCAGTGCTTCCACCACGCGTTCTATACCCGCTCCGCCGCGGCGTTTGCCGGCACCACCGGCTTCCCGGCGCAAGCGTGTTGAGCGGATGCGCAGCGGGAAACGGGATTCCAGCAATTCGATAGGAATGCCCGGGTTGTCACCGTGAATAAACGACTTTAACGGACCGTAACCGTCGTTGGATTCGGTGGCGCCGAATCCGCCCCCGTAGGATTCAATGGCCAGCCAGAACTCGCCGGTTTTCTCCCGCGTTCCGGTGAAGAAAACACCGGAAACGGTGCCGTGGTGTCCGGCCGGTACAAGCTCCGGGTGAACACTGCCAATGGCGCGGAAAATCAGATCCACCGCGGTTGGCGGGACCATCACCCAGAAACCCTTGGGGGCTTCGGCACTGGCGCTTACCAGCGAGCCGGGCGGTGCGACGATGTTCAGGGCATCGAAAATCCATTCATCGGCCGGGCGGTCAGGCAGACACAATGCCTTGAAGGCCAGTTTGGCTATATTGACCGCTCCGCCGAGCCGCCCCGAGTTGATCGGCGTCAGCACCTGGTCAGGCATGCCGGAGAAATCGACTTCCATGGAATCGCCCGAGATGGTGACCGCCACGTGCAGGTTGACCGGTTCAGTGCCCTCGACACCGGCGTTATCCAGGCAGCATGAGGCCTCGTAAACTCCATCCGGAATGTTGCGTACTGCTTCGCGGCCCAGTTCGGCGCTGGCCTGCGCCTGGAATTCGATCAGCTTGTGCAGTTCTTCGGGAGTCCATCGGCCGGCCACCCGGTCAGCCCAGCGTGCGCGGCCAAGAATGCAGCCAGCCATCTGTGCCATCAGGTCACCGGTAATCGCCGCTGGCGAACGGGTGTTGGCCTGGATGGTTGCCATCACGTCCGGCACAATCTCTCCTTCCCGCATCACCCGCAGCCCGCGGTACTGAACACCTTCTTCAAAAACGGATAAGGCGTTCCAGCTCAGTGAGGTCGGAGCACTGCCACCGATATCCGCCCAATGCGCGCGGATGATGATATACGCGACGATGCGTCCCTGGTCATAGATCGGGGTGATGCAGGAGACATGGTTCAGGTGCTGGCCATTGACGCCCGACCAGTTATGGATAAACACATCGCCTTCGCGCAAGGCGTCCATGCCGATGGCTTCCACCGCGTCCTGCACCTGCGGCCCGAGGTCGCCCACAAATATGGGCATGCTGCCGGACGACTGGGTCAGCAGGGTGAAGTCGGGCAGAACGATGCCTACGCAGTAATCCTTGTACTCGTAAATCAGTTCACTGAAGGCGGTACGGGTCAGGTTTAGTTCGATCTCATCCACCACCGAAGTTGTCGCAAAGCGGAAAATCTCCGCTTCCACCGCGTCAATCGGGCGGGGTGGGGCATCAGCCTGGCTGCCCGAATCGGCGTTTTGCCGCGTTTTGGCCGGTGCGCTGGTGCCGAAATTCAGTACCGTGCCGAGATCACCTGCACCACTTGTTTGTTTGTCAATACTCATAACTTGCACTCGCAATTGAACCTGGTCAGATTATTAAATATATGCCGAAGCGCATGTTCCGGCACCGTTGTTGGGGCGGCCCGCTCAGGCATTTGTAGCGGTACTGCCGAGGGCATCTATCATCGCGCTGAGGTTTGGCGGCACCAGTGGCACGCCCCGCCGATAAGCGATACGCCAGCCATCCGGCGTGCGCACGTAGCGGTCCTCGAAGTAACCGGCCGCCGAGATCGGCCCCGCCCCCTTTACCGCACCGTGCATCAGGTAATAGGAGGTTCCCTTGGCGGTATCGCCATCAATATCCACCCGGTGGGTTCCCGACAGGTGCTGGGAGTACTCATGCAGGGGAATAATCGAGGTGTAGAAACTGCGTAAGGCTTCCTGGCCACGAAACACCTCCAGGCCAACGGCTTCCGCATCCATCACGCCATCTGCGGTAAACAGCGAGACGATTCCTTCAGCATCGTGTGTATCCGCGTACCAGCAGTAGTCATTAACCAGACGCTGGATGGCATTGATGTCGCTATTCATGGGTAGTCTCCATATTGATGTTTTGAATGTGCGCGCGACCGCATCAGGCCATGCCCGGCAGCAGCCGGCCCCCGAGCAGCGCGTTTGAGAGTGTTTCCCTGGCCGTATCACCGATTTCCACCAGAGGCGGAAAGGTGGCTGCGGACGAATTCTGCGTCATGGTGAACAAGCAGTGCTTGATGGCCGCCACGACCTGCCGGTAATCGTCAGAGTTCGGGCCGTCCAGCGCCAGCAGCGCTTGCTGTAATCCCTGCAGACGGTCTGAATAAATTTCTTCAGCGCGGCCCGGTTCGTCCGCGGCGTAACGAAAAACCCTGCCCCACAGGGCTTCGGAAATATTCGCCGAAGCCAGCACCGCGCCCGCCGCTTGTCCGCTGCTAATTGCCCGCAGATCAAAGTTCTGGTCGGTCAACATCACCGCCAATTCACCATTGCCGGCGGTCTGGCCGGCCGTGCCGCTTACCACTGCGGTCACGCCAGACAGGCTGGCGGCAACGGCATATGGCATGTTCCAGGCGACCAGCGTAGCATCCGGGGCTGCGTCCAGGGCCAGTTGCAGGGCCTTGCTGTCTTCCTGCTCTGTTCCGCTGCCGAGAACAACAATACCGGTGGCGCCCAGCTCCAGGGCTGCGCTTGCCTCGTCCGTAATGCTGTTGGTATCAGCGGGTACCGCTGCCAGTAAGGGAAAACCTGCCGGCGCCGCTGAGCGCGCGGCCTTCAGAATATCCATGCGCATGGTGTAATCCAGCACACTGGCCTCACCGGCCGGGCCGTTTACCACCACACCCTGCACATCCCTGATGCGGGCCATGCGCCGCAGGTGGACATGGTATTCGCGCTGCAGAAAATGACCGTCCGCCGCACAGGGTGCGATCAGGTCGACATACAAACCGTGCATGGCTGGCCTGGAATGACTCACCCGGATACGCTCCAGCTGGCTGGCAGTGCCGAAACCGCCCAGGTAAAGCCCGGAGTTTCCTCTACGCGCTCCCAGTCCAGTTCAAATTCCGGAACCCGCTTGAGCCATTCTTCGATCATCACCTGCATGCTCAGACGGGCCATATGAATGCCCATGCAGCGATGCGCGCCAACACCGAAGCTGAGGTGGCGATTGGGTTTGCGCTGTAAATCAAACTCGTCCGGCCGGTCAAATTCGGCCGGGTCGCGGTTGCCGGATGCCCACAGCAGCAGCACCCGGTCTCCGCGCCTCAGTTTCTGGCCCTGGACCTCGTGATCAACCATGACCGTTCTGGCCAGCCCTTTGGAAGGCGACTCATAGCGCAACACCTCTTCAATAAACGAGGGAATCAGCGAAAAATCATCGACCAGTTGCTGCCGAACCTCGGGCAGTCTGGCCAGTGTTCTGAACGCGTGACTGAGACCATAGGCGGTTGTTTCAAAGCCGGCGGGCACGATGATCATGGCGTAATCGACAATCTCGTAGTCGGTCAGTGGCTCACCGTCAATCACCGCCTCACTCAAAATGCTGACCAGGTCATCGCCCGGCTGCTTGCGCCGTTGTTCCAGCATGGCCGTGAAATAGTCGTACAGTTCCTGTGCGGCCGCCGCGGTGACGCGCTGGACTTCGGCCGGGTCCTCGCGCTCGCCGGGACGGTGGGCCAGAATATGGAACAGCTCCACCAGCCGCGGTTTTTCATCCTCCGGTGTGCCGAACAGCTCAAGAATGATTTGCAGCGGGAATTTCTTGAAGATTTCTTCGACCAGTTCCGCCTTGCCGCGGGGAACCACCGGTTCAATCAGCGAAATCGCGATATCGCGATAGTGCTGCTCCTGGGCCGCTATGGCTTTTTTCGACATGTGCGGATTGAGCAGTGTGCGCAGCGGTTTATGGATGGGTGGGTCGGCCTCGATCACCCCCCATGGCCGGGTCAGGCCGGCCGGAGGAATGGTGATCGGGCAACTCGAATAGATTTCGGGATGAAGATGGGCATACATCAAATCTTCGTAGCGGGTAAGCACATGGAAGCCGTCATCCTCGTGGGCCGAACTGTGAAACACCGGGCATTTTTCACGCAACTCGTTGACCACGCTGACCCAGCGGCCATTGGTCAAACGATCATCCATGGGCGAGAACTCCTCGGGAGCTATGTGCGGAATGCTTGTGTCAGCTTTTGACATTCAATCGACCTCCTGTTCGGTTTTTATCAGAACGGCAAACAGCGTTGCAGTGGCTGCTGCTGGTATCGCCAGTCCGGTCTGCTGATGACCCTGTTCGCGGTCATCTGAAATTGTCTGGTCCTTCATCCAAGCCTCCTTGTGGCTGGTTATACACCTGACAGATCAGATGCTGTATCGTTCATGTTTCCTTGCCGCAAGCAGGCAACTTTACGCAACAAGCCAAGGCCATCAGGCAGCAGTCTTTCTGCCTCTCTCCGGATCACCATGACACACAACAAGCCACAAAAACCGCTCTCATCCCAATCTGACTGGCCGGCTCCCGCCGTTGCCTGGTATGCCGTTGCCGTATTGTTTCTGGCATATACCGTCTCCATTGCTGACCGGTTTGTGCTTAGCCTGCTCATTCAACCGATCAAGCTGGACCTGGGGTTGAGCGATACCAAAGTCAGCCTTCTGCACGGTCTGGCGTTTGCCATTTTCTTTTCCATCATGGGCATTCCAATTGCCCGCCTGGCCGACCGGTTCAGCCGGCGCGTTATCATTTCATCCGGCATCACCGTCTGGAGCCTGATGACGGCCGCCTGCGGCATCGCCACCGGCTACTGGCAGCTGTTTGCCGCGCGAGTCGGTGTTGGCGTGGGTGAAGCCGCACTGTCACCACCCGCTTACTCGATGGTTGCGGACCTGTTTCCGCCGCATAAACTGGGCCGTGCCCTGAGCGTATACACCACCGGGGCCTATATCGGTGCGGGTCTGGCATTCATTATTGGTGGTATGGTGCTGCAGGCCACGCTCAGTACCCCGGAAGTCACTCTTCCGGTGGTGGGTACTGTAAGGTCCTGGCAGGCCGCGTTTTTCGTGGTGGGGCTGCCCGGCATCCTGGTGGCACTGCTGATGTTTACTGTGCCGGAACCGGTGCGCCGCATGAAAAGCCATGCGGCCTTCAGCGGCGACGCGCGGCAGGCCATTCCGCTGCGGCAGGTCTACCATTACATGCGTTCCCGCTGGCTTGTTTACACCACACATATATTCGGGTTCTCTTTTCTGGCCGTAGTGTTCAATTCAATCATCGCCTGGACGCCGGCATACCTGACCCGCAACTTTGACATGTCGATTGGCCAGACCGGTCCTGCCGTGGGCGCGCTGGTACTGGTGTTCGGAACCAGCGGCATCATTGTCGGTGGCTGGCTGGCAGACCGGCTGGTGGTCAGGGGGTACTCAGACGGTGCGATGCGCGTTGGCGTGATCGCCGGCCTGGGCTGTTTCCCATTCGCCGTGCTCGCATCTATGGTGTCTTCAGTCACCTGGGTACTCGCTCTGTATGGTCCATTGCTGTTTTTCTCCAGCTTCGGTTTTGGCGCCGCAGCGGCTGCCTTGCAACAGGTTACGCCCAACCGTCTGCGCGCCCTGGTATCGTCTGTCTATCTGTTCATACTCAACCTGATTGCGTTGGGTATGGGGCCAACCATCACGGCGTTGATCACCGACTACGTGTTTGGTTATGACGAAGCCGTGGGGCTTTCCATCTCAACCATTGCCGTTGTTTCCGGCTGCCTCAGCGCGCTGATCCTGGGCATGGGCCTGAAGTCGTTCCGCACCGAGGCCGCGGTCCAGGCTCAGGCCGACTGAGCTTGCTGGCGGCAGCGCCGGCAGGTGGGCCCGGTCAGGCAGGGCCAGGCAAGCCAGGCTTCAGGGAACCAGTACAGCCCGTCCCTGCACCTTGCCGTGGCGCAAATCGTCCAAAGCTGAATTAACGTCCTCCAGCGGGTAATACGTCTGGGTAAGCCGGATGCGTCCGCGCACCACCAGCTGGGCCAGCTCGGTCAGTTCGCCCAGTGTTCCCACCAGGTTGCCTTTTATCGTCAGTTCACGGCCGGTCAGGGCCACGGTGCTGCAGCAGGCTTCGCCCGTATCCGCGCCGACGGCGGAGTAGACGCCGCCACGCCGCAACATTTGCAGCGATTGCTCAGGCACGGGCGCGATACCCACGCAGTCGATCACCAGGTCGACACCGGCGCCGTGCGTTGCCTCCATCACTTGCTGCACCAGCTCATCGCCGGCTTTGAAGGTAAGGTCTGCACCGAGTTCGCTGGCCTCCGCCAGCTTGGCGTCCGTCAGATCAACCGCGATCACCTGGGCGGGCGAGAAAATGCGCAGCAGTTGCAGGGCAAAATAACCCACACCACCAACACCCATGACCACCGCAGTGCCGTCGGCCGGCAGGTGGTCGCTGGCGCGGCGTACCGCGTGATAGGCGGTCAGCCCGGCGTCTGAAAGCGAGGCCATCGGAGCGGGGTCGGTTCCTTCCGGCAGCCGCACCAGTGCGCGTTCACTGGTACGCAGATACTCGGCAAAGCCCCCGGGGCTGGTTCCGTCCACCCCTGGAAAGGACAGGGATTCACAGAAAGACGCCTCATCGCGCCGGCAGGCGCGGCACAGGCCGCAGGTGATGTGCGGATGTGCCAGTACGGCATCACCTACGCTGAGGGTGGTGACTGCGTCACCGACAGCTTCAACGTAACCCGCGTTTTCATGGCCCAGTACGTAGGGATAACCGGGTGCACCGATGACGTCTTCAAACATGCCCTGGATCAGGTGGACATCCGAGCCACACACGCCCGCACCGGTGATACGCACGATGACATCGTCGGCGCGCACGATTTGCGGGAGGGCCACGTCAGCCAGCTCCAGGTCGCTGTTGAAACTGTTCATGACGGCGGCCTTCATGGTCGCGCCCCGGCTGCTGCGTTTATCGCTCATGATGTCAGACCTCCCACTCGATCATCAGCTTGATGGGTGCCGGCGTGATGAAGTTGGGGTGGTATTCGACAAACTGTTCCGGGATGCGCATGTTCGGTATCAGATCAAACAAGGCATTCAAGGCGATTTTGGCTTCCAGCCGGGCCAGCGGCGCACCCATGCAGAAATGGCGGCCGCCGCTGAAGGCCACGTGTTCGAACACGTTCTTGCGGTCCGGGTCGAAGCGGTCCGGGTCTTCAAACTGCTCCTCGTCGCGATTGGCGGAGCCGCCCATCCAGTAAATCATCGAACCGGCCGGTATTTTCACGCCGGAAAGCTCGGTGTCCTTGGTGACCACCCGGTTGAGGCCGCGAACCACGCCGGTATGGCGCAGCGACTCTTCCATGATGCGGTCCAGCCGCGAGCGGTCTTTGACCACCGCATCCCACAGGCCTTCCGCATGTAACAGACGCACGGTCTGGGTAATGAAAATGGCGGTGGTATCGGTGCCGGCGGCAATGAACGCGATAATGTTCGCGACAATTTCATCATCGTTCAGCGGCTCAATGTTCTCGTCTTCGGGTGGAACCATCAGCGCGGAAACCAGGTCGTCCTTGGGCTCCACCCGGCGGCTCTGGACCATTTCCTTGATGTAGAGGTACCACTCGATCAGACCGGACCACAGCCGCCGAGCTTCGTCCTCGGCCATATCAGGAGTGCCCATCAGGAAAAAGAACTGATCGGTCCATTCGCGGAACCTGGCAGCATCCTTGGCAGGAAAACCGAGCGCCACGGCAATGGTCTGCATGGCCATCTGGTTGGCGAACTGCCCGACCAGGTCGGCCTTGCCGTCGTTGATAAAACTGTTGATCAGCCGCTGGGCGATCTGCTCGATCTGCGGTGCATAAGGTGCCACCCGTGGACGGCTGAAAGCCGGTTGCATCAGTTTTCGCAGCCGGGTGTGTACCGGTGCGTCCTGGTTGGCCAGCCCTTCACCGACACTGGGGAAAGGGCAGCCCGGGGGAATTTCCAGCCCTTCCGGTATGGGCACGCGCATCACGTTGGCCCCGACGTTGGAAAAAGTCTCCGGATCTTTCTGGATGGTCCGCACATCCTCGTAACGTGTTACGCAGTACATGTTGAGGTGCGGCATCCAGAACACGGGTTGTTCCTTGCGTGCGCGCGTCAGCAGCGGCCAGGGATCCTGCTCGTGGTCTGGCACCAGCGGATCAAAATCTGGGAATAACGGGCGGTCGCCGGAGAACGGGCAACCCGGCTTGTCAGAATCAGTAGTCATTAAAACTCTCCAAAAACAGGCAAAAAGCGCATGCTCATATGCTCACTTGGGTGCGGCTTGGGCCGCGGCTGCGCGGATGGGCTCATGCTGTGCAGGCCTCAGTCCTCGAGCTTCTCAAAATCCGACTTGCGCGCACCGCAGACCGGGCAGAGCCAATCCTCCGGTATATCTTCAAACGCAGTGCCGGGAGGGATGCCACTGTCCGGATCCCCTTCGGCGGGGTCATAAACGTGCCCGCATGCCATACATGTCCACATTGTTCTACTCCATAGTCAATTCATCTGGCGCAAGCCAGTTGTTTCCATGCGGCCCTGGTTAACCCGGTTGCCGCACGTGTTGATGATTGCTGTGTGCCGCTGCCATAGCGTCAGGCCGCGTCCTTGCCGAGAATGACGACGTTGTGATACTGGGCACCGGATCCGGCACCGGTCGCCAGCGCAAGCTTTGCGTCACTGACCTGCCGGTCACCGGCTTCATGCCGCAGTTGGTGCACCGCTTCGACAATTTTCAGGGTGGGCCCGCCCCAACCAATATGGCTGTAGGACATCAGTCCGCCATCGGTGTTGACCGGAAGGCCGCCATCCGCGCCCAGGCCCACATCCTGGACAAAGCCGCTGGCTTCTCCCGGCTTACAAAAGCCAAGCACTTCAAGCTGGCGCAGCACTTCGAACGAGTTGATGTCATACAGTTGGGCAACATCGATATCCTGTGGGGTGACATCCGCCATGCGGTAGGCCCGCTCAGCCGCGTCGGAACCCACCGTCCAGACTTCCTCGTACCGGGGCGGGTCGACATACTGCTGCTTGTGCCAATCGCAGCCGCCGCCCAACAACCACACCGGTGCCCGGGTGTCACGGGCAATGTCCCGCCGCGTGAGCACCATGGCGGCCGCACCTTCGGTGGCCAGGCACAGGTCCAGCAGCGTGAACGGGCTGGTAATCATGCTGGCGGCGAGAATATCTTCGGCACTGTAGGGCCCGCGTCCGAACATCACCGCTTCGGGGTTGGCGTGGCCGCGGTTGCGGATGGCTGCGGCGGCTTCGGCCGAGCCTTGACGCGATTCCGGGTAACGCTGCAGATACTGTTGTGCCAATAGCGCAAAATGCACCGCGGTAAAGGCGCCCCAGGGCGCGATGAATTCGTTGTCCGGCCGGGTATAAGCCGCGACCTTGGCGGTGTCATCGCGGATGGCGGCCTGCCCGCCGACAATCAATACGGTGTTGCACAAGCCGGCTGCAATGGCGGCTGCGGCGTCCAGCACAGCAGGAACGCCCTGCGGATAGGTGTCCTGCACCCAGCGCACCGGAATGCCGAGCAGGGTCGCCCAATCCAGCGAACCCGGGTGCATTACCGTGCCGCCCGGGCCGGGCCAGCGGCCGGCAATGCCGTCGATATCTGTTACGTCCAGTCCGGCATCGGCAATGGCACCCAGGGCTGCGTCAAGACAGGCCGACAGCGCGGTTCGTTCCAGTTGGCGGCGTTGTTCGCTGGTGCTTACGCCGACGATTGCTACCTGATGAAGGCTGCTCATGATTCAGTCCTTGTCTTCGCTGGGCGCATAGCGCGTGCGGAGTTCATTCTTGGCGATCTTGCCGACGGTGTTTTTTGGCAGGCTGGGAAGAAACTCGATAGTCCCGGGGCACTTCATCGAGTTCAGTGAACCTTCGTCCCGGCACCAGCTCAGCATCGCTTGCGGATCGGGTTTGGCGCCTTCTTTCAATGCCACCACCGCCAGGATGGACTCGCCCCATTGTTCATCCGGCAAGCCGACCACACCCACTTCCAGCACATCGGGATGGCGGTGCAATACGGCTTCGATTTCCGCCGGCGCGATGTTGTAACCACCGCGAATAATGAGATCCTTGATGCGGTCCACGATGTAGATATAACCGTCCGCATCAACGCGGGCCACATCGCCCGAGTGAACCCAGCCATCGATCAGAGTGCCGGCGGTGCGCTCCGGATCGCGGTAATAGCCTTTCATCATGTAGGGCGCGGAAAAAATCACCTCGCCGCGTTCGTCCCGGGCGACATCCTGGCCCGCCTGGTCAACCACCCGCACGTCAATCGCGTACGAAGCCTGGCCCACCGAACGCAGCAAATGGGTCTGGCCCTGGATCGCCGCCAGGTGATCGGCTTTGCGCAACATGGTTCCGATGGAGGCGATTTCCGCCATGCCATACAACTGGTTGAATATCGGCCCGAAACGCTCAATCAGCTGACCGGCCTTGTCGGGTGACATTGGTGCGGCACCGTACCCCAGGGTTTTCATGGAGGCCAGGGCATCCGCCTGCGAAGCAGCATCGAGCAGGCGGTAAAGCTGCGTGGGCACCAGGTAGGAATGTGTGGCGGCCATGCGTGCGACTTCGTTGACATAGACTTCCGCTTCGAAACGGCGGCTGTCAAAAAAGCCGATGGCACCGCCCATGATCATGCACGGTGCCAGCGTGATATGCACCGAAGAATTATGCGGTATGGCGGTAAGATACCGCGTGTCCTTGTCGATCTCGTATTCCAGCGCGGCCACGGTGGCGTGCTGCAACACCCGGCCATGATCGAACCAGACCCCTTTGGGGGTGCCGGTGGTGCCACTGGTGTAGACGATGCAGAAATCATCCTCAGGCCGCACCAGGTGCAATGTTGCTGGTGGTTGCGCGGAGGCAAGTGACAGCAGCGCCTCATAGCCGTTGGCTGAATCATCATCGAGGTCGATGACGGTAATGTCCTGCTTGCCGACCAGTTCTGCAGCCCGTTGGCGGAATTCACCCGCAACGATCAGTACGCGGGGCTGGGCATTTTCAAAGACGTGCTTGAAATCCTTGTCGCTCATGCGGAAATTCAGGCCCACATAGACCAGCCCGGCCTTGGCCACGCCGGCCAGCACTTCGGCCACGGCCAGGCGGTTGGGGGCCCAGAGGGCAACGCGCGAGCCTTGCTCCAGCCCAAGGCCGGTGGACAGTGTATTGGCCAGGCGGTTGCTGCGCTCGTCGAGTTCGCGCCAGTTCAGCGTTTGCTCACCATCAAAAGCGGCCAAACGGTCCGGGTAGCGCAGCGCCGAACGGGTAGTTGCCAGTCCAATGTTCATACTGCGTCCTCCGTGGCCGGCCGGAAGACCGGCAGCACCACACCGTCGGCACGGCTGTGGAAAGCAACTTCCACGCGTTGCCCGATGGCGATGGAGTTGTCGGGGCAGTCGATGATGTTGCTCATCATGTACCAGCCTTCGTCCAGGTCAACAACCGCCACAATATAGGGCGGCTGATGGTCATCGGTAGGGGCGCGGTGCACCACGGTGAAGGTGGAAACCGTGCCACGGCCGGAACTTTCCCGGTAGCTCCAGGCCTCGCTGTGACAGCGCGGGCAGGCGATCTGTGGGATGAAAAAATTCTTTTCACAGGAGTCGCACACCGGTCGGACCAGTGCGTTTCGCGCGGCTGCTTCCCAGAAAGGGCGGGTGACCGCCGATGCTTCAGCTGGCATCTGAACAGTCATGCTTCGTCGTTCTCCTGCAGTAGCTTGTGGGCGGCTTCCTTGGCCGACATGCCAACCTTAACGCCACGGCGCTCGGCCGGCTTGTTGCACGCAACAATAATGCCGTCATGATAAGTGGAATAAGCGTCACCGATGGCCGCCGACTTGGCGGACACGCTGGCACCGGCCAGCCCTTCCTTCTCCACGATGGCCAGCCCGGCCGTGCCGGATTCATTCTTGCCGCCGCCGCCATCCGAACAAATGAAGCCCCAGGGGCGGAACTCGAGCAGAAAGGAGGCACCGGATGTTCCGGTATGGCCGGCGGTGACCAGCACATTGCGGCCCTTGTCTTCAGGTCGGGCAAAAATGATGGAGTCGGTGACCACCACCTCGCGCCCGGTGGCCGAAGTCTCGACAACCTCCCGGCGGATCTTGGTGCCCGGCTCAATGTCGCCCGGTTCATTTTCCAGCAACAACAGCGCCGCCTCGGCAACGCTTTGACCCGGACGAACACCGCAGGTCTCGGCGAGAATGTTCACCCGGCTGATAACGCCTGACTGGTAGTGATCATCGCCATTGCCCAGTTCCGCGCTGTCGCCCTCCACGGCCGCCGCCGGGATGCCGAGCGCTTCCAGGTAGTACAGGCCCTGGATGCCGGCCGCGTCCTTGCCAATGCCGCCATCATGACCGATCACAGCCCGGGGTTTATGCGGTGCCATCAGCCGCGCCGGCAACACGCCAATATAAGAAGCGGTAACCACAACGTCACGGCCGGTATTCCTGCTGTCCACATACCGGGCGGAATCCATGGTGGCAATCCGCCGGCCGTTGCGCTCCAGCACGATGTTCTGTGGATGATCTTCAGTTGTCAGTAAATCGCTCAAAACTTCTTCTCCATTGCGTGCGGATCAAACTGTCCCGCCAAACATTTCATTTCCAGGCGTGAGGCGGCATTCAGGCCGCCCCGGTTGCGGGTATTGTGCTCCCGCCCTGCCTAAGCAACCGTTTATTCCAGTGTCACCAAAATGGTCAGGTCATTCAGCACCCGGGCATGGGATTGCGGCGGAATGACGGAAGTTGAACCCTCCTCGCAAACAATCACCGGACCATTGAAGGTTTGCCCCGGAACGAGGCTGGCACGATCCAGCACCGGAGTCTCGACCGGCTCACCATCCAGCCCAAACCAGGCCATGGTGGTTTCCGGCAACGTTGCCCCGGCATGCGAGCTGGGTTTGATGTTGACCTGTGGCAGGGCGCGTTTGCCCACCAGTTCCAACTGCACCACCTCAACCGCGGACATCTTGTCAGCATGGCCAAAGCGGGTGCGGTACTCGTCGGCGAAATCGGTGGAAAAGCGCTTTTGAAAATCTTCCGGTACCTTGAGTCCTTCCACCGGGGCCGGGATTTTCACGGTGTGTTCCTGGCCGACGTAACGCAGTTTCATGGCGTATTCGAAGACAATATCCGACTCCGAGGCGCCCACCCCGCTCAGTGCGTCAACCAGTTCACCGCGCATACCCTGCATCAGTTCCAGCAGGAAGTCCCGGGTCAGGTCGTCCAGTACCTTGCCAATGGTGGCGGTGCGTTCAAAGCGCAAATCAGCGCTGAGCATGCCGATGGCGGAGAAATGCCCGGGATGCATTGGAATGGCGACGTTGCGGACGCCGACATCGCGCGCCACGTCACAGGCGTGCATTGGTCCGGCGCCGCCGGAGGCGATGAGCAGGAAGTTGCGCGGGTCACGGCCCCGTTCCAGGGTCTGGCGGCGTACCGTGCTGGCCATGGACATCACCGCCAGATGCAACACACCCCGG
>JBFIHZ010000053.1:0-16640 GCA_041601535.1 Lysobacterales bacterium | reverse complement strand
GTTTGGCGAAGCCGAGCACTGGATTAATTTCCAGCTGGACCAGTTGGGCATGCAGGTAACCGGCGATGTGGAGCAGTACCGGGCCGGCTGGAATGCATCGACGCTGTTACGGGTGCCTACCAGCCAGGGTCATGTCTATTTCAAAGCCAGCTATGCCAAGCCCCCGGGCGAGGTGGCCATTACACTGGCGCTGGTCGATCGCTGGCCAGAACACACCGTCCAGCCGCTGGCCACCAATGAAGCAAAAAACTGGATGCTGACGGCGGATTTTCGCCATGGGGCCAAGAATACGGTCGCTGCGGAAAAATACCCGGAAAGTGCCCGTGTGCTGGCGCGCATCCAGGTGGAAAGCAGCGAACAGATCGACGCATGGGCCAGGCTCGGTTGCCCCCGCTTTGGTCTGGATTACCTGCAGGGCAGCATTGGCAATATGCGGCAACATAAAGCTTTGCTGCAATCCGGCAAAGTGGGTCTCAGCGATGAAGAGTTTGACGGCTTCACCGCTTCGCTGGCCACCGATACGCACATCCTGCAACAGTTGGCGGAATATCAATTGCCGGAAACCCTGGTGCATATGGACTTCCGCGGCGATAACCTGGTCTGGCAGGACGACAGTATCCGCCTGATTGACTGGGCTGATACGGTCATCGGCCACCCCTTTATGGCGCTGGACCGCATGGCCGAATACAGTGAGTTCAAACGTGCCGGACGGCAACCCAGCAGGACCACCATGCTGATTGATGAGCAGCAACTGGCACAGATCTGTGAGGCTTACCTGGAAGCATTTACCGGGTTTGAACCGCTGCCGCGTCTGCACCAGGCGCTGGCGCTGTGCCAGCAGTTATACCGTTTCTGGAGTTTCTGTCAGATGCTGCACGAGCTGGACTGGGTCGAGCCGGCCAGCCCGCGCTATTA
Source organism: Lysobacterales bacterium (assembly GCA_041601535.1). GTDB lineage: Bacteria > Pseudomonadota > Gammaproteobacteria > Xanthomonadales > SZUA-36 > JBFIHZ01. The sequence goes on along the minus strand of JBFIHZ010000053.1, from coordinate 15,725 downwards.
TTACCTGCTCGCGGGCTTGCAGGAAACCGCCCGCTGGATGATCGCCCACCCGCGCCAGATTCCCGGATAGCGGTGACCCGGCTGCGCCGCCGGGAGGGTAACGGAGTTGTCAGAGGTGACTGAACTGCCGAACACATCAACAAGCACCCTGCATGCCGGCCAGCGGCTGGTGGTGGCAATTTCCTCGCGTGCACTGTTTGATCTCGGTGACAGTCACCGGGTTTTCGAACGCGAAGGGCTGGAAGCATACGCCCGTTACCAGATCGCCAGGGAGAATGAAATCCTGCGGCCGGGCGTCGCCTTTCCGCTGGCCAAAAAGCTGCTGGCACTGAACGAGGATGGTGTAGACCACCCCGGCGTTGAAGTCATCTTGTTATCCCGCAACAGCGCGGACACCAGCCTGCGGATTTTCAATACCATTGAACACCTGGGATTGAAAATCGAACGCGCGGCATTTACCAACGGTGCCAGCCCCTATCGCTACATGTCGGCATACGGTGCGCACTTGCTGCTTTCCACCAATGCGGCCGATGTACGCAGTGCGTTGGCTTCTGGGCACGCCGCTGCGACCATATTGCCGGGACTGTCACATGGCCGGGAAGACGGACAGTTGCGTATTGCATTCGATGGCGATGCGGTCATTTTCAGCGATGAGGCTGAGCGTGTTTTTCAGCAACACGGTCTTGAGGCGTTTTCCAACAGCGAACGGGAGGCGGCCGGGCGGCCATTGCCCGGTGGCCCGTTCCGTCCGGTGTTATCCGCCATCCATGGTATCCAGTCCGCTTACCCGATTGATGACAATCCGATCCGCACCGCCCTGGTTACGGCGCGTTCTGCTCCGGCGCACAAACGCGTGGTGCTGACCTTGCGCGAGTGGGGTATCCGTATTGATGAAGCCTTGTTTCTGGGTGGGCGCAGCAAAGGCGAGTTTCTGAAAATCTTTGGTGCAGACATCTTTTTTGATGACCAGCAGGTGCACATCGATTCAGCCAAGGATCATGTGCCGGCAGCGCATGTTCCCAGTGGAGTGGCAAACGAAGACAAGGCCTGAATGGTAAGCCTGCAAATCGGCTAGTGACTCTGTGCTTTGATGTCTTTAGAATACCCCGTTCCATTGACCTTTATCTGCACTGAAATCAGCACACATACCGCTGTACACCCGGAGTTCTCGCATGGCCAAGCTCAACCCTTTTGATTTGTATGATGTCGCCTCTCTTTTGACTGAAGAAGAGAAGATGATCCAGGACAGCGTGGCCCGCTTTGTGGATGAGCGTGCGATGCCCATTATCGCCGAGCACTTCGACAACGCCACGTTTCCGCGTGAGCTGGTGGCCGAAATTGCCGATCTCGGTCTGTTGGGTTCCAGCCTGGAAGGTTATGGTTGTGCCGGACTGAACGCAGTTTCCTACGGCCTCATTTGCCAGGAACTGGAACGCTGTGATTCCGGCCTGCGCAGTTTTGTATCAGTGCAGTCCAGCCTGTGCATGTATCCGATCTACGCGTACGGCTCTGATGAGCAGAAAGAACGCTGGTTGCCGGGTATGGCCCGTGGCGAAGTCATCGGCTGTTTTGGGCTGACCGAGTCGCACGGTGGTTCAGACCCCGCCAATATGAAAACCCACGCACGCCGTGACGGCGACGACTGGGTGATCAACGGCAGCAAGATGTGGATCACCAATGGCAGCATTGCGGACATCGCCATCGTGTGGGCGCGCACCGACGAAGGCATTATGGGATTCGTGCTGGAAAAAGACATGGCCGGTTTTGATACCCGCACCATCAAATCCAAGATGTCATTGCGTGCTTCGGTTACATCCGAGCTGTATTTTGATAATGTGCGGGTGCCCGAAGCCAACCGCCTGCCCAATGTGGTTGGGCTGAAAGGCCCGCTGGGCTGCCTGACGCAGGCCCGCTACGGCATTACCTGGGGGCCGATTGGCGCAGCCATCGCCTGCCTGTCCGAAGTTCTGAATTACACCTCTGACCGCGAAATTTTTGGCCGCCCGCTTGCTGCCAACCAGGCCATGCAATTACGTCTGGCCGATATGGCGCGGCGCATTACCGCGGCGCAGCTGATATCACTGCAGCTGGGGCGGCTGAAAGATGCCGGCAAGATGCAACCCAGCCAGGTCAGCCTGGCCAAATGGAACAACGTGCGCATGGCGCTGGATATCGCCCGCGACTGCCGCGACATCCTCGGCGGCAGCGGCATTACCACCGAATACCAGGCCATCCGTCACATGCTGAACCTGGAAAGCGTGATCACCTACGAAGGCACCGAGACGGTCCACCAGCTGGTAATCGGCCGCGAACTGACCGGCATCAGCGCATTCTGACAAACCGGCCAGGGGCCGGCTCAGTCATCGACTGAGCCGGTTGCCGCAGCGCGCGACTGTTCGCGGATGGCGCGGAATTCATTGCCTTCCAGCCACTGTGGCCAGTCGCGGCTCTCCGCTATTTCCAGGCCGATACTGAAATACAAATCCACATCCAGCGTCAGTCCCCGCAAGTCCCAATCATCGCTGACTTCATCATGCGGCGTGTGATAACGCTGTTTGAGAAATTCAGCACCCTTGCCCGGAATATAATCTGCCCCGCGCTCGGTATGCTGCGAGCCTGACTTGGCATACAGCATCGGCACACCCTGCTTGGCAAAATTGAAATGGTCGGACCGGTAGTAGCCACCCCGTTCCGGGTGTTCTTCCGGTTTTACAATCCGGTTCTGCCGCGCTGCCTGCTCACGCAACAGGTCTTCCAGCTCGGAACTGCCGTAGCCCACCACGATCACGTCATGCGTTGGTCCCAGTACATTCATGGAGTCCATGTTGATACCAGCCACGGTCTGGCTCATGGGCACGGCTGGATTCTCAGCGTAACCGGCCGAACCCAGCAGGCCGGATTCTTCCGCCGTTACGGCCAGGAAAGCGATACTGCGTTGCGGTGCCCGCGGCAGGGCGGCGAACGAGTGCGCCAGCTCCAGCAGCGCCGCAATGCCGGTGGCATTGTCCACCGCGCCGTTATAGATGCCGTCCTGCTCGTCGCCGGCGGCCGGATCGGTGCCGAGGTGGTCCCAGTGTGCGGTGTAAATAAACCACTCGTCCGGCCGTTTGCTGCCCGGCAGCAGGGCGCCCACGTTAAATGATTGCTGGCGGATCACGTGGTTCTGTACCGCAGCATCCATGCTGCTGCTCAGCGGCACGGCTTTGAATTCCGGTGACAATGCCTGTTGCTGCAGCGTTTCAAAATCCAGACCATCGGCTGCAAACAATTCTTCCGCGACCGGTTTCTGTATCCAGGATTCAAGCGCACTGCGGCTCATATTGTCGTCTGGCCTGGCGAGGTGGAACTGTGGGCCGGTCCAGCTGTTGCGCACTACATCCCAGCCATAAGCGGCGGGTGCGGTATCGTGGATGATGATGGCGGCCGCGGCCCCTTGCCGGGCCGCCTCCTCGTACTTGTAGGTCCAGCGGCCGTAGTACGTCATCGCATTGCCATTGAACAGCGCCGGATCCTGGCTGGCGAAACCCGGGTCATTGATCAGGATCAATACGGTTTTGCCGTTCACATCCACGTCCGCATAGTCATTCCAGCCATACTCCGGCGCTACGATGCCATAGCCGACGAACACCAGTTCGCTGTTCTCCACCCGTGACTCGGCGACGGCGCGCGAGGTGGCCAGTACCATTTCATCACTGTGGCTAACCAGCCGGTCGCGTCCTGCCAGGTGAAAGGTCATTTGCGTGGCTGCCGGATCGGCCTCGATCGAGACCAGGTCCACCGGCTGCAGATAGCTGTCGCCAAACATCGGTTCAAGTCCCATGGCGCGGAAGCGCGACTGCAGAAAATCCAGGGTCAGCGTTTCGCCAGCCGACATCGGCGCACGGCCACCGTATTCATCGGATGCCAGTTCGGTGATGTTGTTCATCAGGCGTTCCACGTCAATTGCGGCCGTGGCGTTTTCCAGGCTGGCCACCGGTTCTTCAATTTCGACCGCGGGTGGAATTTCAGCCTTGGGTTCGCAGGCTGCCAGCAACAGCAGCAACAATGGCAGCAGAAACTGCGACGGGCTCAGGTGGGGCATTCTCAGCAACATGGGTTTCAACCTCGAAAAGTTCATGGCCTGGCGGAAAGTACCGGTAAGCCGGCTGGTCAGCAAGTGCGGCTGTCAGCCTGCGGCCTGTGAAAAATAGATTGTCGGCTCGGCTTCGAGTTCAATATCAAAATCGGACAGGACCCGCTGGCGTACGTGCATGGCCAGGCGCCACACCTGTGCACCGCTGGCCCCGCCTTCGTTAACCAGCACCAGCGCATGCTGGCTGGAAACAGCGACACCATCCTGGTGGAAACCCTTCAGACCGCATTGTTCGATCATCCAGGCCGCGGACAGCTTGCGCCGGTCGCCGTCCAGTGGCCAGGAGGGAAGATCGGGGTATTGGCTGAGCAGAGTTTCGAACTGCTCGCGGCTGACCACCGGATTTTTGAAAAAGCTGCCGGCATTGCCCTGAACAGCCGGGTCGGGCAGCTTGCGCTGGCGAATGCGAATGATGGCATTGAACACGTCGCGCAAACCGGCATGTTCGATACCGGCCTGCTGTAATTCCTGGCGTACGCCGGCATAGTCCAGTTGCGGCGTGAATTTCCGGTCCAGGCGCAAGCGCAGGGAGGTGATCAGATAGCGGCCGGGCGCGATGGATTTGAACAGGCTGTCACGGTAGGCAAAGCGGCACTGCTGCCGGTCCAGTACCACCCATTGCGCATGTTGCCAATCCCAGGCAGTCACCGACTCCAGGCGCGCAGCCAGTTCCACACCATAGGCACCGATATTCTGAATGGGCGCCGCGCCAGCCAGCCCCGGGATCAGCGCCAGGTTTTCCAGGCCGCTGTAGCTGTGATCAACACACCAGGCGACCAGTTGATGCCAGTTTTCACCGGCACCGACTTCAAGCAGGCAGTGGTGTTGGTCTTGTTCCAGCAGATGGATGCCAGCGATGCGGTTGAGCAGTACACAGCCAGGCACATCGTCAACAAATACGACGTTGCTGCCACCTCCCAGAATAAAGTCACGCTGCGGGTTGAAACCGGGCAGGTCGAGAACGTCCTCTTCCCGCTCGATTTGCAGCAGCAGGCCGGCACTGGCCTTGAGCCCGAAGCTGTTGTAAGCGGTCAGATCCGGATGTTGGGTGACTTTCACGCCGCGCGGTGCCGGCTGATGGCTTGCAGGCACTCACTGAGCAAGGCCGGGCCGCGGTAAATCATGCCGGTGTAAAACTGCACCAGGCTGGCGCCGCGTTGCAGCTTGTCCACCGCATCCTGCCCGCAACTGATACCGCCCACACCAATCAGCGTGGCGCGTCCCTGCAACTGCTGGCTGAAGCCGAGCAGTGCCCGGTCGGCGTAGGGTTTCAATGGCTGGCCGGACAGGCCGCCTGCCTGGTCGGCGCCGGCCAGGCCCTGCACCGAATCTGGCCGCGCTATCGTGGTGTTGGTGGCAATCACTGCCTCGATGCCGCTTGCCACCACTGTACGGGAAATCCCGGCGATGGCGTCCTCAGTCAGGTCAGGTGCCACCTTGACGGCCAGCGGCACGCGTTTGCCATGCTGCTGCTGCAAGGTGTCGCGTTGTTCAGCCAGCCCTGCCAGTAATTCCTGCAGGCTGTCGCCGTGTTGCAGTTCGCGCAGGTTGGCGGTGTTGGGCGAGGAAATGTTTACCGTCACATAATCGGCATACGGGTAGACCTTTCTCAGGCACTCCCGGTAATCCTCCGCCGCACGTTCGATAGGCGTATCGAAGTTCTTGCCGATGTTGATGCCCAGCACGCCCCTGAAGCGGTGCGAGCGCACGCGCTTGACCAGATAGTCCACGCCCTTGTTGTTGAAACCCAGGCGGTTGATCAGGGCCTGTGCCTGCGGCAGCCTGAAAACCCTGGGTCGCGGATTTCCGGGTTGCGGCCGGGGGGTGACCGTGCCTACTTCGACAAAGCCAAAACCGAGGTCGCCCAGTGCTTCGAAGTAATCGGCGTTCTTGTCCAGCCCGGGAGCCACGCCTACTGCATTGGGAAATTCCAGCCCCATGCAGTTAAGCGGCTGGCCCGGCGTTGCGCAGAGCAGACGGGTGGCGCCAACGCGGGAGGCCGTGCGCAGCGCTTCCAGGGTCAGCTGGTGGGCCCGTTCCGGATTCAGCGCGAACAGGGCTTTCTGAGCCAGTGGATAAAACACGGCTCAGGCCAGGCCGTCAGCCAGACTTACCGCCTGGCCGGGTGAACCTGCACCCGGCCGGTCGATTACGCAGGTCTCAGAGATCAAACTTGATGCCTTGCGCCAGGGGCAGTTCCTTACCCCAGTTGATGGTATTGGTTTGCCGGCGCATGTACGCTTTCCACGCGTCGGAGCCCGATTCGCGGCCGCCGCCGGTTTCTTTCTCGCCACCGAACGCTCCGCCAATTTCCGCCCCTGATGTGCCGATATTGACATTGGCGATACCGCAATCCGAGCCCATGGCAGAAAGAAACAATTCCGCATTGCGCATATCGGTGGTGAAGATGGACGATGACAGGCCTTGTTTCACTTCATTCTGCATGGCGATGGCATCTTCCAGTTCATCAAACGGAATCACGTAGAGAATGGGGGCAAACGTCTCGGACTGAACGACATCCCAGTGGCTCTCCGCCTTGATGATGGCCGGTTCCACGAAAAACCCCGGACCATCGATGCGCTTGCCGCCGGTGAGCAGTTCACCGCCTTCGGCCTGGGCGGCTGCCACCGCCGCTTCGAAGCGCTCAACGCTGGCTTCATCGGTCAGCGGGCCCATCAGGGTGTCCTCTTTCAATGGATCCCCAATACGGACCTGCTGGTAGGCGTTGACCAGCGCCTCGGTCACCGCGTCGAGAATGGAACGATGCACAAACAGCCGGCGGGTGGTGGTGCAACGCTGGCCGGCGGTACCTACGGCACCGAATACGATACCCGGAATGGCCATTTTCAGGTCGGCGGTCTGGTCCATGATAATGGCGTTGTTGCCGCCCAGCTCCAGCAGGCTGCGGCCCATGCGCGCAGCGACACGCGTGCCCACCTGTTTGCCCACCGCGGTGGAGCCGGTAAAGGACATCAGGTTTACCCGGGGGTCATCGACAAACCGCTCAGCCAGGGCGTTGCCAGGCTCGATGAAGCTCATGAAAATGGGCGGGAAGCCGCCTTCCTCCAGTGCATCGTTACAGATTTTCTGTACCGCGATGCAGCACAGGGCACCCTTGGGTGAAGGTTTCCACACGGTGACATTGCCGCAGATGGCGGACAGGAAAGCATTCCACGCCCATACCGCCACCGGAAAATTGAACGCGCTGATGACACCGACTATGCCGTAAGGGTGCCACTGTTCATACATGCGGTGCAGCGGGCGCTCGGAATGCATGGTCTGGCCATATAACATTCTTGACTGGCCAATGGCGAAGTCGCCAATGTCGATCATCTCCTGCACTTCGCCATCGCCCTCCGGCTTGATCTTGCCCATTTCCAGGCTGACCAGGCTGCCCAGCGCATCCTTGTGGCGACGCAGGGCGTCGGTGCACAGACGTACCGCTTCGCCACGCCGTGGAGCCGGCACCGTGCGCCATTGTTGAAACACCTCGCGGGCCCGCGTGATGATTTTCTCGTAGTCGTCCTGCGAGGCGCCATAAACACGGGCAATCACCTCGCCGGTGGCCGGATTGATGGACTGGATTTCACCGGCATTTTGAGTGTCTGACCACTCGCCGGGACCGAAACAGGCGCCAGGGTTGGTATCGTTGATGCCCAGGCTACGCAAAAATTCCATAGTCATTTTTTCCTTTCATATGCGGGGCGACATTTTGCCGCCCGCTTTGTCTGGTTAACGACGTAATTATCGCATTCGGCCCGTATAGTTGCACCCTGGCAGCGACAAAACTTTTGTTATTGCGGGAACTCGGGCCTGTCAGCCCTGTCATACACCACGACACAAGCGTTTCGCATAACAAATAAGCCGAAACATCCGCTTAGATCAGCGTGATATGCTCAACAGAGGGAGCCGACGGATATGACGGCAGCATGTGAATTGAAAGTTGAACGGGCGGACCATGGAAATGTGCGCACCTTGCCAGGTGTCACGCGGGATGGACGTCAGGGAGAGGTGGAGTGTGCGCGCATGAGCGAAGCGCAGGTTGACCAGTTGTTGGTCGAGCGGGTGCAAAAGGGTGACAAACACGCTTTTGACCTGCTGATTAAAAAGTACCAGCATCGCATTGTAAGCCTGGTGGCGCGTTATGTGCTGGACCAGACAGAAGCACTGGATGTGGCGCAGGAAGCGTTTATCAAGGCCTATCGTGCGATCGGAAATTTTCGCGGAGACAGCGCGTTTTACACCTGGCTGTACCGCATTGCCATCAACACGGCAAAAAACTGGCTGGTGGCGCAAAAGCGCCGGCCACCCGCATCGGATATTGACGCCGTGGATGCGGAGCAATACGACATGGAAAGTCGTCTGAAAGACAAGGGTACGCCCGAAAACGAGTTGTTGCGTGAAGAAATCAAGGACACGGTATACAGCACTATCGCGGAGCTACCGGAGGACTTGCGCACCGCCATCATGTTGCGCGAGATGGAAGGCATGAGTTATGAAGAGATTGCCACCACCATGGAATGTCCCATAGGCACCGTCCGCTCACGCATCTTCAGGGCGCGCGAAGCGATTGACGAAAAACTGAGACCCCTGGTAGAGGGGCCATGACAAACGGCAGGGTACTTACCGAAATGAACAGTGAATCAAAAGAACATCTTTCCAGCCTGATGGATGGTGAGGTCAGCAAGGAAACAGGCCGTTTCCTGGTGCGGCGCCTGGGTACGGATGCGTCCCTGCGCGACACCTGGACACGCTATCACCTGATCCGTGATTGTTTGCGGCACCAGGAAGGCGAGATGGCACAGCCTGACCTGTCGGCACGCGTGCGCAGCGCACTGGGCCGTGAACAGGCTCCGCCCGCCCGCTCATCCTGGGCGTCGTCCTGGTTCAAACCGGTGGCCGGCGCCGCGATTGCAGCTTCGGTTGCATTATTTGCCGTGCTGACCGTATCCAACATCAATCAGCCCGCCGCGCTGCCCACCAGCGATGTCGGGGTGGCCACAGCGGCTGCGGAATCGTTTACCAGCCCGAATATCAGCAGTCTGTCACCGCGTTCTCAGCCGGTGAACCTGTCGGGTCAGGAAGCAGGCCCCGATCAGCGCATGAATTCCTATCTGCTGCGTCATTATCAGATGACCGGTGAAGCCGGTGGCCGCGGGTTTGTTTCCTTTGTGCCCATCGTGGTCACCCAGGCGGAGGCCGAGCAGGACACAGCCGCAGATGTTACTCCGGCAGCGCAAACCGCTAAGGGCAGCGAATCTGCACAGTGATGAAGCCGCGCGTGCTTTTGCTGGCGTTCAGCATTTGCCTGGGCGCCGTTCCCTGCAGCCTGTTCGCGGGCGATAGCGCACATCAATGGCTGGAGCGCATGAGCGCTGCCATGAGCCAGATGAATTATCAGGGCACGTTTGTCTATGTACTGGGTGAAGGCGTTGAAACCATGCGCATCACCCACGTGTTTGATGACAACGGGTCGCGTGAACGGCTGGTGTCGGTATCCGGTTCGCCGCGCGAGATCGTGCGTGATGCTCAAGGGGTGCGCTGGATATCCGGTCACGACCGGAAAGTCCTGGCAGACCCCGCCGTCAGCCGCCCGTTTTTTCCCGAATTGCCGCTGGGTGATCCATCCCAGGCATCCATGTCCTATGATTTCCGCCTGGCCGGCAAACAACGCATTGCCGGCCATACCGGGCAACGTATCAATATTCTGCCGAAAGACGAATACCGCTACGGTTACAGCCTGTGGCTGGAAACCCGTTCGGGCCTGTTGCTGAAATGGCAACTCAATGGCAGCGGCGGCGAAAGCCTGGCCAAGCTGATGTTTACCGAACTGAAAATGGGCAACGAGGTGGACCCCGCCGAATTGCGCTCAGCGCCGAAAACCGGCGATCAGCAGGCCTACAAGTCGGGCTTGCCGTTCGAGGGACGCAGTGGTTCCAAGCCGCCGCGCTGGGGTGCCACGGAACTGCCCGCAGGTTTTCGCCTGGCATCCCATCGCTGGCAGGAAATGCAGGCTGGCAAGTTGTTTGAACACCTGGTTTACAGTGATGGGCTGGCGGCCGTGTCAGTGTATATCGAGTCAGTATCAGAGGAAGCCGGTATGAAACCGGGCCTGCACAGCGTGGGCACGACGCATGCTTATTCCCGCGCAGCTGGAGATACCGTGCTCACCGTGCTGGGCGATGTGCCGGCGGCCACCGTACGCCTGATTGGCGAATCCATGGCGCCGGCCGCCGACCGGTGAGCGTTCCCGGTCCCCGGCCATGATTGAACAGCAAGGCAGGGTGACGCAGCAACACGGTGACTGGGTGGGGGTGCGCATCGGTGCATCCAGCGGCTGTTCGGCCTGTGATCAGGGCAAAGGTTGCGGTGCCGGTATTTTTGGCCGCCTGCTGCGCCGCAGGCCGGTAAAACTGCAATTACACAATGCCATTGGCGCACAGCCGGGTCAGGCGGTTACCGTGGGTATCCCGGAACGCCTGTTTCTGCGGCTGGTATGCCTGTTATACCTGCTTCCGTTGCTGGCAGCCCTTGCAGGAATGGCAATTGGCCACTATCTGGGTATCAGGGCCGGTTGGAATGCATTGGCACTGGACGGTGCCGCATTGGCCGGCGCATTGCTGGCAGGTGGCGCTGCCGTAGTCTTCAATGGAAAGCGCCGCCGGCTGAGTCCGGCCAGTTCAGAAGTGCGCTTGCTGAACGTGGTAGAGGGCGAGGCTGCAGACGCATGCGCATTGCCACCCGGTGGCGGGAACTCGAACTGAGCGGCATGTTCTTAAACATACGCCGTTGAGTCGGGACCTCCACCCTGAGCCGGCTTTCCGAGGGTCATTGGCCCGGTAAACCAAACACTTGTAAAGAGGTAATCCAGTGACTAAACGAATACTTTTTGGTATCTGCCTGGTGGCATTCCTGAGCAATGCGCCGCTGGCCCTGGCGCGTGTCGCCGGCCTGCCTGATTTTACCGGGCTGGTGGAAAATGCATCACCCGCGGTGGTGAATATTCAGGTCACCCAGTTCGGCCAGCGTGCGCGTGATGACCAGGACGCCAACCTGCCGCCGCAGTTCCGTGGCCAGGAAGTTCCGGAAATTTTCCGGCGGTTTTTTGATACACCGGGCAATCCCGGGGGCAATCAGCCTGACCGCCGCGGCGCGGGTTCCGGTTTCATCATTGAAGAAGATGGCTACATCATCACCAACAACCATGTGGTGGAAGACGCGGACCAGATTATTGTGCGGCTGGCAGACCGGCGTGAGTACGAGGCGACGCTGGTAGGCACGGATCAGCCCAGTGACATTGCATTGCTGAAGATTGAGGCGCGCAACCTGCCGACACTGAAACTTGGTGATTCCACCGGTCTCAAACCGGGCGAATGGGTGGTTGCCATCGGTTCGCCGTTCAATTTTGAGCAAACCGTTACCGCCGGTATCGTCAGCGCCAAGGGGCGCAGCACCGGGGCGCAGCAATACGTACCGTTTATCCAGACCGACGTGGCCATCAACCGGGGTAATTCCGGCGGCCCGTTATTGAACATGGATGGCGAAGTGGTGGGTATCAATTCATGGATACTCAGCTCCAGTGGCGGCTACATCGGCCTGTCTTTTTCCATTCCGATTGAAACCGCCGCCAGCACCGTGCGCCAGCTGCGCGAACACGGCAAGGTATCGCGCGGTCTGCTCGGCGTGGTGGTTGGCCAGGTTACCCGCGAGTTGGCTGAAGCGATGAACCTGGGCCGTTCCGCAGGTGCACTGGTCAATGATATCAGCCCGGGCGGTTCGGCTGACCGTGCCGGTATCAAGCCGGGAGACTTCATCCTGGAATTCAACGGCCAGCCGATTGAAACTTCGGGTGACTTGCCACCGCTGGTGGGTTCCAACCCGCCAGGTTCCGAGGCGACCGTGCTGGTCAGCCGCAATGGCAAGGAACGCACCTTTGAAGTTACCCTGGATGCGCTGGACGACGGTCAAACCAGTGCACAGGCCGCGGACACGGGTGCTGCGCGCCAGAGTAATGCGCTGGGGCTGGCTGTGGAAGCGCTGACTCCCGATATGCGGCGCGTGCTCGGCAACCCGGAAGGGGGCGTGCTGATTTCGGAGGTGGAAAGCGATGCCGCCTATCGCGCCGGCCTGCGTTCGGGTGACGTTATCCTGATGATCAACAACACCGCGGTGAAAGATGTTGACGGGTTCGAAAAGCTGGTCAGCAAACTGCCCAAGGGTAAGGCCGTGGCCTTGCGTATTCTGCGGGATGGCAGCACCAATTTCTTCGCCTACACACCCTCAGACGAAGAGTAATATATAATTCCGGCTCCCTGGCCCGGGCCATCCGTTTCGCTTGAAACGGATGGCCTTTGCCTGTCATATGCCTGAATTTCCTGTCACTTGCCGGTTATCATGAACCAGAAACAGATTCGTAATTTTTCCATCATAGCCCACGTCGATCACGGCAAATCCACGTTGGCGGACCGCTTTATCCAGATTTGCGGTGGCCTGACGGACCGGGAAATGGCCAACCAGGTGCTGGATTCCATGGACCTGGAACGTGAACGGGGCATCACCATCAAGGCCCAGAGCGTAACCCTCAATTACACCGCCCAGGACGGCAAGGTGTACCACCTGAACTTCATTGATACGCCCGGACATGTTGATTTCTCTTACGAGGTTTCACGTTCCCTGGCAGCCTGTGAAGGTGCCTTGCTGGTGGTAGACGCCGCGCAGGGGGTGGAAGCGCAAAGCGTGGCCAACTGCTACACCGCGGTGGAACTGGGACTGGAAGTGATTCCGGTGCTGAACAAGATTGATTTGCCTTCAGCCGAGCCGGATCGGGTCAAGCAGGAAATCGAGGACATTATCGGCATCGAGGCGATTGATGCATTAACGGTGAGCGCCAAGACCGGAGAAGGCATTCAAGCCGTGCTGGAGAAGCTGGTGGCCGGTATTCCGCCCCCTGCCGGTGACCCGGATGCGCCGTTCAAGGCCTTGATCATTGACTCGTGGTTTGACAATTATCTGGGCATCGTTTCCCTGATCCGCGTCATCGATGGTTCGGTCGGCAAAGGCGAGAAGATCAAGCTGATGGCGTCTGGCAACCAGCACCCGGTGGAGCAGGTCGGCGTGTTCACACCCAAACAGGAAAAACGTCCCCGCATCGGTGCCGGCGAGGTGGGCTTCCTGGTGGCTGGCATCAAGGAAGTCCATGGCGCGCCGGTGGGCGATACCATCACGCTGGCCAAGGATGGAGCGGACAAACCACTGCCCGGGTTCAAGACCATCAAGCCACGGGTGTTTGCCGGCTTGTTTCCGACTGATGCCGACGATTTCCCGGATTTGCGCGAAGCACTGGACCGTCTGCAGCTGAATGATGCGGCACTGCAATTTGAACCTGAAACGTCGGAAGCGCTGGGTTTTGGTTTCCGTTGCGGGTTTCTCGGTCTGCTGCACATGGACATCGTGCAGGAGCGGCTGGAGCGGGAATACAATGTTGACCTGATCACCACCGCGCCCACGGTGATCTACGAGATTCAGATGACGGACGGCAGCATTGTCAGCCTGGATAACCCGGCCAGCCTGCCACCACTGAACAAGATCGCGGAAATTCGCGAACCCATTATTGAAGCCAATATCCTGGTGCCGCAGGATTATGTGGGCGCAGTCATCGGCCTGTGCGAGGAAAAGCGTGGCGTGCAAAAAGCCATGCAGTACCTGGGTGGGCAGGTCACCATTCGTTACGAATTGCCACTGTCTGAGGTGGTGCTGGACTTTTTTGACAAGCTGAAGTCAGTCAGCCGCGGCTTTGCGTCGTTTGATTATCATTTCAAACGGTTCCAGGAAGGCCCGTTTGTGCGCGTTGATGTGCTGATCAATGGAGAGCGGGTGGATGCCTTGTCGCTGATCATGCATCGCGACCAGGCACAACGGCGGGGGCGTGAACTGGCAGTGAAAATGAAAGACCTGATTCCACGCCAGATGTTTGACGTGGCCATTCAGTCAGCCATTGGCTCGCAGGTCATTGCACGCACCACGGTCAAGGCCTTGCGCAAGAACGTCACGGCCAAGTGTTACGGTGGCGACGTGTCGCGCAAGCGCAAGTTGCTGGAAAAACAAAAAGCCGGTAAACGCCGCATGAAGCAGGTTGGCCGGGTGGAAATCCCCCAGGAGGCCTTCCTGGCCGTACTGCAACAGGACACCAAGAAATGACACCTGCCGAAAAGGGGCGCGCTGGAATGTGCCTTAGCGATCCGGGCCGGGCGGGATGATGCCGGATTTTGCTCTGTTGCTGACCGGCCTGACGCTGCTGGCTGGACTGATCTGGTTGCTGGATGGCCTGTTTTTCCGCGCGCGGCGCAGGCGTGCACAACAGCAGGTGGAAAACACGAATCGGCGTGAGCCGGTGTTGGTTGAATACGCCCGCTCCCTGTTTCCGGTGTTGCTGATTGTGCTGCTGTTTCGTTCATTCCTGTTCGAACCGTTCAAGATTCCTTCGGGCTCAATGATTCCCACGCTGCTGATCGGCGATTTTATCGTGGTCAACAAGTTTGCCTATGGCTTGCGATTGCCGGTGCTCAATACGCGGTTCCTGGAAATCGGCGACCCCAAACGTGGCGATGTGGTGGTATTCCGCTATCCGCTGGATCCATCGGTAAATTACATAAAGCGCATGGTGGGCCTGCCGGGCGATGTGATCAGCTACCGCGACAAGGTGTTATCGGTCAATGGCCAGCCGGTCGATGTGGCTGAGCAGGGCTCGTATACCAGCGCTGAGGTCAAATGCACCACGCCCCGCCCCGATGCGGTGCGGTTGCGCGAATCTCTGGGTGGAGTGGAGCATGACATCCTGGTGCACCAGGGCAGTCCGGCGCGTAGCGGTAACTGGGTGGTGCCTGCGGGTCACTACTTCGTGATGGGAGATAACCGTGACCGCAGTAATGACAGCCGTGAATGGGGCTATGTGCCGGAGCACAACCTGATGGGCCGGGCGGTGGGTATATGGATGAATTTCGACCTGAGCAAGGGTTGCGGTGACCTGTCACGCGTGGGCGACGGCATTGGTTGATATCACTGAGGGTATAAGTGGCTGCGGCGAAAACACAGATAACAATTAGGGATGACCGTGCCGCGAGATGTTCCCACCCGGCATTTAGCGGTATAGTAGCCTCAGAAATTGTCGCAAATCTGCTGGGCTCGGGCGGGATTTGGGGGGCCGGCCGTGCATGCGAATAAGCAAACCCCACTGAACAGGAAGCAGGTGAGGAACGATGATAATTCGCAAACAACAAGGCTTGACACTAATAGGATTTGGCATCGTACTGTCTATCGCGATTTTTATCGCTTACACGGCGATGCGCGTTGTGCCGATGTACCTGGAATACAATGCACTGATCAATGCGCTCGATACCGTGCAGAAGGACCCGGGTTCCAAGGACATGGCACCTTCACAACTCCGCAACCGCATCATCAACAGCCTGTGGGTGAGTTATTCCAGCAACAATATCAAGCGTGAACATATCCGTATCAGCCGTTCCGATGGTCTCAAAATCCGCGTGGTGTACGAGGTGCGGGTTCCGTGGATAGGCAACCTGGACATCATTGGCAG
>JBFIHZ010000052.1:0-16677 GCA_041601535.1 Lysobacterales bacterium | reverse complement strand
GTCACACCGGCCTTTTTCGCCGGCATCACGGCCATGGGTCTGGCCGAAGTCACCGCCGAAGTCAGCACCACGGACCAGGCACTGCAATTGGAAAAAATGCGTCCCGAGTTTGACGTCACCCCGGCCTATAACCCGTTTTCCTCGGTCATACCGGTCACCCGGATCGAGGGCTATGGCTGGACCCTGCTGCATGCCAGCATCAGTGGCAGCATCATCGGCGGCCAGGGCCGCGCCGTGGTACTGGACGGCGGTTACGATTCGTTCGTCTCCGCCCCGGTGTTGTTTGTTGGCCTGGGCTCCTCCAGCAACGAACTGGCAGGCAATTCACGAGCTGCCCAGTTTATGTTGCTGAACCAGGCCCTGAGCGAGGCCGGCAGCCCGATGAACTGGACGCCCGACGCGGTGCTCACTGCGGCTGGCCGCAAAGCGCTGTCGCGTTTCACCGGTGGTGCGGACAATGCGGGTGGCGTGGTGGTGTTTGCTGTGGATCGTGCCAGCGACATCCTGCAGGTCATGGCCTTCGCCCGGCGCAATGGGCTGAATGCCGTAATCAACGGCGGCGTGGAAGCGTGGCTGGTGGCCGACCAGCTGGCCGAGGAAGGCGTGCCGGTAGTGCTGGACCCCCTGGTCAACCTGCCCTACAACTTCGACCAGCTCGGTGCACGGCTGGATAATGCCGCCATCCTGCACGATGCCGGCGTAACCATCGCATTCACCGGCAGCACCTCGCCGCACAATGCCCGCCGGCTGCGGCAGGCGGCCGGCATCGCGGTAGCGCATGGACTGCCCTATGAAGCCGCACTGGCAGCACTGACCAGCAATCCGGCGACGATTTTTGGTCTGGATGATACCCATGGCACACTCAGCCCGGGCTCGGTCGCCAGCCTGGTGATCTGGAGTGGTGATCCACTGGAAGTAACCGCCGTGGCGGATGAGGTGCTGCTGAACGGCAAACGCATTCCGATGGTGTCACGCCAGACGCTGCTGCGTGACCGCTATCTGCCACCGCAGCCGAACAAACCGCGGGCCTATATCCACCCCTGATGGCGGGCCAGCTTACGCCACCCGCCAGGCCGCCATTTCAGTTACCCTGCCGCAGGTAATCCACCACCAGGTTACTGAATGCACGAACCCCAAGCTGCATGTTCGGCTCGTGCATATCGAACATGGGTGAATGGTTACTGGGCAGGCTGTCCGGATCAACACCGGGTTCGCCATTGCCGAGGAACAGAAACAGGCCGGGGGTTTCATTGGCAAAGTAGGAAAAATCCTCCGCCACGGTCTGCGGCTGCACCGCCACCACCCCGTCTTCGCCTGCCACGCGCCGCAAGGTGGGCAGCATGCGGGCGGTGAGATCAGCGTCATTGACCGTGGCCGGGTAGCCATACTCCAGCTCCAGCTCGACTTCAGCGCCCGCGCTTTGCGCTATGCCCCGCGCGGTGCGCTCAATACGCATGTGGATCTGCTCGCGCATGGCCTGGTCAAAGCTGCGGATGGTGCCTTCCATTTCCACGCTGTCGGGGATCACATTGTTGCGGATGCCGCCGTTAATGCGGCCCACGCTGACAATCGATGGCGCCTGCGTGACGTCCACCTGGCGGCTTTCAATGGTTTGCAGGCCGAGGATGATCTGCGCGGCGACAACGATGGGATCAACGCCATTCCAGGGCCGCGCGCCATGCGTCTGCTTGCCGATCACCTTGAGCGTGAAGCTGTCCACGGCGGCCAGCATCGGGCCGGGTTTGACGGCGATTTTGCCGCCCGGCTGATTGATACCCACGTGGATGCCGAACACCGCTGCGGGTTTGCGCTGGTCCCAGATACCCTCTTTCAGCATCAGCTCGGCGCCACCTTCCTCGCCCGGAGGGGCGCTTTCTTCAGCCGGCTGGAAAATCAGCATGACCGAGCCGGGCAATTCGTCTTTTACCGCCATCAGCACCTTGGCAGCACCCAAAGCCATGGCCATATGGCTGTCGTGTCCGCAGGCATGCATCACGCCGGTTTCCAGGCCGTTATATTCACTCGTGACCTTTGAGGCGAACGGCAGGCCGGTTTCCTCGGTGACCGGCAAACCGTCCATATCGGCGCGGATAGCCACCAGCGGGCCGGGCTTGCCGCCCTCGATCACGGCCACCACGCCGGTATGAGCAATGCCGGTTTGCGGCTCCAGCCCCATCTCTGTAAGTATCTCGGCAACCCGTTTGGCGGTATTGAATTCGCGGTTACTAAGCTCCGGGTTCTGATGAAACCAGCGGCGCCACTCCACCACTTGCGGCTGGGCATCGGCGCTCAGCTGATCGAGTTGCTGCGGCGTGATGTCGGCCTGTACTGAGCCGGCGACGAGCAGTGCAATACAGGAAAAATATTTCAACATCATGTGCTCCTCCAAAACGCGGATATGTGCTGACTGACGCAGCGCCGTGGCTCTGGCCTGAGTCAAAGCCCCACCGCCAACCAACGCCGGGCGCGCCATGGGCACGCCCGCGGGATATTTACTGCACCGTGGCCTTGCCTGACGGCCCGCGTGGATCAGAACCGGCCGTCAGTTCGCCGGTCCGCAGGTTCCACATCACGCCATGCATATTGCCCCAGGTGCTGTCACGCACGTCCACCTCGTGGCCCATGGCGCGCAGGGCTTCGATCTGCTCGGCCGTCAGCGCATCCGGCTCCACCGAGATCGCGTCCGGCTCGTACTGGTGGTGGAAACGCGGCAGACTGACCCACGATTCAGGTTCGTTGCCGCGCATGAAATCCAGGATGCCCAGCAACACCATGGTAATGATGCGGCTGCCACCCGGCGTGCCGATCACAGCGCGCCTGTCTTCGCCAATCATGAACGTTGGACTCATGCTGGACAGTGGCCGCTTGTACGGGCGGATTTCGTTGGCGGCAAAGCCAATCAGGCCAAATGCATTGGGCACGCCCGGCTTGGCGGAAAAATCATCCATTTCATTATTCACCAGCAAGCCGGTACCGGGCGGCATAAACCCGGAGCCAAACGGCAGGTTGACCGTCAGCGTGGCCGCGACCATATTGCCGTCCGCATCGATGATGGAAAAATGCGTGGTGTCGGTGCCTTCAGGGATCTGCTCATTGCCCGGCAGCATGCTGCTGGGGGTGGCGCGGTCCGGCCGAATGGAAGCGCGCAAGCCATCAGCGTAGTACTGGCTGGTGAGCATCTCTACCGGTATCTCAACAAAATCCGGATCACCCAGGTAGATGGCGCGGTCGCGGTAGGCCCGGCGCATCGCCTCGACAATCAGATGGGTACGCTGCACCGTGGGCAGATTGTTGATCGGGTAGGCTTCCAGCACGTTGAGGATTTCGGCAATGGCAATGCCACCGGAAGACGGCGGTGGTGCGGTGATCAGCTCATAGCCGCTGTAGGCGGTGCGGATTGGCTCGCGTTCTTTCACCACGTAAGCCGCCAGGTCTTGCATAGTCCAGATACCACCGGCTTCCCGCACGCCCTTGACCAGGCGCTCGGCCACCGGGCCGCTATAAAACCCGGCAGCGCCACGTTCGGCTACCTGTTCCAGCACCCAGGCCAGATCGGGCAGCCGGATGATATGGCCCACCGGTGGCACCTCGCCATCCGCCAGCAAAACTTCGGCCGCTGCCGGCCATTTGCTGATCACCGGGATGCGCCACTTCATCATGCCCTGGTATTTTTCGTCTACCGGAAAGCCTTCACGCGCAATGCGGATGGCCGGTTGCAAACTGGTGGCCAGCGGCAGGCGGCCATAATTGATTGCCAGGTGTTCAAGCCCGGCCACCTCGCCGGGGATGGCGCCGGCCAGCGGACCGTTCACCGCGAGGTCGCGGTTCACATTGCCGTCCGCATCCAGAAACATGTCCGGATAGGCGGCCGCTGGCGCCTGTTCGCGTGCATCCACCATGGTTTCAAAACCATCCGCGGCACGGTGCAGCAGCCAGAACGCACCGCCGCCCAGACCGGAGCTGGTGGGCTCGACCACCGCCAGCGCGGCACTAACCGCGACAGCGGCATCAAAAGCGTTGCCACCCTGCTGCAAAATTTCGTGGCCGGCTGCGGTAGCCAGGTAGTGCGCACTGGCGATAGCGGCTTTGCCCGGGCCTTCAAGCTGGCCGCTGGCAGTGTCAGCAGCCGGCTGCCTGGCTGTTTCTTCCAGCTGTTCGGTGGCCAGTACCGCGTTGCAGCACAGCAGCCACAGCGCCAGTGCAGCGAGATGGGAAAAACGGTTTGCTGTGCGCGCAGCGAGGCGGGCGCCGGAAAGGATCAACTGACTTCTGCCTGGGCGATTAGACGCCGGTACTTCGACCATAACTGTTCCTCAGATTCCTCGTTGTCCTGATCTTTGGGTATGCATTCCACCGGACAGACTTCCACGCACTGCGGCGTATCGAAATGACCCACGCACTCGGTGCACTTCATCGGGTCGATGACGTAATACTCCTCCCCTTGCGAAATGGCCTCGTTGGGGCATTCCGGCTCGCATACATCGCAGTTGATGCATTCTTCGGTAATTTTAAGGGACATGCTTTATGCTCCGGCCCGATGTCAGCCTGGTTTCTCCGCTGGCCACTACGGCGAGGCGGCTGGCGGCTTCACTGCCCTTACATGGGGCCAAGCGGCGCTTATTTCGACCCATCGAGCTCGCGGTAGCGGTCACGCAGGGCCTGCTGCACTTCCGGGCAGACAAATTCCGCCACGTCTCCATCCAGCCGGGCGATTTCCTTGACCAGCGAAGAAGAAATAAAGCTGTAGCGTTCATCCGGCGTCATAAACAGGGTTTCCACCCTGGGTGCCAGGTGGCGGTTCATGCTGGCTAGCTGGAATTCGTATTCGAAATCGGACACCGCGCGCAGACCGCGCACGATAACGCCAGCCCCCACCTCCTGCACGAAATCAACCAGCAGACTGCTGAAACCCACCACTTTGACATTATCCAGGCCGGATAACTGGCGGTTGGCCAGCTCGATACGCTGTTCCAGTGGGAATAAGGGGATTTTGTGCGGGCTCTCGGCAATGGCGATGAACAAGGTGTCAAACACGCGGGCGGCGCGCTTCACCAGGTCGGCATGACCGTGTGTGATGGGATCAAATGTGCCGGGGTAGAGCGCAATACGGTGGGTTTTCATGGTTATTCAGGTTAACTGGGCGCAGCCCCAATTGTAGCCCAATTAACCCCGCCGACGGGCGCCGCAAGGGCAAAAAAAAACGGGTGACATGACTGCCACCCGTTGAGCAGGGACTGAGGAGTCTTCTGACAGACAGAATATGCCTGCAATCAGATGACCTGCTTTTTACTGGTTTGCTTTCACGCCGTCAGCATTTTTGCAGCAATTGCATGCGTACATCGCCCACCTGCTTGTCTTTCAGCACGGCGAAACGGTCCGGTTCCGGCTGCCAGGCGGCTGCGCGGGCGGTCTCCAGGTACACCAGCCCGCCGGGCTGCAGGCAGGGCAAAAGAGCCAGCTCGGCCAGAGCCGCCTGTGCCAGCGTGCCGGCAAACGGCGGGTCGACAAACACCAGGTCCAGCGAGTTCTCCGGCTGGGCCTGCAGCCAGGCCAGGGCATCGGCCTGCTCCACCCGCACCTGGCTGGCGCCCAGCATGGCGACACTGCGTTGCAGGCCTTGCACGGCGCGCGCGGACGTATCAATCAGTACCGCGCTGGCCGCACCCCGCGAAACCGCTTCCAGACCCAGCACGCCGGTGCCGGCAAACAAATCCGCGCAGCGCGCACCATGCAGATACGGCTGCAGCCAGTTGAACAGCACCTCCCGGCTGCGGTCACCGGAAGGCCGCAAGCCGTCCACATCGACAATTTCCAGCCGCCGGCCACGCCACAGCCCGGCGATGATGCGCACCGATCCGGATTTTTTGCTTCGCATAGAGGTTTCCTGCTTGTCTGGGTGCTGACGCCTGTGGAACGCAGCCCCGTGCAAACGGTTTCAATCGATGGCTGGTTCCGCGGCGTTCGGCCCGGCCACTTCCCCGGCCACTTCCCCGGCCACTTCGTGAACGCGAACTTGAACACCCGCTGGACGGCCCCAACTGCTAGCATACCGATTTGCTTAAGCCAAAATCCATCCATGTTCCGAATTTTCCGAAAAAACAAAAGCAAGCCCGGCCAACTGCAGGACGTGCAGCTGCGGCCGGTTGAAAAAGCCGGTGAACAGGCGCTGGACCAGCGTCTGCAGGACACCCGCAAACAGCTGGGACAACGCCTGCTGGCCCTGATTGAGGCCAGCGAGCGCATCACTGACGACTTGCTGGATGAAATCGAAACCACGCTGATCACTTCCGACTTCAGCGCCCAGGCGGCCATCAATATCACCGAAAACCTGCGCACCGCGGTGGCCAACAAGGTGATTACCGAGCCCGCGCAACTGCTGCCGGCGGTGCAGGCGGAACTGTATGAGCTGATTGAACCTTGCGAAGAGTTCCTGGTGGTGGACGAGAGCAAGAAGCCGTTTGTCATCCTGATGGTGGGCATCAACGGCGCCGGCAAGACCACCACCATCGGCAAGCTGGCCCAGCGCTACCGCGATGATGGCCTGAGCGTGATGCTGGCGGCAGGCGATACCTTCCGCGCCGCCGCGGTCGAACAACTGAAAACCTGGGGGGAACGCCACCAGGTACCGGTGGTGGCGCAGGATACCGGCGCCGATTCGGCCGCGGTGATCTTCGATGCGCTGCAATCAGCCCGCGCCAAGGGCGTGGACGTGCTGATCGCCGATACCGCCGGCCGCCTGCACACCCAGTCCAACCTGATGGAAGAACTGAAGAAAATCCACCGGGTGATGAGCCGCATCGACCCGGAAGCACCCCATGAGGTGATGCTGGTGGTGGATGCCGGCACCGGCCAGAACGCACTGAACCAGGCGCGTGAATTCAACCAGGCCGTGGGTGTGACCGGCATCACCGTCACCAAGCTGGATGGCACCGCCCGCGGCGGCGTGCTGTTTGCCATTGCCAACGAGCTGAAGCTGCCGATACGCTTTATCGGTGTGGGCGAGGCAGCCAAGGATTTACGTCCGTTTGATGCCGGCGCATTCGTTAACGCCATCCTGCCCATTGCCTGATTCCGCCGCCATAGCTGCAAGCCGCAAGCCGGACGATTTTTCCGCCCGCTTGTTGCGCTGGTGGGACACAAACGGCCGCCAGGACCTGCCCTGGCAGCAGCCACGCACCCCTTACCGCGTGTGGGTGTCCGAAATCATGCTGCAACAGACCCAGGTGACCACGGTCATCCCGTACTTTGAACGCTGGATGCAGGATTTCGCCGATATCAGCACGCTGGCCGCGGCGCCCCTGGACGATATCCTGGCCCACTGGGCCGGGCTGGGTTATTACGCCCGCGCCCGCAACCTGCACCGCGCCGCGGTGATCTGCGCCGAGAAATATGGCGGTGAACTACCAGCCGGCGAAACCGAACTCACCGCCCTGCCCGGCATTGGCCGCAGCACCGCCAATGCGATTATCTCCCAGTCCACCGACACGCCCGCCGCGGTGCTGGACGGCAATGTGCGCCGGGTGCTGGCGCGCCATGCCCGGGTGGACGGCTGGAGCGGCTCAGCCGCGGTGCAGAAAATCCTCTGGGCCGAGGCGCAACGCCGCCTGCCGCGCGGGCGCGGGGCCGACTATACCCAGGCCATCATGGACCTGGGCGCGCTGCTGTGTACCCGCAGTAATCCCGCGTGCGGCCAGTGCCCGGTAAACGCCGACTGCCAGGCCCTGGCCGTCGGCCTGGTGGATAAATACCCGGCACCCAAGCCCGCCACGCGGGTGACCCAACGCCGGCTGGAAATGCTGGTGCTGCTGCACACCCAGGCTGGCGGGAAGCAGCGCGTGCTGCTGGAAAAGCGTCCACCCCGCGGCATCTGGGGCGGCTTGTGGTGCCTGCCGGAAGCGCCCGACCGGGCCGCGCTGGAAGATTACACCGGCCTGGACCTGGCCGACGGGCAGCCGCTGCCCGTGCTGCAGCATCGGCTCAGCCACCAACATCTGTCCATTCAACCCATACTGCTCAGCAAGGCCGTGGCCAAGCAGGTAAAATGTTCCTCGGAACAGCGCTGGGTGACGCTGGGCAGCAACAAGCAGCCGGGCATGCCAAAACCGGTGGCGCAGCTGCTGCAGCAACTGGCCGGGCAGACAATTTCAGGAGAAAACGCATGACGCGCATGGTGCAATGCCAGGCATTGGGGGAAGAACTGGAAGGCCTGGCTTTTCAGACCTGGCCCGGTGAGCTGGGTAAACGCATTTACGACAACATCTCCAGGCAAGCCTGGGAACGGTGGATGCAACACCAGACCATGCTGATCAATGAACACCGCCTGTCGCCGCTGAACCCGGAGCACCGCAAGTTCCTCGAGGGCGAAATGGAAAAATACTTCTTCGGCGAAGGCTCGGAGAAACCACAGGGATACGTTGCCCCCGACGCGTAAGCGGATGCTTGTCACCGGCACATAGCTTCGTACCCCGGGACATACGTTTTCACGTGCCTGCCGCGGGCTTCAGGCAAAAATCTCATTAAGGGACTCGCCCGGATCGCGAAACAACCCTCCCGTGGCACGGAAAAACCCTCTTGCGGTTGACTTGGAGGGCGTCAAAAGGTTTAATACGCCGCCTCACTGCACGATGGCCAGGTAGCTCAGTTGGTAGAGCAGCGGACTGAAAATCCGCGTGTCGGTGGTTCGATTCCGCCCCTGGCCACCATTTTAATGGGGCTGCACCCCATCAAAATGGCAGCCACGGGGGATCACCACCCGCTAGCCTCACCAGTGGCATTGACTCAGCACTTCGGATTGGGTCAAGCACATAACAATTATCAGCGACAAACCGCCAATCCGGGTTCGATTCCATTGTGCATGGATGCACCGGTGCCGCGGAGAACACGGATGTTCGGGAGCGGCCGCCCCTGGCCACCATTTTAATGGGGCTGCACCCCATCAAAATGGCAGCCACGGGGGATCACCACCCGCTAGCCCCACCAGTGGCATTGACTCAGCAATTCGGATTGGGTCAAGCACCTTCCAGTTATCAGCAGCAAACCACCGATCCGGGTTGGGTAGTAAGGTATTCTACAGCCTGTGACCGAAATCCAGAAAACTTTCAGTCAATCCTCCTTCCGAATATTAAAGCGACAAATGCAGTACGCGTTAGTAAAATCAATTATTGATTAAAAATTATCAACCCTGTGGATTCCAAACACGGCTGGATCGCCAAATCCACTTACCTTTGTAGTTAAAAAGCAATTGAGCGGCGTACATTGAAGGCCTCTGCCTGACAGCCATCAACTTCTAATCGACGCCAAATGGAACCTGCTGAATATTCGCGAGTCCATAGTATCAGACAGATCCCTTTTTACATGCTATTCTAGAGCGGATATGCGAAGTCTCATTTGTCATTTGCTGGTGTTGTCGGTGCTTTATATGAGTGCCGAAGGCGCATTTGACATGACTAAAGAACCGCATGCTCACGGGGATAGTACAGGCCACCAGTTGATAAGTGACAACCCCTTACCGGCACAGCCCGACCCGTTGTCCGACGAAACTGACAAACAGTGTGGTCACCTTTGTCACGGCCATAATTCCAGTATCGTCAGCGACTCCAACCCGCATCTGATGGCTGTTTCCAGCCGATACAACCCTTTCGTCTTATTCTCAATTGCAACGCTGCTGCAAGCTCCTCCAACCCCACCCCCCAACGCATAGATTTCGTCCTACAAATTCTCAGGGTGCCCAGAAATGGGGCGCTCACGGCGCTTTAACGTTTTTAGGAAGAAATGATGCGAATACCAACATTTGGATTGGTGACCCTGGTGGGTTGCCAATCTCTATTTTTATGGCCAGACACTGCATGGTCAGACCAGCGCAGTACTTCGGTTAGTTCACGGGTTATAGAAGAACTCGCAAACCCCAGTTTGGGCAAATTTGTACAGACTGTAGTTGAAGCCAATCCTCGCTATCGAGCAGCACAGGCTGCACTCAAAGCCAGTCAATCCAATGCGTATGCTGCTGGCAGACCACTCTACAACCCTGAGCTTGAAGCGGACTATGAAACCTCCGTTGATCGAACCTGGCTGGTGAGTATAAGCCAAACACTGGACTGGAACGGTAAACGCGACGCCCGTTCACTGGTGGCCTCATCGGATCGAAACGCAATGGAAGCACAACTGCTCGCAAGCAGGCGAGAGCTTGTGGATGAATTGTTGACAGGCCTGACCCAATACCAAATTGGTGTAGAACGAGAAGCCCTTGCCTCAGAGCGTGTGCAGGTGATGTGGGACTTCTCCGAACTGACGCTACGGCGTTTTGAAGCTGGTGACCTCAACCAAGTTGAACTGGACCTGGCAAATCTGGCTTTGATGGACGCAAAAATTCAACGGGCAACAGCCGCCACTGAATTGGCTGAGGCGAGACAGGCCGTGCGCAACATTGCACAGAATTCAACACCCGATCAGTGGCCAGCGATTGATCCCAAACCACCCCTGGTATCCGCTTTCAGTGATCCACAATCCATAGTGCTGGCACTACCGGAAGCCCAGCTAGCACAACGCAGGGTCGATGCTGCGAATGCCCTGGTGGAACTACGTAACCGCGAGCGCAAACCAGACCCTACGCTGCAACTACGCGGAGGCAGGGAAGCGGACTCAACCTTGGTGGGAGTCAACCTGTCTATCCCGCTTTACATCCGCAATTCATACAAGTACGAGGTCACTGCGGCCATCGCTGAACGGGATCAGGCCCAGCAGTTGGCCGATGATCTACTCCATCGTGCTTACTCGCGTTACATGAGCGCCACTGAACGCTACCAGTTATCCCGCAATGCATGGCAAGACTGGCAGCAAATCGGTGCATTCAGCTTAAAGCGGCAAGCCGAAATCCTGCATCGCTTATGGGAAGCAGGAGAAATAGGCACCACGGATTTCCTGGTTCAGGTTCGGCAGACACTGGACACCCGAGAGAACGCTTTGGACCTCGAATTGGCCATGTGGAATGCGTGGTTTGAGTGGTTGGCAGCTTCCGGACTGGTAGATAAATGGCTGGGTCAAGGAGGTGCATTGTGACCTGCAAAGCAACCAAGAAATCATCAAGGAAACCTGCAATGAATGCATTCAATCTCGCGTTGATCGGACTCCTCGTGGTGCTGCATTCAGGCGCGGCCTTCGGGGAGACCGGCCACGATGAAGCTGAAAGTGATGGGATAGTGATGTCGCCAGATGAAAGAGCCAAAGTGGGTATCAACACAACAGAAACTGCCAAACGCGCGCTGGATGAAACTTTACGGCTTCCCGCGGAAGTGATTGTAAACGCCTACGAATCAGCCAGGGTCACACCTCGAATCGTCGCTCAGGTTGTAGAACGGCATGTTCGTTTGGGTGACCAGGTAACTGAGGGACAGCGGCTGTTGACACTCACCAGTGTTGCGTTGGCCGAAGCTGAAGGCGAAATGATTATCGCCAATCGTGAATGGCAACGAGTAAAGTCCCTGGGAAAGCAAGTGGTTTCCGAGCGGCGTTACACCGAAGCCCACGTTGCACAGCAACAGGCACTGGCTAAAGTGTTGGCCTATGGCATGACGCAGTCGCAGGCATCAGAACTCCTCAAATCCGGTGATGCGACAAGTGCTACCGGGGAATTCGATTTACTGGCGCCGCTCGCCGGTACCATCCTGCGGGACGATTTCATCGTGGGCGAGTTAATTGAACCCGGCAGGGTGCTGATTGAGCTCAGCGACGAATCCACCTTGTGGGTCGAAGCTCGAACCATTCCAAGCACGTTTCCCAGTATCGACATCGGCACGCCGGCCAAAGTCAGTGTTAACGGCATTGAATGGCTAGAGGGAACGGTCATTCAATATCACCATCAGCTGGATGAAACCACGCGCACCCAGGCCGTTCGAATTGAAGTCCAGAATACCAATGACCAGCTTCATCCCGGCCAGTTTGTAGAAGCGGAAATCGTTACCGGGTCCACATCTCAGGTATTGGCCGTCCCAAATGATTCTCTAATCCTCCTTGAGGGCGTGCCCACAGTATTCAAACTTGAAGGTGAAGAAGAGTTTCATGCGGAGGCCGTTAAAACCGGAGTCACTATTGGTGGCTGGACTGCTATTGAGGACGGACTTAAAGAAGGAGACGTGATAGCCAGCAGCGGCGTATTCCACCTCAAATCCATGCTGCTCAAATCTTCGCTCGGCGAAGGTCACGGGCACTAGGGGGTCACCATGTTAGAAAATCTCGTAGAAGCATCGCTGAGGTACAAGTTTCTGGTTTTGATCATTTTCGGAGTTGTGGCAGCAATGGGTTGGCGGGCAGTAAAAACCGTGCCTGTTGATGCATTTCCGGATGTAACCCCAACTCAAGTAAATATTTACACCGAATCACCTGGCTTGGCTGCAGAGGACGTTGAACAGCTTTTAACTTTTCCAATAGAGTCAGGTATGGCTGGTCTGCTGGGCGTGCAGGAAATCCGCTCTGTCAGTTTGTTTGGGTTGTCGTATGTGTCTGTCTACTTTCAGGACAACATGAATATCTATTTCGCCCGGCGACTGGTGATGGAGCGGTTACAAGAAGTGGGTGACCGCATCCCTGAGGGCTATGGAACACCAGAAATGGGACCGAATACGTCTGGACTGGGGCAAGTATTCTGGTACACCCTGGAACGTACTGATGAGCAACTGAACGCGGCAGTCACAGACAGGGATTTACGCACCCTTCAGGACTGGAGCGTACGGCTTATTTTGCGCACGGCACCTGGTGTTGATGATGTCATGTCTTGGGGAGGTCAGGAACAACAATTCCAGGTCATAATCGACCCACTGAGACTGATCAAGTACGACCTCAGCCTGATTGATGTTATGGAGGTAATTCAGGCGAACAACCGGCAGGTAGGAGGGCAATATATCGACCAGGGTGAAGAGCAGTACCTGGTGCGTGGTCTTGGATTGGTTGCTAACGAGTTGGAAATTGGCAACATGGTGGTTAAGGTCGAAGATGGAACGCCAGTTTTCTTACGTGACGTAGCAGAGATAGTACGCGGCAACGCTTTGCGGTTTGGTGCTGTGACTCGCGATGGCAAGGAAGTTGTCCTGGGCATGGCACTTTCGCGCATGGGTGAAAATGCCGCCAACGTAGTTAAATCGGCCAAGGACAAGATCAACATTGTTAATCAGTCCTTGCCTGAAGGAGTCACCCTGCGCCCCATATATGATCGTACAGAGTTAGTGGATAAAGCCGTCTGGACTGCTGTAAAAGCCTTAATTGAAGGCTCCTTATTGGTCGGCTTGGTCCTCTTTCTGTTTCTGGGAGAAGGCCGCTCGGCACTGGTAGTAATTTCGGCCCTACCCTTAGCAATGCTCATTGCTTTCATTTTCATGGGTCAAACTGGTTTGTCTGCAAATCTTATGTCATTGGCTGGACTTGCAGTAGGAATTGGCATGATGGTGGACGGCGCAGTCGTGATGGTGGAAAACGCCTTTCGAATCATGGCCGAACGCCGGAAGGAAGGTGGAACTGTTGACCGCACCAACGCAGTGCTGACCGCTGCACGGGAAGTCGCCAAACCAATCGCATTTGCGATACTGATTATCATCGTAGTGTTCATTCCACTATTCGCATTAGAAGGGTTGGAGGGCAAGTTATTCAAACCGATGGCCTTCAACATCAGCTTTGCCATGGCGGGCTCGCTGGTATTGACCCTGACCTTGATTCCGGTAATGGCTGCATTGATCCTGAGGCCCAAGGAAGAGCGTGACACGTGGCTTGTCAGGATTATTAAAGCTCGATATCTGCCGTTACTTGCCTGGTCCCTGGCCAACAAAGGAAAAGTTGTTTCAGGGGCGTTAGGCTTGCTGTTATTCAGCTTGGCGCTTTTTCCATTTCTGGGTAAGGAATTCATGCCACAGTTGCAAGAAGGTTCCATCATGTGGCGCGTCACTTCAATACCATCCACATCACTGGATCACTCCATCAGGATATCCAAGGATATTGAGAACGCACTTAGCCAATTTCCCGAGGTTAAAACCACGATCGCCATGATTGGCCGTGCGGAGAAAGGGGAAACAGCGGATGTGAATTACATGGAGATTTACACCGAACTCCACCCTGTCAGCGAGTGGAAAAGTGACCGGGACATTGGCGAATTAGCGGAAGCCATGCGTGAAGAACTGGAAATAGTGGTTCCTACCGCTGTAATCGCATTTACGCAACCCATACAGATGCGGGTCGAGGAACTGATTTCTGGTGTTCGGGCTACACTGGCGGCAAAAATCTATGGGCCGGATTTAACGGAACTCGACCGCCTGAGTGAAGAAATCAAGAATGTAGTGGCACAGGTTGAGGGAGTCGCAGATCTTTCACTGGAAGCCAACGTCGGTAAGCCACAAATTCGCATCCTGGTTAACCGGGATCAGTTGGCACGATATGGCTTGAATGCTGATGATGTGCTTTCTGTTGTTAGAACTGGAATAGGAAATGAACCTGTGTCGTCATTAATTGATGGTGTTCGCCGCTTTGATATCACGGCACGACTTGATGATCGCTCCAGAAACTCGGTTCAGGACATCAGGCGTATCCCACTTAAAACGGCTACCGGCGCAATTGTACCCCTGGAATCCGTTGCAGATGTAAGCGTGGCGGAAGGATATTCATTTGTCCGCAGGGAACGACTTCAACGTTATGCCGTGATTCAAATGGATGTACGTGGCCGTGATGTCGATGGATTTGTGCAAGATGCTAACAGCTTGATAGAGAAGGAAATAGACCTGCCCTCGGGCTATTGGATTGAATGGGGTGGTGCATTCGAAAATCAACAGCGCGCAATGGCCAGGTTGGCCGTCATCGTGCCCCTGACGATATTCTTCATATTCGTGTTGCTATACACCGCATTCAACTCTGTCAAGTTCGCTACCATGATCATCGCCAATGTTCCCTTTGCAACCATTGGCGGACTCATAGCCTTGTTCATCAGCAATCAGTATGTTTCGGTACCATCCGCCATTGGCTTCATTGCAGTTTTCGGTGTGGCCATGTTGAACGGAATTGTGTTGGTAAGTTTTATCAATGAACTGCGGGAGAAAGGATTGACGGTTGTTCAGGCCGTACGGAAAGGAGCTGAGCTACGCCTGAGGCCCGTTTTGATGACCGCCAGTGTTGCGATACTGGGTTTGATTCCCATGCTTCTATCGTCCGGGGTGGGCGCAGAAACCCAACGCCCGTTGGCTTCCGTTGTGGTCGGTGGATTGATCACTTCCACATTACTTACGTTATTCCTTTTACCCGTTATCTATGAGTGGGTTGAGTCTCGCAAGGAGGCACTTTGAACGCCCGTGAAATCAAGCATTTGTGCTTCGGAATCTTATTGCGGACTTTGTGGACGCACTATACAGCGCCGGTTTTCATAACCCCACTATCATTGTCGTCAGGGGACTGCTGAAAGCATTGGACCGCAAGGAGCAACTCTATTTCATGGAAATAGGCCAGAAGGTCATGACAGAAGTTAAGCTCGATATGGTGTGTGTGAGTGAGAATGCCACTGCTGAAGCAGTGGCGATTATTCATTAACAAGGAAGAACCGGCCAGCCACATGCTGGCCGGATATATATGAGTGAACTTTCAGCAAGGTAAAGATAGATTGATGCGGTGAAAGTGCGCGAATTATCACAGATATATTAATAGCGGCCGTAGGGGTGATCTGGGAGAATTGGCCATTCTGGGGCACCAGTCTCGAACACTTGAACCCATTATTCAAGCTTGGTTTTGAGAGGGACTATCCTTCTGAAGGATGCGATGTTGAATGCCGCCGGGGTTCAATTCGACCTCATTGCAGACACAGGATTTTTACCGGAGTTTCAGATATGAATCTACCCTATTTGTATGCCCAATAGAATTTAAATGGTTTTTATACATTATATTTCAACACGTTAGAGTCGTTTTATACGGACTGAAGAACCGCCAACCCGGGTTCGATTCCATTGTGCATGGATGCACCGGTGCCGCGGAGGACATGGATGTTCGGGAGCGGCCATCTTTCTATTCGAGGAAGGCTTCAAACTCGCTGCGCTCGACCGTCGCCTCCATCTCCCCGTCGTTCCGGGATTTTCTCAGAGTGCATTCTGCAGTGTTTATCCGCGCTTGCGCCAAAATGACCGTTAAACTTCACATGGCGTGGGTTGGTTGTAGACCGGCGCCTGCCTCGCTAGAACCCAGTTAACCGAGTTACATTTGCGGAGGCTTTCACAGTCTCATCTGTAGCTCTACTCTGGCACTTGACTCTGACCCCAGAAATTCCCAGCACCTTCCAGTTATCAGCGACAGGCCGGCTACGATTCAGCTTGCTGCCCTGGGGCGACCTGTTCCATGTCGAGTTCGAAGTGAAAGGATGTCCCGACTCCGGGTGTTGAGTCCACCACCAGCTCGGTGCCGAAGAGGGTGAGAAACTTCTTGCAGATTCCGAGTCCGAGTCCCGAACCACCGTAGCGGCAACCGATCTCGTCATTACCCTGGCTGAAGTCATCGAAAATATGCTCGAGCTGGTCTTTGGGAATACCGATTCCGGTATCCCGGACCTGGAAATGCACGCGGGCAACCGTGTTGTCCATGTCCAGCATCCGGACCACCAGGCTAACCTCTCCGCTTTCGGTGAACTTGATTGCATTGCCTGTCAGGTTGCTCAGAACCCTCCCTAGT
>JBFIHZ010000051.1:0-16827 GCA_041601535.1 Lysobacterales bacterium | reverse complement strand
GTTGGCAAAATTTTAGGTCAATGTACGCGGGTTTTGTATGTAAACCACGTTAGGAGACCGTCTTCGTCATGATTTGTGCTGTCCTCTTTGGCTTCTTGGTCTCAGAGGTATACAGTATACTTTAATGGACTAACCGATAATTTTGACCTGAGAGGCTTTGACGCGAATACGCCCGTAGAACCGGGAGCCTTCGATTGATCAGCCGAACTCGCAGCTCACCGGGAGTACAAGCAGGATGTCGAACACAAAACCCTTCAAGAGGCCGGCCACGCAAATGACTCGCAGAGCCATGATCAGCACAGCGGCGCAACTCGGAATGTTAGCCACACTGGGGGCTTCTGCTTCTGCCAGCGCGGGCACCAACGGCGCAGCTTCTGAAGGCCTTGTAAATGGCAAGGCATCGTCCACCTTGCCGGAGCGCAGTGAATTTGTCGTTCGTGGTGGCATCGTCCTGACCATGGACAAGGACTTGGGTGACCTGAACAACGCTGATGTACACGTTCGCGATGGACGTATCATCGGACTGGGGACGGCGTTGCAGACGGCTGGGGTTCCATCCATTGATGCGACAGGGATGATCGTGATGCCCGGTTTTGTTGAAACTCATTGGCATTTATGGAACGCCATCTACCGTAACCTGGTGCCTATACAGGGAAGCTATCTGGCAGTTAAACGGCAGTTGGCCCCCTATCACAATGCGGTCGATTTTGGTCGTGCGGTGCGGCTGGCCCTGTTGGAAGCTTTGAATGCCGGTATCACCACGGTACACAACTTTTCACATAACGTCATTGGTCCTGATTATGCCGACGCCGAATTGGAAGCGATGCGCTCCAGTGGATTGCGCGGCAGGTACTCATATGGCTGGCCGGATAGTTGGCCGGTTGACCGGGTGATGCCGCTGGATGATATTCCAAGGGTGCAGCGTGATTGGATGGAAAAGAGCTTAAATGCCGATCGTCGACTGACCATGGGCCTGGTGGCCCGGGGGCCGCAATATACCGAACCATCCGTTTATCGGCAGGAATTTGAATTTGCGCGCAAACACCAATTGCCCATAACCCTTCATGCCGGACCGTTCGCCCGTCCGGTATCGGCGGTGGAGTTACTGAGAGACGGCTTTCTGGATGAAACCACCATCCTCGTTCAATTCCAACAAGCTACAGCGGAAGACCGTGAGGCTATGCTGGAATCAGGAGCCTGGAACAGCCTGGGCGCACTGCTCAACCATATGCGAGGCCCCATCGAAGCAGATATCAACAATCTGGTACGGATGGTTAACATGGGAATCAATACCTGCCTGTCTGTTGATGCAACACCCACATCAGCCGTAAATATGTTTGAAATAATGCGTTCATTGTGGCAGTTGGGCGTGCCATCGGCTGCTGGGGGTCACGGGGTTTCAGGCATGACGCGGCATGGGGCAGGTGCCCATGGCAAACCGATGGAAAAGCTCTCGCCGATTACTCTGGAACAATGCCTTGAAATGGCCACAATTGGTGGCGCCAAAGCGTTGGGTCTGGGTGACGAAACCGGTTCACTGGCCGTTGGAAAGCTTGCTGATATCATTCTGGTGCGTACAACGGATATCAATATGATACCATCCGCGTATCCTCAAGCTGCCCTCGTTGGCTCAGCCAGTGTTGCAAATGTGGATACAGTAATCGCCGATGGTAGGGTGTTAAAACACGACGGGAAAATCGTTGGTGTGGATGTGGCAACCATTACCCGGGATGCAGAAGAATCATTGCGCGCAATTCGCCGCCGTGCTGGTTTGCAGGAAGGGCCAAGCAAACCCGGTCAATCATCGCATCACGATAAATAACATTTGAGTTCAGACCGCTTCGCTGCTGCCTTCAACCGGTAACACGGCTTTCACCTGGCTGCCCATGGATTGCAGGGTGGTGGTGCAGAACTCCAGCTTTCTGGCTATATCGTCGTCGTTCTGATGTGGATCATGATGATGGATCCACAGCCGGTCCACCTCCGCCATATGCGCCAGCCGGCACACCTCACTTAACGAGGAATGCCCCCAATGTACCTTGGTGTTGTACTCGTCGTCGAAATAGGTGCAGTCGTGTACCAGCACGTTGGCGCCGCGGCAGAAGTCGGCCAGATTATGCAGGAACTCCTCATCCGCAAATTCTGAATCAGCGGGGTAGATTTCATTGTCGGTGATGTAGCAGAAGCTGCGGTCCTGATGATCCACACGATAGCCCAGGCAGTTGCCCGGATGCTTGAGCAGCATGGAGCGTATCTTGAGGCCGTCCAGTTCGAGTTCCTGCTCACCGATTTCATTGAACGATACGTTGGCGCCAAATTCCCGCACCGTGATCGGGAAATACACGCCGTCCATCTGCGCTTCCATGATTTCGCGAAAGGTGGTCTCACCCTGTTTTACGCCGTGTACCCGCACGATATTGCCCGGAATGTACAGTGGGGCAAAAAACGGAAATGCGTTGATGTGATCCCAGTGGGGGTGGGTGATGAACAGGTCCGCGGTTATGCGTGACTGACCGTTGCTCATCAGCTTATCGCCGAAGTTTTTGATGCCGGTGCCCGCGTCAAACACAAGGTGGCGGTTTTCAGAAATCTGCAGTGAGTAGCATGAGGTGTTGCCACCGTAGCGGATATAGCCTTGCTGCGGAGCAGGCAAGGTTCCGCGCACGCCCCAGGCGGACAATTTGAGCGTGTCCAGCGCATTGATTGTGGTGTTGAATTTTTCCAGCGTAAATGGCTTGATGATGTAACCAGCCGCGCCCAGCTTGCTGGCCTTGTTGCGGTCCGCCTCGTAGGCCTTGGCTGATGACATGATGACGCGAACGTCGGCCAGGCTTTCGTCTTCGCGGATCAAACGGCACAAATCGAATCCGGTCAGGCCGGGCATCATCACATCGCTGATCACCAGGTCCGGACGCAGTTCGCGGATGCGCTCCATGGCCTGTTCGGAACCGAGAACGCCCGTTACGTCATGGCCCGCTTCGCGCAGCAAATCAACCGTAACGTTGAGCGCCATGGAACTGTCATCAATCACCACCACTTTCATTGTCGCCGCACCCACTGGTTTAATGTCGAGCACACCGCCCCCAAAATGGAAGTGTACGGGGAATAGTGGCGCGAATCATCTTTGATTCAGATCTGCATGCCAAATTGGACAGCGGCGGCAGATTTTTTATCCGTTTGCGGTTCAGCGGACGGGTGGTTTGATGGTTGCTGTGCCCACTACGCCGGCCAACCCTTCAGCCAGTGCGGCAGTATGGCCACCCGATCTGGCAAACAGGGTGAGCAGCCCATCAAGATCGTTCTCGTACCAGGCCTGGTCCATGGCTGCAGTCGCATCTGAGCGCAGGTGAGGTGGGATCAGAATGGCAGACAGGCCCTGGCTCTCACATTCCCAGGCCATCAGGAAACGCGACAACTTGCCGTTACCGTCGGAAAAGCCATGAATCAGGTTTGCCGCGATATACAGCAAGATGCCACGCTTGGCGCCGGCCGGTAACCTGCTCTTTACCTGGCTGAATAGCGCGCGATAGGTGCCGGCGACTCGTTCAGGTGGGGTCAGTTGTCGAAAACCGATGGCATTGGCCGCTGCTTTGAAATGTCCCGGTGCCTTTTCTGGCCGGTCGCCCATCAGGCAGGCATGCCAGTAGCGCAGCCATGCTTCCCCTTCTTCGCGGTACAGGAGTTCAGAACTGTGTGCCGACCTTGATTGTATGGTTTGCATGGCCCGACGCACGGCGAGCTCATCCGCCGAATGGCCGTTGCCGTGATCTGCGCTGATTCGAGTGTATAAGGCTGCCACGGAGTCAGCTTCCAGCTCAATTTTGCACTGGTAGCAGGCTTCAATAAAATGACTGAGCTCCGCGGGCAGCGGGTGGGAAATACTAGCGGTATCCACCGTTTGTCGTGACAGCGCATCGGCCACGTTTTCGATGTGCTGTACCGTAGCTGCATGCGCCTGTGTGAGTGCGGATGGTGTTTGCGCCAAGGCGCGGTGCAGTTGGGTCACGCTGCCGTTATTGACCGCATCCTGCAGCACCGGCTGTAAGCGCTGTTGTTCCGCCAGCAACGCCAGAATGGATTCAGCCGAGTGACGGGTTTCCTCCGCCAGATAAGGGTGCTGCAGTGCGGAGCGGATATGCTCCATGGCTTGTTCCGGCTGCATTTCGCAGGCATACAACAAGCCAATGTTCAAACGGGTCTCGGGCATGCCCGGTTCCAGCTGCAAGGCGCGTTGGAAATGCTGCCTGGCCTCGGCATAGTCTTCAAGACCTGCATGGCAGCTGCCGATGTTGTTGAGCAGGCGGGCATCGGCGTAGCCGAGTTCTACGGCCGTCCGGTAATCTTTCAGCGCCCGTTTCCATCCATTCGCCAGGCGATAGGCATCACCGCGCAGGATGTGAGCATGGGCTGACTGCGCATTCCGGCTGATCAACTCGCTGGCGGCATCGACCGCACCCCCGTAATCACCGCATTCAATCCTGCATTCAGCCAGCCTGGCCCAGTTTTCAGGCGAGTCAGGGTTAATTTCCAGTGCTGCGGCCAGTTGTTCTGCCGCGGCGTCAGTTCGCCCGGCCTGCTGCAGCCAGTCGGCCAGCAGGATTCGCGGCCTGTCATCCTGCGGGAAGGCCTCCACCATCGCGCTAAATCTGGTGGTTGCCATCTCCAGGCTTTGCGCCGCGGCCAGGTCGGCTGCGGCCAGTTGCGGGGCTGCGATACCCGGGTTCTGCCGGGCAATCTGGTCGAGCCAGCGCAGTGCGGCAGCCGTGCCATTGCGGTGCTGATGCAGTAAACCGGCCAGCCGCCAGGCCTGATAGTTATCGGGCAGCAGCCGGGTCGCCTGGTCAATGGCCTGATGGAGCTCCGGACCCGGCCGCTGGTGGGCAAGTAACTGCGCCAGGTTCAGCCAGGCCGCCCCGTCGCGCGGCTGACGTGACAGATGTTGGCGCAATGCGGGCAATTGCGATTTGTCGGACGGGTGTTGTGCATTCACGGCGCCATACTACCAAGTAATGGGCCGGCAATTAATGGTCAGGACAAATGAAGTCCGTTGAACTTCAATACAATTCGCGATAGATCAACTGACGCCCGGTTCAGGCATTCAAGCACGCAGCCCGGAACCTGTCCGGCTGTGGTCGATCAGCTGTTGGACCTGCTGCCGGATTTGGAGGGAATTTGTATATCCGGCGGGGCCGGGACAGTGTGTTCTTTGGTCAAGCGGCCTGAAAACTTTGCTGGAGCAATGGGTCTTGAAGCCATAGAATGCTTCGCTTGAACACTGAGGTAATCTGATGACCACTGAAGGAACACTCACGGCGGACGAGTTGGATGTATTGCGCCGCCGGCTGGACGAGATTGATGATGGCATTGTCGATCTGATCGCTGAACGCCAGATGGTGGTGGACACCATCGGTCAACACAAGTTGCGAACCGGTGCGCCGCTACGACATTTCGCGCGTGAGCGGGAGGTTATCGAGCGCGGCATGCAGCGGGCGGAATCACAGGGTGTGTCCGGGCGACTGGCGCGATCCGTGCTGGAAACCCTGATCCATCACTCGCTGGGCAAGCAGGAAACTTCAAAGCTGGTGCAATCCGAGTACGGCCAGGGCCGGCGCGCGCTGGTCATCGGTGGTCTGGGCCGCATGGGTGAATGGATGTCGCGCTACCTCGACATGGTGGGATACCAGGTGGACGTGGCCGACCCGGCGCAGCGGGAAACGCCATTTCGCCGCATTGACGACTGGGAAAGTCACGTGGCCGACTATGAAGTAATCGTGGTCGCCGTCACATTGCGGCCTTCCAATGCCATCCTCCACCGGTTGGCCGAACTGCAACCGCCGGGCCTGGTATTTGACATCGGCTCACTGAAAAGCCCTATGCGCAGCGGCCTGCAGGCACTGATGGAAGCCGGTTGCCAGGTGTGTTCGGTGCACCCCATGTTTGGTCCGAATGAAATCGGTCTCTCCGGACGGCACATTTTGTTTGTCGACCTGGGCAATGGCAAGGCGCTGGCCGAGGCCCGCGCGCTGTTTGCCCACACGGCAGCGGACTGTGTAGAACTCAGCCTGGAAGAGCACGATGAGGTGATGGCCTGGGTTCTGGGTCTGTCGCATATGGTGAATATCGCGTTTGCCAGTGCCCTGGCGCAAAGTGGCGAAGCCGTGCCGCTGTTGCAGCAGATCTCCAGCAGTACTTTTAATGCACAGCTCAAAGTGGCAGCACAGGTCGTGTCTGAAAACCCGCACCTTTACTATGAAATTCAGCAAGGCAACGACAAGACCGGCGATGTGATATCGCACTTCCAGCGGGTGCTGGAAGGGCTGCACCGTTCTGTCCGTGAGCAGGACGAGGCGGCCTGGACTGAAGCGATGGAAACCGCCCACCGGCGGATCAGCAACAACCGCAAGGACAGCGTTACCGGATAGGCCCCGGGCACTTGCCGCGGGGCCGGCCACACGGCCTGGCCCGATGCATACCCATGCAACATCGTTGCATTATGGAAACATTCTTTTCCAGCGGGGAGGTTTCCCCCCGCTGCATGATCACGTAAACTAGACGCATTCCTCAGGGGAGGCCTGATCTGGGCCTGAGATCTGCAGTTGCAGGGACCCTTTGAACCTGATCCGGTTAGTACCGGCGTAGGAATAGGACGTTCATGCAAATTCCCTTCGCTAGAAAATTACCGGATCTCCCACACATTGCGAGAGATCTGAAATGTTATTGAAGAAGTTCCTGTTGTTGTTACCTGCGGTGGCTTTACCGCTGTCTTCCGTTGCTGACGAAGGTGCGCCGCAAGCACCTGGCGTGCTGGAAGAAATCGTCGTTTCCGAGTTCCGCATGCAGTCGGCGCTGGAGGTTAACTCCAGTCTTTCCGCGCTGGATGAACTCACCATTGAAAGCGCCGCGGTGCAGCATTTCGAAGAGCTGGTGTCGCTGATTCCCAATATGAACCTGTCCGGAGAGGGCTCCAGGGCACGCTATTTCCAGTTACGCGGCATCGGTGAACTGGAGCAGTATGAGGGGGCGCCCAATCCTTCGGTGGGCTATATCATCGACGATATTGACCTGTCGGGAGTTGGCGGTATCGGCAGCTTGTTTGATCTGCAGCAGGTGGAAGTATTGCGCGGGCCGCAGGCTACCCGCTACGGTGCTAATGCCATCGCCGGACTGGTCTACGTGCAGTCCCGTGAGCCGCAAGACCAAACCGGCATCAGCGCCGAACTGACAGCGGCGGAAGGAGATACCCTGGCCGCCGGCGTGGCCGTGGGCGGCGCACTGGGTGAAGCGGTCAGTGGGCGGTTTTCGCTGCACCGCTACGCCAGCGACGGTTTCTACGACAACGTGTTTCTGGGCGTGGATGACACCAATGAACGCGACGAACTGGTCGCGCGTGGCAAATTGGCGTGGCAGTTGGATGGCGGCTGGAACATCAAACTCAGCACCTTGTATTCCGATTTCAGCAACGGCTACGACAGCTGGTCGCCGGAAAACGGACGGACCACCTTCACTGACGATCCGGGCCGGGATGAGCAGGAAACCGCCGGTGCTTCGCTGAAAATCAGTGGGCCCCTTAATGCCGCAACGGATTTTGTCAGCATTACCGGTTATGCCCACTCCGACATCCTGTTCTCCTTTGATGGCGAATGGGGCAACGCCGAATACTGGGCGCCTTATGGATACGACTATATTTTCTCGGATGCGCGGGAACGCGACTCGCTGACCCAGGAGCTGCGCTTGTTATCGTCGCCGCAAGGGCGCATTTTGGGTGGCCGCAGCGATTGGCTGCTGGGGGTTTATGTGCAGCGGCTGGATGAATCCAATGATATCCGCTCCTCCGGTATTTACGATGACACAGTGGATGCACCGTTCAGCTACTGCCCGCCGTGCATCGACAGCAACCGCCTGGAAAGTGCCTATGACTCCACCAACTATGCATTGTTCGGCAAACTGGACAGTGTCATCAACGAACGGCTGTCGTGGTCTCTGGGCATGCGCGTGGAGCGTTGGAGCGCGGACTACAACGACCGCTATACCGACGAGATTTATGGCGATCCGGACCAACCGGTCAGCAACGCATTCAACCCGTCCAAAACCCTGTGGGGCGGTGATCTCAGCCTGGATTACCAGCTCAGCGAGCAGGCCCGCTGGTACGGTTTGCTCTCCCGTGGCTACAAGGCGGGTGGCTTCAACCCCAGCCTGGCCCGTGCTCTGGGGCCGGATGCCGCCCTGGGCATGGAAGCGGTAGCGTTTGATCCTGAAGCCCTGTGGAACCTGGAAACCGGCGTGAAAGGCGTGTGGCTGGATGGCCTGCTGAAAGCCGAGTTCAGCCTGTTTTACATGGACCGGGATGACATGCAGCTGCGCAGCTCGGCCCAGTTCACCAACAACCCGAACGACTTCGTTTTCATAACCAGCAACGCCGAAGGCCATTCCTACGGATTGGAAGCCAGCATGGACTGGCAACTGCACCCGGCCTGGGCATTGCACGCCAATGTCGGTTTGCTGCAGTCGGAAGTCGATGGGTATCCGCTGGAGCGGGAAGTGGATATCCCCGGTGAGCTGGTCGGCCGGGATTTCGCGCACGCGCCGCCTTATACCCTGAACCTGGGTGCAACGTACTCAGGTCCGGCCGGCTGGATGGCTCGGGTGGACTATAACGCCACTGGCTCGTTCTACTATGACTACAGCCATGATGAGAAAGCTGCCTCACGCCAGCTGGTCAACCTGCGCGTGGGCAAGCAGTGGCAGCAATTTGCCGTGTACGCCTGGGTGCGCAACCTGTTTGACGAGGACTACCACACCCGCGGGTTCTCCTTCGGCCTGGAGCCGCCCTTTTTTGCGCGCACCACCTACACCCGGCTGGGCGATCCGCGCCAGGTCGGCCTCACGGTAAAATTCACGTATTGAGCTTGAGAAACTGGCAGGAAAAGACATCATGAACATCACAGCAGAATTGAGTATGTATCCCCTGGGCGGTAACCACGTACCGGCCATAGTCAGCTTTATCAAACAACTGAGGTCCATGCCCGGTGTGGAGGTGGTCAGCAACCAGATGAGCACCCAGGTGCGCGGCGAATACGATGCGGTGACAACCGCGATTAACAGTTGTATGCGTCAGGCCATGCAAAATAACCCCACCATGGTGATGGTGGTGAAGTACCTCAGCGTCGACCTGGATATCGCGGCCGCGCCCGCGATTGACTGAAGCTATAGTAGCCGGACATGTTTATCTGGGAAGCCACCGCTGTCATCCTGGCCATCACCTACCTGGTGCTGGCCATCCGGCAGAACATCTGGTGCTGGGCGGCCGCGGCCATCAGCACGCTGATTTACCTGTTCATCATGTACGAGGCCAATCTCTACATGGAGTCGGCCCTGCAGCTGTTCTACCTGGCCATGGCGGCTTATGGCTGGAATCAGTGGCGCAGTAACTCCCGTGACAACGGTGACCTGCAGGTCAGCACCTGGCCGCTGCGTTACCATGCGCTGGCACTCACCACGGTTGTGTTGCTGGTATTTGTCAGTGGCGAGTTACTCAGCCGCTACAGCGACGCGGCCCTGCCGCACCTGGATTCCTTCACTACCTGGGGCGCCATTGTCGCTACCTTTATGGTGGCGCGTAAAATTCTCGAAAACTGGCTGTACTGGTTTGTTATCGACGCGGTGTCGGTCGGTTTGTACACCAGCCGGGGGCTGTTCCTGACTGCGCTGTTGTTTGTTGTGTACCTGGTTATGATCATCATTGGCTACCGCGCCTGGCGCAACAGCATGTCCGAATCCACGGCATGAACGCCGGGGAGGCGTTGCGTTCGATTACCGGCTTTTCCACTGCGCGCATTATCGAACCACTGTCCGATGGGCCCAGCAACAGCAGCTATCGGGTGCGCCGCGGCGGTGAAGACTTCGTATTGCGTCTGGACAAGCCTGCGACTACCGAACTGGGGCTGGACCGCGCTACCGAGAAGCAGGTCTGCGACATGGTGGCTGCGGCCGGTCTGGCTCCGGCACCAGTATGGTTTGATCTGGAGCGCGGCCTGTACCTGCGGCATTTCCAGAGTGGTGCCACGTGGTCTGTAGACCAGTTGCACGACAAGGCGAATCTTGAGCGCCTGGCGGGGGTGTTCAGGCAGGTGCACCGATTGCCTGCGCCGGCAAAACAGTTTGACCCGGCCGCAGCCGCCTCCCGCTATGCGCGGCAACTGGGCGGGGCCGAAGCGCAGCGCTTGAGCCAGCACGCCGGGCAACTGTGGC
The DNA here is from genome assembly GCA_041601535.1 of Lysobacterales bacterium. GTDB lineage: Bacteria > Pseudomonadota > Gammaproteobacteria > Xanthomonadales > SZUA-36 > JBFIHZ01. The sequence continues at coordinate 6,579 of JBFIHZ010000051.1, read as the reverse complement.
AAGAATTGCAAGGGACGCGGCAGCCCGATTGCCTGTGTCACAACGACCCGGTGCATTCCAATATCCTCGAATCCAACCGCCTGATGTTGATCGACTGGGAATACGCCGCTGCCGGTGACGCCTGGTTCGACCTGGCCGTTGTGGTGCAACATCACAGTCTGCAAAAGCCGCTGCGCGACCATTTTCTGCAGTGCTATTTGCAGCGTGGTTTGCGTGCGGAAGATCGTCAGCGATTACGGCTGATGGCTGACTTTTACCAGCTCCTCCTGCAGCTTTGGAAGTTGCGCGTTCGCTAAATGTGTTTGTGCAGCTCTGGTTTCATGGCGGCTGTTCGGGTCTTGCGCTGTGCTGTTGGCCGGCATATGCGTGGCAACGGCAGGGGTTTAATGGGCGAGCGGTTCATTCGGGAAAATAGGCCACCACTTTAATTTCTATCAGCAAGTGTGGATGTGGCAACTGATGCACCGCCACAGTGGTACGCGTTGGGCCATCAGCATCGAAGTAGCCCGCGTAGACTTCGTTGTAACCACCAAAGTCATTCATATTGACAAGAAAACTGGTCACATCAACCACGCTACTCAGCGGTGCGCCGCAACTGGCCAGTATGTCCCGGATATTCTCGATCACCGCGCGCGTCTGCGCCTTGATATCCAGTCGGGTGGTGCCTAGATCATCCACCTCCACACCAGCGAAACTGTTATCCGGCCTGCGTGAACTGGTGCCGGAAACGTACAGGAAATCCCCCGCCCTTTTGATATGAGGGAAGGCGCCGCGAGGGGTGGCCTTGCCGGGAACTGTTTTGCTGGTCATTTCGATGTCTCTCAGGGTCTCAAAAATAGGCATTTGACTGCTATAACTTAATGCAGATATTGGTGGGCTCCGAGTAAAAACCGAGAGAGTGCAGTCCGCCTTCCCGGCCGATACCGGACAATTTTACACCGCCAAATGGTGTGCGAAGATCGCGCAGATACCAGGTGTTCACCCAGACAATACCGGCTTCAATCTGTTCTGCCACCCTGTGGGCACGCTGCAGATTGCTGGTCCAGACAGCGCTTGCCAGACCGTATTCACTGTCATTCGCCAGCGCAATTGCCTGTTCTTCCGTGTCAAATGGGGAAACGTGGCAAACCGGGCCAAATATTTCTTCCTTCACGCAGCGTGATTTTTCGGCCAGGCCGGTCAATATGGTGGGCTGAACCCATGCTCCCTGGTCTCGCGCATCTCCAAATTCCGGTGTTCCGCCGCCGCAAACAACATTGGCACCTTCCTGCCGCGCCAGTGTGTAATATTCCAGAACCTTTTGCCGGTGTGCGTGTGATACCAGCGGTCCGATTTCGGTGGCAGGATCATGTGGAAATCCCATCACAATGTTTTCCGCCTTGATTTTCAATGCGGTTACAAAGTCATCAAATATTTCGCGCTGCACGTAAACCCGCTCGGTGCACAGGCATACTTGCCCGCAATTGGTAAAGCTGGAACGTGCGGTACCGGCCACGGCAGCATCAAAGTCCGCATCGGCGAATACTATGGCCGCGTTTTTTCCGCCCAGTTCAAAGGAGATGGGTTTTACCCGGTCGGCGACGGCCTTCATGATGGCGCTGCCGGTGGACGATTCACCGGTAAACGTTATGGCATCAACCCCCGGATGGCGGGTCAGGAACTCACCCGCCGAGCCCGGTCCGAAACCGTGTACCAGGTTGAATACGCCGGCGGGCAGGCCGGCGGCATCAAATACTTCTGCCAGCAAACTTGCCGTGGAGGGAGTTTCTTCTGACGGTTTGGCCACCACCGTGTTGCCGGTAGCCAGGGCCGGTGCGAGTTTCCAGGTCAGCAACAGCATTGGCAAGTTCCACGGTGAAATAACACCAATTACGCCCAAAGGCTTATTGATGGTGTAGTTCAATGCTCCACCATCGGCATTTTCGGTGTGAAAGCACTGCCCGCCCGTAGTGCGCGCCAGGTCGGCGAAGAACCGGAAATTGGCAGCACCACGCGGAATATCCAGGTTTCTGGCTTGCGACAACGGTTTACCGGTATCGGCGATTTCGGCATCTACGAATTCATCGAAACGCGACTCAATACCATCGGCCACCGCATGCAGCAGATCGCATCGCTGCGTCACCGGCAAGCGGGACCATGGCCCGTGAAGGGCTTTCCGTGCAGCGCAAACCGCATCATCAACCACACTTTCACTTGCTTCTGACACCTGGCACACCAGGTTGCCATCCACCGGATTGATGTTATCAAAGGTCTTATCGCCCCAAACAAATTGGCCGGCAACGTAATTTTTCAGTAGCAAAACCCCGTCTCCTCAGCTTGCCGGGTCTCCCTGGCGAGAAAAATAATGAATCTTGTATACATACTATAGCTGATTGGATGCAGAATATGTATAATGAATACATTATGAAAACCGTAGATATCCATTCTCACTTTTTACCCGCCAGCTGGGAAGACTTTGCTGCTCGTTTCGGAACGGGTGATTGGCCATGGATGAAACAGCTGGGAGATGGCAAGGCCATGCTGATGAAGGGTGAGCGCGAGTATCGCCCGGTATATGCAGCCTGCTGGGACGCTGACATTCGGTTACAGGAAATGGACCGCCATGGAATAGACCAGCAAATTATCAGCGCCACGCCGGTATTGTTTGCCTATGAGCGCCCTGCGGATCAGGCCTTGTATTGCGCGCAGACCTTCAATGACCAGGCGCTGGAGATCTGTGCGGGGGGACATGGTCGCCTGCACGCCCTGGCCCAGGTTCCCTTGCAGGATATTGATATGGCTTGCAAGGAAGTCAGCCGTGCCAGGGCAAATGGGCACGTGGGTGTGCAAATCGGTAACCACGTTGGCGACAAGAACCTCGATGACGAGGGCCTGATCAGTTTTCTGCTGCATTGCGCCATGGAAAATATAGCGGTTTTCGTCCATCCCTGGGATATGTTGGGTGGTGACCGAACCTCACGCTACATGATGGGGTGGACGGTGGGCATGCCTGCAGAAACCCAGTTGTCCATTGTGTCGATGATACTGGGTGGAGCGTTTGATCGCTTGCCGCCGCAACTGCGTATTTGCTTCGCCCACGGTGGCGGAAGTTTTGTGTTTCTTCTGGGGCGCCTGGACAATGCTTGGCTCCACCGCGACATTGCCCGGGGTAAATCCGAGCATCCGCCCAGCCATTACCTTGATCGTTTCTACCTCGACAGTGCGGTGTTTGATGATGACGCCTTACGTTTGTTGGTCGCCAAGATGGGCGTGGAACGGGTGATGTTCGGCACCGATTACCCATTCCCGTTAGGGGAACAGAAAATGGGGCAGCTGGTGCGCGACACGGCAGTGATCAATGACCACGGCAAGGCCAGAATTCTTGGTGAAAATGCTGCTGAGTTCTTTGAAATTTAATTTTAATTATCCACTCTGAAGGCTAATAAACTCTCAATGACTGACCTGGAAAACATCGCGGCAGAATTGCGTTCTGCTCAAAAAAAAGTTTCTGCCATCGCCCCGGTCCGGTCCCGGCTGGCAGAAAATGATGCTGCTTCAGCCTACGAAATACAGCAAATCAATACTCGGCATGGTTTGAAGCAGGGCAGGAGTATTAGTGGCAGAAAAATCGGATTGACCTCCATAGCAGTGCAGCAACAACTAGGGGTCGACCAACCTGATTTCGGTGTCCTGTTCACCGATATGGCGCGTACGGAACATGAGGATATTGACACCGGGCAACTCATAAACCCACGTATTGAAACGGAAGTGGCGATGGTGTTGGGCAGGCCGGTCACGGGTCCCAACATTACGATGGCGGATATCCTGCGGTCTATCGACTATGTTGTGCCGGCGCTGGAAATTGTGGACAGCCGGATCGAAGGCTGGGATATCTCCATTACCGACACCATTGCGGACAATGCATCCAGCGCGCTCTACGTTCTCGGCACCCAAAAACGGTCATTGAACGGTCTGGATTTACGCTTGTGCGGCATGGTGATGGAAAATCGGAGCGAACCGGTATCGCAAGGTGTGGGGGCTGCGTGCATGGGCAACCCGCTGAATGCTGTCTTGTGGTTGGCCCGCAAGCTCCTTGAATTTGATTCACCTTTAGAAGAAGGCGACGTCATTCTGAGTGGCGCTCTGGGGCCCATGGTGCAAGTACGCCCGGGGGATGTGTTTCATGCCCGGGTGGGAAACCTGGGCACTGTTTCTGCGCGGTTCGGTGGCGCGGCATGAGCGCTTACGACCTGAACGACAACCAGTGCGGGCCATACGGCGACGCCAGCCTTGAACAACTTGCGTTCCTAGTCGATGAAGCGGCTCGAACTGCTTGTGCCATCGAACAACTGAGCCGAAGGGTGCACGTCACGCTGCCCGATGCCTATGAAATTCAGCGGCAAAGCATCGCGTTACGCGTGATGCGTGGCGAGCGTTTGACCGGCTTCAAAATGGGCTTTACCAGCAAAGCCAAAATGCATCAAATGGGGGTGGATGATCTGATTTGGGGCCGGCTGACGGACGCCATGGGGATTGACGACGGCGGCGATCTGGTTCTGCAGAATTACGTGCACCCGCGGGTTGAGCCAGAAATCTGCTTCCTGATGAAAAAACCACTGAGCGGCAAGGTAACTTTGCTCGAAGCCCTTGCAGCAGTGGAGGCGATAGCACCGGCCCTGGAGATTATCGATTCACGTTATGAAGCTTTCAGGTTTTCACTGCAGGATGTGGTGGCGGATAACTGTTCCAGTTCCGGGTTTGTAATTGGGCCGTGGAGTAAACCCGATATGGATGTGTCCAACCTGGGCATGGTCATGTCGGTCAACGGCCGGGACGCATCGCTGGGTTCCAGCGCAGCCATTCTCGGTCATCCGGCCCGTTCTTTGGTTGCCGCAGCGAGGTGTCTCGGCGAGGCAGGAGAAAGTCTGCTGCCCGGCCAGATACTGCTTGCCGGCGCCGCGACCGAAGCAGTGGCGTTGCAGGGTGGGCAAACCATTCGGCTTGATGTGGATCAACTCGGCTCAACAGCTTTTACCGTGATGGCTGCAAATCATGATGATTGAAAATTCACTTGCATATGCACTGGAAGAAGACCGCAACGACCCGCTGGCGCAGTACCGCCACCGGTTCAAACATCCGCGCCATAACGGTGAGCCTGTTATCTATTTCGCGGGTAATTCACTGGGCTTGATGCCCGTTACCGCGGTTGATGCGGTACAGGCTGAAATGAATGACTGGGCTGCGCTGGGAGTGGAAGGTCACTTTCAAGCGCGGAACCCCTGGTACGACTATCACACGTCATTGACACCTCTGGTGGCAGGCCTGGTCGGGGCTCAGGAAGCGGAAGTAGTTTGCATGAATTCACTGACAGTTAATCTGCACTTGCTGTTTGTCTCTTTTTACCGTCCGGACAAGAAACGTTTCAAGATCATTAGTGAGTCACGCATGTTTCCTTCTGATCGTTACATGCTGGAAACCCAGGTGCGGTTTCATGGGTTGGACCCGGACGAAGCCATTATCGAAATCGAGCCGCGTGAAGGTGAATACCTGATTCGGGAGGAAGACATACTTGCAGCTGTGCTGGAGCACCGTGATGAACTGGCCCTGGTGTTCTTCGGTGCGGTTAACTACTTTACCGGACAGTATTTTGATGTGGAAAAACTCACCGCCGCAGCGCATGAAGCCGGTGCGCTGGCAGGGTTTGATCTGGCTCACGCGGCCGGAAACCTGCCGCTCGAAATGCACGATTGGGGTGTGGATTTCGCGGCCTGGTGTTCATACAAGTACCTGAATTCCAGTGCCGGAAACGTGGGTGGAATCTTTGTCCACCAACGGCATGCAGAAAACTTTGAGTTGCAAAGATTTGGTGGCTGGTGGGGCCATAACAAGGAACGGCGTTTTCTGATGGAGAATAACTTCCAACCCATGCCAGGTGCTGAGGGGTGGCAGGTAAGCAATGAACCGATACTCGGTATGGCGGTGAAAAAAGCTGCGCTGGAAATCTTCGCTGAAGCCGGCATGCCGGCTTTGCGCCGCAAAAGCATAGAGCTAACCGGTTTTTTGGAACACATGCTTAAAGATGTTTGTGCTGGGCAGTCAGAGCTGCAGATTATCACCCCCGCGGACCCACAGAGGCGTGGCTGCCAGCTGTCGCTTAAGCTGGCTGGAGCCGATCGATCAGTTTTCAATTCGTTAATGGAGCGCGGAGTATTCGCAGACTTTCGAGAGCCCAACATCATCCGCATGGCGCCCGTGCCTTTATACAATTCTTTCGAAGATGTTTTTCGCGCGGGTCAGGTGTTACGCGAAATTTTGCAGCAACGCCCAGTGGCAGACAGTGCCACCGGCGTGTTGGAGGCCCTCTGACATGCCCATGGTGAATGCGGCCCTGATCGGTTCTGGAAATATTGGCACTGATCTCATGATCAAGGCCTTGCGCAGTGAGTGGGTCAATCCGCTGTGGATGGTAGGCATTGATGAATACTCCGACGGCCTGGCCAAAGCCCGTGACCATGGGCTGGAGACCACGCATCGCGGCGTTCAGGATCTGCTTACCCACATCAAACGGGACCAGGTAAAAATAGTATTTGATGCCACTTC
>JBFIHZ010000050.1:0-16924 GCA_041601535.1 Lysobacterales bacterium | reverse complement strand
GGTGGGCAGCACGTCATAGCCGGTCAGCACCATCGGGATTTCATCCTGGTAAATGCTCACCAGTGCGCCGCCGCCATGTGGGTTGGCGATGCCGCGCAGAAACACCTGGTAGCTGCCTGGGCCGTCTTCGCGCATGGTCAGGCCGGGAACGGCAAATGACAGATCCTGGATGGAATCGATGCCGCGGGTTTTCAGTTCCAGGCCACTCATGGTGGCGATGGCCATAGGCACATCAATCAAACGCTCCTCGCGCTTGCTGGCGGTGACAATGACTTCTTCCAAAGCCAGTTCATCGGCTTCGGTTGGCTGTGCCTGCAGGCCGGGGGCTGATATGCCCAGCACAGCTGCGTAAGCCAGAATCTTGCTGTAAGTAGTATTCATGAGCTTTGAATCTCTCTGTGATGTGTTTAGACCGCAGGCATTTCCCAGGGAGCGATGCCTTTCTCCAGAACCGGAGTTCCCACGGCTTGAGACTATCACCCGCCACCCTCGGCGCGGAAGGTGCCAAAAACTTTAAAGACGGTGCGCATAAGGCACCAATGCCGGTGGTTTTTGGCCGGCAAAATGTTGACTAAGGCCTATAAATCAACGCATTAACTGTGCGCAGGCTCACTAAAATGCCCACACCGCCAGCGCTTGTACCAGACCGCCTTGGCGGTAGAATCAAACTCCGGGTTCACTCCGGCTGCAGCGGCCTGACGGGCTGATTTTTGCCCCACCCGCAGCGGATACGGCCTTTTCGGCCCGAAATGATGCGAGGGAACCACAGATGAATGCGGCGACATGGACGATACTTGGTTACCTCGCGCTGGTGCCGCTGCTGGGGGTGTTGTTCAATCGTCACCTGCCCAGCGCTGCTGCCTGGGCAACCGCGGGCGGCGGCATGGGGGTGGTGATGATCGCCGCCGGGGTGGCCGGCACGCGTATCGGTGGAGTAGGCACTTACGGCGTGGCTGGTGCGGTGATGAACACTGGCATCTGGAACCTGTGGTATGGCATCAATACCTTCCTCGCCCTGGCGCTGGTGGGGCTGGTATTCACCCGCCCGTACCGCCGTCTGAAACTCACCACCATCGGCGAATTGTTCGAGCAACGTTACGGCACCAGCCGTTGCGGCTGGCTGACCAGCCTGTGCGTGCAGAGCGAGTATTTTGTCGTCAATATTATTGAGCCATTGCTGATCGGCGTAATCATCAGCAATGTGCTGGGCATCGAACTGGTGGCCGGCATAATCATGGGCTCGGTAGTCATCATCATGGCCACCGCGGTATCCGGCCTGAAAGGCACCTCGTTCACCAACATCATCCATTGTGGTGTGATCACCTGCGGCCTCGGGCTGGTGGCCTGGGTGGGTGCGCAGCAGATGGGGGGCGTGAGCGGAGTCATGGCCAGGGCGGACAGCGCGCTGCTGGCAAGCGGCAAGGACCTTGATGCGTGGTGGAGCATGGTGGGCCTGGGCTGGCTGCCGATCATTGCGATGTTTTTTTCCGCCACCATTCACACCCCGGCCACCTCGGTATACGTGAACTTTTCCAGTTCCGCGCGCAGCGAACGGGTGTTGATCCCTGCTTTCCTGCTGGCCGGATTGCTGGCGGCGCTGATGAGTTTCCTGGCGGCATTCATCGGGGTTGAAGCCCTGGCAAAATATGGCGCGGACGCCGGCATCGCCGGCTACAACAGCGTCACGCGCATCGCCATGGACAGCGGGCCGCTGCTTGGCGGCATTGCCATTGCGGCGGTGCTGGCAGCGCTGATCTCCTCTGGCGGGCCAGTGTTGCTGGCCAGTTCAACCATGGTGGTGAATGACTGGATACCCGCCTCCAAACATTTCACACATACCCGCAAGCTGCGCGCCTACCGCATTACCTCAGTAGCCTATGGCGCCCTGGCGGCATTAATAGCCTGTTACTGCGGCTACGTACTGGGCACTGCCTCGGTGCTGCAGTGGTTATTGCTCGGCTATGCCATGGTGGTGCCGCCGGCCATTGCCATCGGCAATATATTCTATGTGCGGGCCACCACCGAAGCGGCGGTATTCTGGGGCATAGCCACAGGCTACGGGCTGGGCTTGCTGGCCTGGTTGCTGAACAAGCTGGTGTGGCAGCTGGGCCTGGATGTCACCGCCTATATCACCACGCTGCTGCCGCTGGTGGTGATTCCCAATGTGTCCCTGTTCATGCAACCTGCCGGGCCGCGGCTGGCGGCATGGTGGCCGGCTTTCTGCCGGCTACGGGCCACGGCGGTTTTCCTGGTGGTACTCGGCCTGCTGGCCCTGGCGGGTCTGTACGCCGGGGTATATGGCGGCAATCGGGCCTCCGCCACGCCGTGGCGGGATGGCGCGTTGGTTTACGCGCTGCTGGCACCGGTTCTGCTGACCGGCGCTTATGGCTTGCTGGCGGGTGCCACCAAGCCCACGGCGGCTGCCTGGGGCGTGCTCGGCGGTTGGGCGCTCAGCGGCACTGTCTGGTGGCTGAGCCGCCGCCATGGCTTGCTGGGCGACACGGTGTATCTGTATATCGCTACCTGCTGGCCGCTGGTGGTGGTGCCCACGCTGTCGCTGCTGCGCCAGGCAGATGAGGCGCTGGACGAGCGCGCGGCATCGTTTTACCGGCGCCTGCGTACGCCCGCCTGAGTGGCCGAATGTCCGCTGATTTGCGCGGGTGGCAAGCTTGTGGACCCGGCACCCCGCCCGGGCCCGGTATCAATCGTTGGAATACAGGCCGTGTTTGTAGTTCTCCTCAAGGTAGACTTCGACCTCATCGGCTGACATCCCGCCTTCAACGTGGTCAGCAAATATCTGCGCCGGCCGGGTGAAGGATTTGCGATCGATTTTCGCCGACTCATCCCACAGCTGTGAACGCTTCAGCGCCTTGGCGCAATGCAGAAAAGCCTCGTGCACGGTGACGTGGATGGCCACCTTGGGTACATGCCGGCGGAATTCGAACCGGGCCAGTTCGGCCTCGTCCGAGATCACCCGCGCATCGCCGTTGACCCGCAGGGTTTCATCCAGGCCGGGGATCATGAACAACAGGCCTACTTTCGGGTTCTTGAATATATTGGTCAGCGTATCCAGCCGGTTGTTGCCGGGACGGTCGGGTATCAGCAGCGTGTGGTCGTCGGCCACATGCACGAAACCCGGTGGGTCGCCGCGGGGGGACACATCGGCGTGTCCGTCCGGCCGGGATGAGCCAATGCACAGGAAGGGTGAGCGGGCGATAAAATCACGGCAATGCTTGTCCAGCTTGCGCTGAACTTTCAATATCGCGCGCTCACCGGTTTCACCGTACAGTTCGCGCAATTCGGGCTCGTTGTCGATGGTGTGTTTGTTTTCAGTGGTCATATCAATGAATACCGGGTTAGTCCTGGGGTGTTATAACGCAGCCGCGCTGCGGGCAGGCTGGCGCGCCGACCAGCCGTATGCGGCTCATTCTGTCTCACGGCACCGGCCGTTTCAAACGGCGCAAGCGCCAGCCTGAACATGTTGTGTGCCGGGCTCACGGTGCGGTCACGCGGCTGCCTTTTTGCTGCCAGTGTCCGGGGTTCAGCAGCAATTCACCGGGCGTTGAAAAATCCAGCAGCAGCGGATAGCGGCCAGGCACGGTAAAGGTGGTGTCTGAAACGGGCAGAAGTTCGGTTTTCTCGCCCTGTTTTAACGCGAACACATCCCGCTGGCCGCTGGCGGTGGCGTATAAGGCCTGTCCGGTTGCGTGAACCGACAGGCTGGCCTCTGCGCTGAAGCGGTAGTCGCCGGCGAATTGCCTGAGTTGTTCGCGGCGTGCTTTGGGCGGGGCTGCCGCCGCGTCTGGCTGCCGGGCCACCGGCAGGGCAGGTTGCTGCGGTACCGAGGCAAGAATTGCATCCCACATGGTTTCGCTGGCCAGTACACCGATATCCGGACCGGACATGGCTGCCGCTTCATCGCCGCTGTGGTCCAGTTCCGCGGTGGAAACCGCATACAGCACGTCGCCGTCGTAATGCGTGGCAAACGGCTGAATGGCCCTGGCCATGGAGGTGTGTACCTGGATCGCCAGCCGCTTCAGGTCAGCGGGCGAAAGTTTCTGATTGACCACCACGAGACTGACCGTGGTATTACCGCGGCGGCCTTCGGTGGAAGGCCCGGGGCCGCTCCAGCCGGCTTCCTTGACAGCCGGGAAATCCACCAGCAAATCCGCCGTGCGCCAGTCTTCCGGCCAACTGGCATCCGGGTAGCAGGCCGCCGGCCGCCCGTCGCGGTCGGTGACCAGCCCGTAGGCATTCACCACCACGAAAGCCGCTACTTTTACCGCGCCGGCCTGGCGCATGGCCGCGCCCTGGCCGGAGAAGGCATTACAGCCAAAAAACCCGCCGGATTTGGCCATACGGCCGGCACCCTGTGCGCCCAGTGGGAACAAACCTGGCCGGGCTGCACGAAAAGCCGCCTGCGCCAGCTGTTTGTCGGGATAGATTTCATTCAGCCGGCGCGAACCGAAGTCGAAGATGATGGAACCAATGGACAGTGCGATATTGGGCTCTTCTCCGAACGCTTTGCCATCGCGCAATCCATCGTCCTTCAGGGCGCTGGAAACGGCCGTGACGGCTTCCAGGCCATACCACGAGCCACCGGCAAACACCACGGCATCGAGTTCCGGGAAGTCATAGCCAAGATCAAGGAATGAATTGTTTACCGAACTGGGCGCACCGCCGCGCACGTCAACCGCGGCCAGTACCTTTTTCTGGAAGTGAATCACGGTAAGCCCGGTAGGCCCCTCGGCATATTCGGCGGTACCGATATGCAGCAACGGCCAGTCGAATTCCAGCGCACGCTGGTAGGTGTTGACCACTGGCTGCAAATGCGACTGCCCGGCGGCGCTGCCAGCCGAGGGAGCCAACAGTAACAGGCCAGCTATAACTAAGGCTGAACAGTTTTTCATGGCGGTTTGCAAGCTCCTTTGAACGGGCGCTGCAGCGAACCCATCCGTGCGGCGGTCCCGGCATTCAACCATACACCGCGAGGGCAGCCTGCAACAGGCCGGCATTGCGGCAACGGCCACGGCCGCCGGGCAGCGGTATTTGTCTGCCGGACCACGCTGAGCCTTTGATTTTTCGCGGGTTTCGCAAACAGGAGTGGCTGCCGCCAGGTGAATCCATGCCTGGTACTGGTGCATTCAGGTCACCTGCCTGGCTTTGTTTGGCTCCGCCTTTGGTCACAGGCCTGCTTCTATAATGCGGGTCAACGGCATGGCCGCATGCAGATGGGTGAAAGGGCGAAATGATGACGACATTCAGCACACTGAACCACGACACCGGCCGGACCGCAGCCGGCGGTAACGCAGCCTGCAGTCCTGGCAGGGTTTGGACACTGAGCGCGCTGGCGGTGATTTGCTTGTTTGCCGCCGCCCCTCTGTGGGCTGTTGAATGGCGGGTCTGCGCGCCAGCCGCGGCGGATGAGCAGTGCCATTTTCACGGTTATGGCGGATTACAGCAGGCGGTTGATGCGGCGGCTGATGGCGACACCCTGGTGCTGGCAGCGGGGATATACACACCGCAAGCGCATTACGACGTGCCCTACCAGGAATTGCTGATACGTGGCGGTGTATTGATCGAGGACAAAAACCTCACCTTGCGTGGCGAGCCCGGTGCGGTGCTGGATGGCAGCAGCGGCCCGCAGGTTTCCGCGCTGCTGGTGCACCGTTCTGAGGTCCACATCAGCGGTCTGACCATCCGTGATTTCCGCGTGGCAGACCCTGACGATGACACCTATGAGGGCCACGGCATTTTTGTTATCGACAGCAAGGTGCAGGTGGAAAACGTGCGCCTGCAGCACATTCCCAAGATGTCACTTTCCCTGTTTGGCGCCAGCACGGTGAGGCTGCGTGAGGTACAGGTGGTCGATGGCCATGTCGGCATCTGGGTCAGCGGGGAAACCCGGCTCAGCGTGGAAAACTCAGTGTTTGCAAACAACGATTCCGCTGCGGTGGCGGCGTATGAAAATACCTCGACGCGGGTGATCAACTCGGTGTTTGACCACAACCAGGACGACGCTGTTTACGCCGAGGAGCAGGCGCAGATTCAGGTCACCAACTCGGTGTTTATCAACAGCATTCCGTTTGCCCTGAATGCGCAGGACAACGCCGTCATTACCGTGGATTACAGCATTTTTCATAACAATGAAGCACCCTGGCCAGAGCAACAGCAAGGTCGGGCCATTCAAACCGGGAGCCACCTGTATCACGAAGATCCGCAACTGGACGCCGGCTATCTGCCGGCTGCCGGTTACATCACGGGCCGTGGCGACCCGGCCATCCGCAAGGCGGATGGAAGCCCCTCAGATATTGGCCTTTCCGGCGCAGTGAATGGCCCGGCGCAGTAAGTATTGAATACGCCATTTATCACAATGACCGAGAAGAGAACCATATGCCTTCAGTAAAAATTGTTGAATATTCGGGTCAGGAATACCTGATCGACGCCGAACCCGGCCTGACGCTGATGGAATGCGCGGTGGACAACATGGTGACCGGCATTGAAGCCGAGTGCGGTGGATGCTGTTCCTGCGCCACCTGCCATTGCTATGTTGATGAGGCCTGGATCGACAAGATCGGCAAAGCTTCTGGGTTGGAAGCCGAGCTGTTATCGGCCACCGAAGCACCGCGGGAAAACAGCCGCCTGTCCTGCCAGATCACGATCACTGATGAGCATGATGGCCTGGTGGTACGCCTGCCGGAGTCGCAGTATTAATCTGTCGCCGGTAACACCGCGTGCCGCCGAATCTTCCGGCGGCGCCGGGTTGATGCTTTGTGGCGCCATTGATCCCAATGGCCGCACACCCTGACCGGGTGCGGCACCGGTCTGGAGTGGCGTTGCAATGAAAAAAAACCTGTTGAGTATCCACCGTTACCTGGGACTGCTGCTGGCGGCCTTCCTGGTGGTGGCTGGCATCAGTGGCAGTATCCTGGCGTTTTATGATGAGTTCAACGCGCTGCTGAACCCCGCAATGTTCCGGCTGGAACAGCCAGGCCAGGCGGCGCAAAGCCCCGGCCAGCTGGTGGCGGCGGTGGAAGCATGGGACCCGCGTGTGCGTGTGACCTACCTGCCGGTGGTGGCCCGGCCGCAACATGCCAGTGTGTTCTACATCGAACCCATCGATGACCCGGCAACCGGCGAGCCTTTTGACCTGCCGTTTGATGAAGTATTTGTCAACCCGGTAACGGGCGAGGTAACCGGTGCGCGGGTGTGGGGTGAGTGCTGTGGCCGCGAGAACTGGGTGCCACTGGCGCACAAGCTGCACAACCGCATGTTCCTGCCCAGTTCCATCGGCCGTCCCATCTGGGGCACAGTTGCCTTGTTGTGGAGCGTTATGGCGGTGATCGGCTTGTGGCTGAGCTTCCCTGATGCGAAGCCCTTCCTGCGCCGCTGGAAAGCCGCCTGGAAAGTGAAACGCGGGCTGCCGGCATTACAAACCAATTTCCAGCTGCACCGGGCCACCGGCTTGTGGTTCTGGCTGATGATTTTGCCGGTGGCGCTCACCGGTATTGCCCTCGGCCTGAACACGCAGTTGTTTCAACCGGCCGTTAATATGCTGTCGCCGCTCACGGAAACCGTGTGGGACCAGCCGCCCGCCCGGACATCCGCTGATGTCCTGCTGCCTGATGCCGGTACCTCATTTGACCGTGCACTGCAGCAGGCCAGCGCACACGTTGCGGCACAAGGCCTTGCCGGCGAGCCCTTGTCCATCAGCTATTCGCACAGCAGAGGCATGTTCCGCCTGGTGTTTGGCCGGCCCGATCATGCCGGCCCCGGGCTGGGCGAGGTCTACGTGCACGCGGCCAGCGGAGAAGTGGCCGGTTCCCTGCTGGGTGAAGCACGCGGCCTGGGTGATCTGGCCGATGCCACTTATCAATCCATACACGGCGGCGATTTTGCCGGCCTGCCAGGACGCATCCTGGTGTTTCTTACCGGCCTTGCCGTGGCCCTTTTGTCCGTTACCGGTGTCTACGTGTGGTGGAAACGCCGGCGCAAGCGCCTCACCTGAAATCAGGGCTCAACGCCCGGGAGAATTCAAATGAACTCATCACCTTTTGTTAAAAAACTGGCCCTGGCTGTTGTCCTCTCGGCAGGCGCATCTTCGGCCGTGCTGGCTGATGAGGCCCGCGTGCTGGAGATCTGGGATTGTACGTCCAAGAATGAATCCAGCATGGATCAGATCAGGCAGGCCAACGCCCGCTGGGTAGCTTTTGTCAATGGCGTGTTGCCCGAAGCCAATATCACCAGCGGTGCGGTGACCGCCGTGGTGGGCGACTATTCGCGCTTCACCATCGTTGATTCCTATCCCGACCTGGAGGCCTGGGTGGCCATCAAGAAGGCATTGGAAACGGAGGAGGGTGAGCAGGCCGGCAGTGGGCTGGACAGCACGGTAAACTGCACCGGCAACACCTTGCAGCATTACACGCCCAGTAAATAGCCGCGCAAGGTCTATAGCGGGCAGTTCACTTAGCCAGGTGTTATATCGCGTCGAGGATATCTTATGCAGTTGAGTCGTATGGGTTTCAATGCAATCCACGGGCTGCTGGCCGTAGTTTGCCTGCCATGTACCGTTCTGGCAGCGGACTGGGATGTTACCGACACCGGGCAGCCGAACACCCGTGCCCGGTTTACACTCAGCGAAGGCAGCTGGATGAGCGTGGACGTCAGCCCGGATGGCAAGACCCTGGCTTTTGACCTGCTGGGAGATATCTACACATTGCCCGCGCAGGGCGGTGAGGCCACGCGGGTGCACGGCGGCGCGGCGATGCAGCGCACCCCGCACTTCAGCGCTGACGGGCAGCAACTGCTGTACCTCAGCGATGCCAGCGGCAGTGATAACGCCTGGGTCTCCGCCATTGATGGCAGTGGTGCGCGGCAACTGACGTTTGAGCACACTGATGTGCTGACCAGCCCGGTGTGGGGTCCCGGCGATCAATACATCGCGGCTACCCGCCTGTCGTCTGAGTACCACGATCTGTATACCTCGGAGCTGCGCCTGTACCACCTTGGCGGTGGCAGCGGGGAGTTGCTGGTGGCTTCGCCGGGATTCTATGAAAACGTGCATGAAGGGCAGTTTTCACCGGATGGCCGTTATTACTATTACACGCAGAAAACCGGTGGTGATGCGCGCGCGACCTCGATTTTTATCGATGCCAATCACACCATTCATGCCATCATGCAGCGTGATCTTGCCAGTGGTGAAACCCGCGAGCTGCTGAAAGGCTTTGGCGGTGCCACCACGGCCCAGCCCTCGCCGGATGGACGCCAACTGGCGTTCGTGCGGCGGGTAAAAGATAAAACCGTGCTATTTGTCTACGACCTTGAAAGCGGTGAGCAACGGCCGGTTTTTGACCAGCTGGCACGGGACATGCAGGGCGAGTGGATCGCCCAGGGCAGTTATTATCCACAGTACGACTGGTTTCCCGATGGCCGGCACATTGCCATCTGGGGCCAGGGTCAGCTGCTGCGGGTGGATACGCAAACAGCTGATGCGCAACCGATTCCATTCCAGCTGGAGGCGGACATTCCCGTCACCGATGTGGCGCGGTTCCCGTTTGACCTGGCACCGGACACCATAACGGTAAAAGCCATCCGTAACCTGGCGGTAGCGCCGGGCCAGCGGGCCGTGGCTTTTCATGCACTGGGTCATGTGTGGCTTAAAACCCTGCCTGACGGACAGCCGCGGCGTGTCAGCAAGGCGACGGCCTTTGAGTATGAGCCGACCTGGTCTGCAGACGGAAAAACCCTGGCCTGGGTGCAGTGGGACGATGAGGGTGGCAGTGCATTGCAGCTTATGCCGCTTGATGGACAGCAGGCCCGCAGCGTGGTGAGCAGTGCCGCGGTGATCCGCCAGCCGGCGTTTTCGCCCGATGGCAACACCCTGGTGTATCAAATCGAACCCGGCAATAAATGCATGGCCGGATTTCATCCCCAGGATGGCCTGTATACCGTGCCGGCTGCAGGCGGCGCGCCGCAGCGCATTGGCGATGCCGTCGAGGCGCCGCGGTTTTCGCCGGATGGCCAGCGTATTTATTTTGTCACCGACAGCTACGTCGAGGGTGTGCGCAGCAGCCGCCTGGAGAGCGTGGACCGCAACGGCCAGCAACGGCGTGAACATGCCGTGGCACGTGGCTCGGACCGGCACCAGTTAACCGTCAGCCCTGATTTGCAGTGGATCGCCTTCAAGCAGGACCGTCAGTATTACGTGATGCGCCTGATGGATGCGGCCGGGCCCATGGCCGTGTCAGCTTCGGGGGCGGCCACGCTGGCGGTGAAGTTGACCCAACTGGGCGGATTCAACCTCAGCTGGTCGGCGGATTCCAGCCGCTTGTTCTGGTTGCTGGGTGACAGCCTGCGGCAGGCTTCCACCAGCGGTGAGGCCACCGCCCCGCCAGCCGCTATCGGCCTGGTGGTGGAGTCAGATGTTCCCACGGGCCGGGTGGCGTTTGTCGGTGCGCGCCTGATTACCATTTCCGGCGATGTGATTGAGCAGGGCACGCTGGTGGTGGAGCGCAACCGCATCGTGGCGGTGGGCCCGGAACCGCAGGTGAGCATCCCCGCGGACGCACTGGTTATCGACAGCCGCGGCAAGACCATCATGCCAGGGCTGGTCAATATGCACGGTCACCTGGAGGATTGTTATTACCAGTCCAGCGGTACGATGCCGCAAAAACAGGCCAGCCACTATGCTTCCCTGGCCTATGGCATCACCACCAATTTCGACCCCTATGCCAGTGAGTTACCCAGCTATGCCATGAGCGAGATGCGCAATGCCGGAGTGATGGTGGGGCCGCGCACCATCAGCGTGGGCAGCGTGTTGTTTGGGCGGCCCGGCAAGTACGATCCGGTGTACGAGCCAATTGGCGATCTGACAGACGCCGAAAACGTCATGGCGCGGAAAGTTGCGCTGGGCGGGCAGGTGATCAAGAGTTACCGGCAGCCCTTGCGCCGCCAGCGGCAGCAAATTATCAAGGCGGCCAGGGACGCCGGGCTGATGGTGGCGGTGGAGGGCGAAAGTCATATCTATAACAACATCAGTGCCATTATCGATGGCCACAGCTCACTGGAACACAACATTCCGCTGGCGCATTACTACGACGATATCGTGCAACTGTTCGCGCACAGCCGCACAGCCCACACACCAACGCTGGCGGCGACCTTTGGAGAAATGCTGGGTGAGAACTATATGTACCAGCACACGCGCAGTTGGGATGATCCGCGCATTGCCGCCTACGTGCCGCAGGTCAACAGCGGTTACAGCCCGGTAGGGGTGCAGTATTCCGCACCGCTGTACGCCCGCGCCATGACCGGCCTGCATGCCGCCGATGAGTTGTGGGATGTGGGTTTTCGTGGCGTTGCCCGCTCACTCAAAACACTGGACGATGCCGGTGTGCTGGTGAACGTGGGCTCGCATTCTCAGGTGCAGGGGCTGGCCATGCACTGGGAAATGCAGCTGATAGCGCAGGGTGGCATGAGCAATGCCCGGGTATTGCGCGCCGCCACGCTGAATGGTGCCACCACGCTGGGTCTGGAGCAGCAGATCGGCAGCCTGGAGGTGGGCAAGCTGGCTGACCTGATCGTGCTGGCAAAGAACCCGCTGGAAGATCTGGGTTACAGCGACAGCGTGATCCAGACCATGGTGGGTGGGCGCCTGTATGACAGCTACAGCATGGATGAAATCGGCAACCATCCAAAGCCGCGCAGCACGTTCTACTGGGAGCGCGGTGACGACAAGGGCACTGGCTGGAACAACGCAGCTTCCTTTCAGTAAGCCGGGAGATTAGTCCCAGGCACCAATCGGCGGATGCCGATGTGCCCACGGGTGCGCCTGCTCCAGTTGCCCGGCCAGTTGCAGCAAGCGGCCGTCCTCGGCGTAAGCGGCGCTGAAGGTCATGCCCAGCGGCAGTCCGCCGGACGACCAGCACAGCGGCACGCTCATGGATGGCAGGCCACACACATTGGCCAGTGGCGCAAACGGGCTGTAACGCTTGAACCGGTCGAGATAGGCATCGGTGTCCGCTGAATTGCTGTTCAGCTCGCCCAGCCGCAGTGGCGGTTCCGCCAAAGTGGGTGTCAGCAAAACGTCGTACTGTCCAAAGAACCGCCCCATCAGGCGGCCCAGGGACGATTTGAATTCCAGCACCGCGGCCAGTTCCAGCGCGCTGATCTGCTGGCCGCGCCGCATCAGTTCCAGGTGGCAGGCCTCCACCGTATCCGGGCCAATGGTCCGGCCGGTCTGCTCAGCGGTATCGGGAATTTCCTGCGCCAGCGAAACCGACAGCAGGGTAATCACGCCTTGCAGTAATTGCTGGCTATCGTACTGTGGTGACACCCAGTCCACCTGATGTCCCAGCTCGCTGAGCAGCTGCGCGGTATCCTGCAATGCTGCGCGGCATTCCGGGTGAATCACATGTCCCTGTTCCGCGCCATCACTCACAGCAATGCGCAGCAACCCGGGTGGCTGGCTGGTTTCATCCAGGAAATCGCGGGCCTTCTGCGGCGCACCATAAGGGGCACCGGCATCTATGCCCTCGGAAATATCCAGCACCAGCGCACTGTCACGCACACTGCGAGTGATCACGTGGTGCACCATCAGGCCATGCCAGAACTCGCCATAAACCGGGCCGGTGGGTACCCGGCCGCGGCTGGGCCGGAAGCCAAACAGGCCACAGCAGGACGCCGGGATGCGAATGGAGCCGGCCGCATCGTTGCCGTAGGCAATGGGCACCGCGCCATAAGCCACAGCGGCTGCCGCACCGCCACTGGATCCGCCGGCCGAACGCGTGGTGTCCCACGGGTTGCGGCAAGGGCCGTGCAGCACCGATTCCGTGGTCACGGAACTGGAGAATTCCGGCACATTGGTGGTACCCACCGGCACCAGGCCGGCGCGTTTGTAGCGGGCCACCACCTCGTCATCAAAATCGGGAAGGGTGCCGGCCGCCAGGCGTGAGCCAAAACTGCGCGGCGCATCTTTGACAAAGCCGACGCAGTCTTTCATCGCCAGCGGCACGCCGCCCAGTACGCCCGCGGATTGCATTGTCATCTGCTCCGCCGCTCGCTTTGCGATCTGGCGGGCCTGTTCCTTTTCCAGGCTGACAAAGGCATTGATCGTCTGATCGAATTCCGCCACCACCTGGTAGCACAGGTCCAGCGCATCAAGCGGGGACAGCACGCCATCGCGGATGCGTTCCGCCAGCGCTATGCCGTCCAGTTGAGCGTATTCCCGGGTGTTCATGACGGAATCTCCAGTGCTGGCTGCCGGGTATCACGCCTGGCCCCGCGGGCGCTGATATGGAACATGGCGTAACTGATCACATACCAGCCGGCGCAGATCCACAGCACCGCGGTGTAATCCGCGCCGGTGACCAGAAAGCTGGCCAGCAGCGGCCCCAGGCTGAGGCCGGATAACTGCACCACCAGGCTTAGTACGGCCACCGCGCCGGAGCTGTCAAACAGTGCCAGTGTGCCCATCTGGTAGGGAAAGGTGAAATTCCAGGAAAAATTCACCAGTGCTGCGGCCAGCAGGAACCAGCCAAAGCCGGTGCCGTTCAATAATACCCCTACCGCCAGCACGGACAGGGCAGTGCCAACAGCCATGCTGGCCATGCGGTTGAAGCGGCTGCCCAGCAGGATCACCGTGAAAGCGCCGGCAATGCCGGCCAGTGATGCCATGCCCAGTGCGTCGCCCACTTGCGCCATCGCCAGTTGGAAGGTTTCACCGATGGCTTCGAAATAGCCCCAGATCGCGGCCGGGGCGAGAAAATAGATGGCCTGTGCCGCCAGCGCCAGCAGCGCCCAGTGGCTGAGCCGCCTGCCTGGTACTGACCGGGTCACAGCCGTGGTGGCAGCGCTTGAAAGCCGGGTGTTTGGGCCGGTCTGGTCCGTTGCCGGGGTTCCCTGGCTGGCCGGCTCATCCGGCCTGGCTGCCTCTTGGGCCGGAAAAACCACCACCAACAGGGCGGTGGCGGCCGACGCCGCGGCGAACATCAGGTAAACAGCGGTAATGCCCGCAGTGGCCAGCAAGCCGGGCAGCAACGGCAGCAGTATGGCCTGCAGACTGAGTTGCAGAAACACGTATACGCCGAAATAACGGTCGGGGTTGGGTGAGCGGCACAGTGCCACAAACACGATGGACAGGATCAGGCCATTGAAAAACCCGGTCGCCACGCGGGCCGTGAGCAAGCCTGGCAGACTGTCCAGTCCGATGCACACCAGGTTGCCGGTGACGGCCAACGCGATTGCCGCCCACAGGGTTTTCTTCCAGCTGATGCGGTTGATAAACAGGGCCATCAACACACTGGCTAAAGCACCTCCGCCCATGTCAGCAGCGGCCAGCCAGCCGGTGGCCCGGTCGCCCCAACCGTACTGGTCTGCCATGCCGGCAACGAATAGGGGCAAGGTAATCAGTACCAGCGTGGCGATAACGCCCGTCAGGATGGCAGCGAGGTAGGGAACAGTCCGCTGCAGAAGGGTTGCTGGTGCTTGGCTCACTGCAACAGTGTAACGGGCAACGGGCCCACCGCGCGTTGCCATCAGCGGCCTTGCAGGTGAGCAGGGCGCACCACATTGCGTGGAATCTGCCTTGCAGTGGTTAACTGAGGAGTGAGGTGCGGTTAAATGCACCGTTTGCCAGGCTTGCTTCAACGCCACCATGAAATACAATCCGGTAGTATTGGCTGATTGTGATGATGGCCGGTGGTTATAGCCGGCAATAAAACAGGAACTTGATGATGACGCAGCTACACCGGGTAACAATGGTGACAAACGCCACCCTCGGACAATTGTTGGCGATGGCCGCCAGCGCCCCGGCGCAGGAGTCCCCGGGTGCGGCCGCTGTGGGCAGACTGTTGTGAGCCAAAAAAACGTGGAAGTCAGCGGCCTCTTTTTCTACCCGGTAAAATCCTGCCGCGGCATCGAACTACAGCAGGCGCAACTGACCGCCGAAGGCATGCCTTATGACCGCCAGTGGATGATTGTGGCCGCAAATGGCCGTGCGGTGACGCAACGCGATATTGCCTCGCTGGCACTGGTTGAAACGGCTCTGGAGGATGGCAGCCTGGTGCTCTCCCGTCCCGGGCACGGGGCCATTCGCGTACCTCTGGAACATGCGGCGGATGCAGCGCAGCAGCCACGCCTGCAGGTTAAAATCTGGAAAGATGAATGCGCGGCCATCGAAGTCAGCCCGCAGGCGTCGGAATGGATTACCCGGGCGCTGGAAAGCACCAGGCCTTTACGCCTGGTGCGCATGGCGCCGGGCGCAGAGCGTGCGCAAACCTCGCCTGAAGATCTGGGTGAGGACACCCGAGTACAGTTTGCCGATGCGGCCCCCTACCTGGTGATTGATGAGGCCTCGCTGGAACGCCTGAACAGTGTTTTGGTGGACAAAGGCGATACCGCGGTGCCGATGAACCGCTTCCGGCCGAATATCGTGGTCCGCGGGCTGCCGCCTTTTGGTGAGCACGAGGCAGGCAGCCTGGGCAATGAGCGCTATCGTTTCAACTTCCGCCTGCCCTGTGAGCGTTGCGTGGTGCCAACCATTAACCAGCAAACGGCCGAGCGGCACCCGGCCAGAGAGCCGTTTGCCACCCTGCGGGATATCAATCCGCTCGATCCGAAGCGGCGCCAGCCTTTATTTGGTCAGTACGCGACCTTGCAGACCGGGGCAGGGGAAACCATTACCGTTGGCGACACGCTGCAGGGCTGACGCGGTTATCCATTGGAAGTTTTGGTTGTAACCAGGCTGATAGCGCAGAAAATTGTGTATGTGCTAGACTGAGTGAGGAAGAAGAATAATCACAACTATCGCGAGATGACAGGGATGTTCTTATCATGAAATTATCCGTCCGCAAAAAAATCGCCAATGGTCTGGTGATTTGCCTGATATTACCCCGCGCCGGCGCTTCAGCCGCTGATCTTTATGAAACCTATCGCGATGGCCTGGCTGGCTTTTCCGCCGAAGAGCAGTTTGACCTGACAACGCCACAAAGCAGCAAGGCCGAAGCCACCATTAAGGTGACGGGCGCGGATAATCCGGAAGGTGCCGATCCAACGGGCGGAGACCCCACGGGCGGTGATCCAACGGGTGGTGACCCGACAGGTGGAGACCCCACGGGCGGAGACCCCACGGGCGGTGATCCAACGGGTGGCGATCCGACAGGAGGAGACCCCACGGGCGGTCCGCTGTGTGAACCCGGCACGGTACCCCCACGCCTGATCATTGACGCCCCGCGTCTGCTGGTTACTGCTGAAGATGGCAGCGCCGATCTGTTCAAGGTTTCGATGGAACCTGATCCGGAATTCAGCCGCAGTTTCACATTTGTTTCAACCCTGCCGGAGGAGGCCAAACCGGTTCCGGACTCAGTTACCTTTGGTGAAGATGCCTGTGTGTCGAAATCCATTTGGGTGGTGGGTCAGAATGACACCCTGGTCGATGGTGATATCGACTATAAAATCGAGGTGCTGGACGAACAGGGCCTGCTGGTGGATACCCTGGGCGGCGTCAACCTGGACAACGATAATTACCCGGCCGTCGCCGTAGACATCCTCGGCCCGACCGCTTTGCCAAATGGCGGCAAAGGCTTGTTTACCGTGCGTGCCAGCAATGTGTCGAATGACGGGCTGAAAAACAATTACCTGGTCATTCAACCCACCGATGGTATCGAAATCGTGGGCTATGCCGCATCGCTGCTATCCGGCGATGCGCTGAAGAGCAAGGCCAGGTTCAAGAAAGGCGCGCTGGAATTCAAAGGCGTAAACCTGGCTGCGGGTGATGCCTTGCTGGTGACCCTGGACGTAGTGCTGGACGGTGGTGGCCCCGAGGTGCAGAAAATCACTGCGCGGTTTATCGATACCAGCGGCAAACAGGAAAGCGATAACGACACGCGCATCAGCACCAGTGAACCCTGACCACGGGTAAGCATTTGGC
>JBFIHZ010000049.1:0-17168 GCA_041601535.1 Lysobacterales bacterium | reverse complement strand
TGCTGAAAACCCGTGATATTGAAGCGGTGCACAACTATTTTGACACCAACCGGGCATCCGCAGCCCCCGCCGTTCCTGCCAGCTTGCAACACCAGGGGCGGTGCTACGTGTGCCGGCAAGAGTCGGTATTTGCCATCCAGCAAGATGGGGACAGCGTCAACTGGCGCGAGACGCTGCGCTGTGAGACCTGCGGCCTGATCAATCGCTGGCGCAGTGGCTTCCACCTGTTTGAGCAGCTTTGCCGGCCCTCCGCCCACTGCAGGGTGTATATAACAGAAGCCATCACGCCGTTGCACGACCTGATCCTGCAGCGCTATCCGCAAACCACGGGCTCGGAGTACAGCGCACAAGCCGCACCGGGTGAACGCATCTCCCTGGGCGAGCGGCAGGTGTTGATCCAGGATGTAACCCGCCTGAGCTTTCCTGACCAGCAGTTCGACTGCGTGCT
Organism: Lysobacterales bacterium; assembly: GCA_041601535.1. Lineage (GTDB taxonomy): Bacteria > Pseudomonadota > Gammaproteobacteria > Xanthomonadales > SZUA-36 > JBFIHZ01. The sequence continues at coordinate 16,720 of JBFIHZ010000049.1, read as the reverse complement.
GAGTTTTGATGTGCTGGAGCACGTTGCCGACTACAAACAGGCGCTGCGGGAGTTTGCGCGGGTGCTTGCCAGCGGCGGCCAGTTGTTGCTGAGCGCGCCCTTCAGCTTCGCAGCCGAAACGCAAATCCGTGCCACCGTTGATGCTGACGGTGAGATTGTCCACCTGCTGCCGCCGGACTACCACGGCGACCCGCTGTCCGATAGCGGGGTGCTGTGTTTTCAGTCCTTTGGTATGGATTTACTGGATGAGCTGCAACAGGCCGGCTTTGAGCAGTGTTACGTCTGTTGTTATACCTCGACTCCCTGGGCCTATATGGGCAAACATATCCTGTATGTTGCCCGCAAGGTCTGACAAGGCATAGTCCGGCCCGGTCCGATCCTGCCTGAGCTGTGGCCGGACATGTCGCACGGCCAGCGGGCGCAGGCGCGCCGGTTAATGTGCGGCCGGGGCTTGGACTGGCGGACCGTAGCAAGGACAATACCGGCATGTTGACCGAACCGGGACCACGACCCCCTTTCACACCGCGTTACTGGCCGGGGTGGCTGGGCGTGGGGTTTATCTGGGCGCTGGGTAAATTGCCGCAGCGCCTGGGCCTGGCACTGGCCAGGCCACTGGGCGCGCTGTTGCATCGTGCCATGAAGCGGCGGCGGCGTATTGCCGAGCGCAATATCGCGCGCTGCTTTCCAGAAATGACGGCGCAGCAGCAGGCGCTGCTGGTGCGTGGCTGTTTCCACTCGCTGGCGCGCACGGTGTTTGAAATCGCCTGGTCCTGGTCCGCATCGGATCAGCGCTTCCGCCGGTTTGGCGCAGTGCAGGGGCTGGAGCACCTGCAGGCTGCGCGGCAGCAGGGGCAGGGCGTGCTGATGGTCACGGCGCATATCAGCTGCCTGGAAATCGGTGGCCGGCTGCTGGCCATGGCCATTCCGGTCAGTGGCATCTACCGACCACTGCGCAGCCCGGTGCTGGAGTGGTACCAGAACCGCAGCCGGCTGGCCTATGGCGAATCCATGATCAGCAAACGCGACATGCGCAGTGCCATCCGGCTGCTGAAGCGCGGTGGCATGATCTGGTATGCGCCTGACCAGGATTTCGGCGCGGCACAAAGCGCTTTCGTGCCTTTTTTCGGAATCCAGACGGCCACCTTGCTGGCCACCCACCGGCTGGCCCGCATGACCGGCTGCGCGGTATTGCCGATGTTCCCGGTATATGATGAAGCCAGCCGCAGGTATACGGTGCGTATCCTGCCGGCGCTGGAGGGTTTTGCCGGCGAGGATGCCGAGGCGGGTCTGGCGCGGATAAATGCCATTATGGAAGCGCATATCCGCGAGTCGCCGGAACAGTACTGGTGGATCCACCGCCGCTTCAAGACGCGGCCGGCAGACGAGGCGCCGTTCTATGATTAGGCCCGCAGCACCACGGATTGCATCCCGTCAGATGTGCTCGCGGTCCGCTTGCGCGGAAGACTGCTGTTGCCCGCTGGCGCGGTGGTCAAAAAGAACACCCGTGGATAAGGACAGGCTGTGAAAAACGTTTTGCGAATGGTATTCCTACTGACCATTGTGTTGATTACCGCGTCCATTTTGCGCTCCATGATCTGAACCGGCTGTTGCAACCAGGCGCACCGGCCGGTAACGGCGCAACAGATTAAAGCCTCTTCGGGTAGCACAGGGCGGGACGGGAAAGGATGGGGTGCGGTGGGAACATCTGTCCACCGTGGCACAGCCTGGGTTTCAGTGAGGTGGTTTGCGGCGCTGCTCCAGCCGTTTGGCGTGGCGCAGAAAGGCGTGCAGGGAGGCCATGCGTGCTGCCAGGAAACCGGCCCAGCCATTCAAAAACTGGCGCCTGAGCAGGTATTCGCGCAGAAACGCCGCGGTTGGGGCGAACAGCACCTTCAGCGCCCCCGCTGCGCCATGGTGCTGATCCGCTGCGCCACTGGTGTAAACATTGATGCGTTCAAGTTGGCCGGCCAGGTCGGCGTGCCCGTAATGGCGCAGGCGCCCCCGCAGCGTGCGGCAGGACAGCCGGGTCTGCGCTGCGGCATGCACCGGGTGATCGCCAAAATAAATGTCGTTGCGGTCAAACAGCCGCAAGTGATCGGTCAGCCGCGTGCCGGCTGTCGGCCAGCGCCAGTAAAGCCATTCCTCACGGCGCAGGCGACAGGGCAGCAGCGGGGCGTCGTCTTGCAACACGCCGGCGATTTCATCGGCCAGTTCCGCGCTCAGGGCTTCGTCCGCATCCAGCAGTAAAACCCGCTGGAATTTCGCCAGCTCAACGGCGCGCTGTTTTTGCGCGCCATAACCGCGAAACGCTTCCTGTACCACCCGGGCACCGAGGCTTGCCGCCAGGCGGGGGGTGTCATCGGTGCTGAAGGAATCCAGCACCAGGATGTCATCAGCGAAGGGTACGCTGCTGATGCAGGCTTCCAGCGTGGCGGCATTGTTAAAGGTGGTGATGACCAGCGACAGGCCGTTTTCCGCAGGTTTTGCCGTGGCCGTGTTCACGGCCGTGAGGCAGTGGCCGGGCTCTGGCGGAGGGTGGCGGCCCACAGGCCCACCAGGAACCACACCAGCGAGGAGGTATAGGTGCCGTACACGGCAAAGTGTGAATTCAGCGGAAACAGCACCAGCGCGATGGCCAGCACGTAGGCAAAGGCATCCTGGCGTTGTGCCGGGGTCGCGCGCCGCACCGCGCGGATGCTCCACAGCAAGGCCAGCACCAGGCCCAGCAGGCCAATGGTGCCGGTGTCGGACATCACTTCCAGCACCACGTTATGCGCGTGGGTGGCACCGGAGGCGCCGCCGGATTTGCGGATATGAATATCATCGGGTTCGGCATACACCATGTAGGCGGCCGGGAAGGCGCGCACGCCGACGCCATTGACCGGGTGATGGCGGTACATTTCCAGCGCGGTGCGGAAAATGGGCAGGCGCTCGGACGAGGCGTAATCAATGGCCTCGCTGGTACCTGTCGCCACCGCGCGGGTCAGCTGCAGGCGCTCCTGGAACAGCGGTGAGGCCAGATAACTTCCCGCGGTGACCAGCAGGGCCAGCAGCGGCACGGTCAGCATAGTGCGCCGCAAATCGCGGTTCTCACGCTTGAGCATCAGCAGGAAGTAGGTGGCCAGCACGATGGCCATGCTCAGCCAGCCGGAGCGCATGCCGGCTATCATCACCGCTCCGAGAATCAGCGTGAACGACAGCGCCCAGGCCCAGGATGGCCATTCGCGCCGTGCATATTCCAGCAACAACGGTGACAGCATCGCCAGGGTGGGGCCGTAGAACTGGTATTTTTCCACGAACAGCGCGTTCAGCCGGTCCGGGTTCATCGCGATGCCGAACACATCGGCGCCGAACAGCAACTGCACAAAGCCGTCGAATGCCCAGAACAACAGCAGCCAGGCTGACCAGCGCAGCACCCGCCAGCGCGATGAGGGGGCGTGCAGTAGCGCGGCCATGGCCAGGGCCGCCGCCAGAAAACGCAGGGCTGCCAGGCTTTGCGACAGGCTTTTATCCGGCACCATGGAATCCACCACGGAGATTACCATCGGCAGCCAGAAGCATAGGAACAGGGGCAAAACCAGTGGCAGGGCCTGCCGCATGGTCTGGCGATGTGCCGGTGACCGCAGCAGGAAGGGCAGTGACAGCGCAAACAGCGACAGCGGGATTTCCGACAGCCGGCCAAACGGCAGCAAGGCAATAAACAACACGGCAGCCCAGCTGGGCCACTCACTGGTCAGGCGCCGCATAAATAGCTTCATTCGGGTTCTCCGCTGGGTGCATGTGCCAGGGCATCGCGGTACAGCTGTTCCGTCTGCCGCATGGAGGTTTCCAGTAAAAACGCCCGGCTGGGCGCAACACGGGGTGGCTGGCGCAAGAATTCACGGGCTTTGTCCAGCAAGGCGGCCGGATTGTCGGGTTCAACCGCGCCCGCCGGAAACATGGTTTGCAACACTTCCTGCACGCCGCCATGGTTCCAGCCGATCACCGGTGTGCCCAGGTGCAGGGCTTCGGGCACGGTGCGGCCAAACGCTTCCGGCGGGTCGCTGCACAGGCTGAACACCAGTTCGCTGCTGGCCATCCAGTCCGCCATGTCCAGCCGTGCGCCGACAAAGGTGATGCGCTGCAGCACACCGTGGCGTTCCGCCAGTCCTTCCAGTTCACTGCGAAAACGCGAGCCGGGCTTGGCCTTGCCCACCACCACGCCGTGCACATCCGGAAACTCACCGGCCAGCGCGGCGATCAGCTCGATGAAATCGCCATGGCCCTTGTAGCGCGACAATCGGCCGGGCAGGCACAACAGCCGCTGGCCGCGCAGTTGCGGGAATTCGTTCAGCATGCGCGAGGTCCACTCCGCCGTTGGCCGGTAGCCAAAGGGAAACGCCTGCGGGCTGGTGCCGCCGTGTATGGTGCGCACGCGCTGTTCATCCGCCACCGGGTAGTTGTGCAGGGTGTACGCGCGGATATGATCGGATACGGCAACCACGTAATCGCCGCTGGCCATGACCGCGCTGTAGCGGTTGACCGAATAGTGGCCGTGCATGCTGGTGATGAATACCGGCCGCTGCTCGGGCTTCAGCCGCCGCAAGGCCAGCCGGCAGATCCACGCCGGCAGACGGGAATGCGCATGGATCACGTCGGGGCGGTGCTGCCGTATCCAGTCGGCCAGCCGGGAAACATAGCCCAGCGTGCTCAGCCGTTTACGGCCAACGGGCCAATCGAGATGGGCGGCGCCGCTGGCGTCCAGGCGATTCTGCAGCGGGCCGTGGGCAGCCACCACGGTGGCCTGGTGGCCGGCACTCACCAGGTGTTCGGCCAGCTCAATGGCGACCAGTTCGGAACCGCCCAGGTTCAGGGATACCAGCACCTGGACAACGTGCATGATCGGACGCGGTCAGCCGCGCTTCAATCAACCAGCTGGTAACGAGCGCTGCAGTAGGGGCAGGTCGCTTCGCCGGTCGCTTCTATCGGCAGGTAAACGCGGGGGTGCGAATTCCACAGTTTCTGTTCCGGCGTCGGGCAGGACAGTGGCAAGTCGCCGCGCCTGACCTGGTAGACGTTTTCGGTGTTGGCGGTGCCCAGCGTGGGGTCTGCTGCGTCGGTGGCATGTGTCACAATGAAATCTCCAAAATTCACCCATGCCCGGCCAGGCCGGGCTGGGGCGCAGGACAAGTCCGTAAATGCGGGTTGCAAACGCCTATTCTACGGCACCGGCCGGTCCGGATGTGAGCAAAATTGATCGCTGGGTGCTGCTGTTGCTGGATGACCGGCCCGGGCACCGGCGGCAGGCGGAGGCCCTGGCGCATTATCTGCCACTGCCGGCATGGCCGATGAACGTGACCTTACGGCCCCCGTGGCGGTGGCTTGCACCGCGGGGGCTGACGGGTTGCCTGCGGGCGCATGGCTGGCTACAGCAGTTGGCCCTGGCGCCGCCCGGGCTGACCATGGCAGCGCAAGGGCTCGGGCCGCCGGCCGCCATTATTTCCTGCGGCCGGCGCACCGCGCTGGCCATGCGCGCCCTGCAGCAGCACTGGCAAGGCCAGCCCCGAACCGTGCAGATATTGCACTGCGGCCTGCCGCCGCCAGCCTTCAGCTGGCTGATCACGCCGCAGCATGACGGCGTGCAGGGGCCCAATGTCATCCGCACGCTGGGCAGCCTGAACCCGGTGGATGAGGACTGGCTGGCGCACGGTGCCAGCCTTCCGGCGGCTTCGTGGCCGGCTCTCCCGCCGGGGTGTCCCCGCATCGCGGTTCTGCTGGGCGGGCCGTCACGGCACTTCCGCTTTGAACGGGTGTGGTTGCGGAATCAGCTGACAGGGCTGGCACAGCAGGCAGCGCAGTCCGGTGCGGCGCTGGAACTGGTGTGTTCGGCGCGCACGCCGCCGTGGGCCGGTGCCGAATTCCGGCAGGCTTGTAGCCGTGTCCCGCACCGCCTGCACCCCTGGCAGCCGGGGCAGGAGGGGGCTTGCCGGGCAAGCTATCAGGCGGTGCTGGCAGCGGCGGACCGGCTGCTGGTCAGCGCGGACAGCGTCAACCTGCTCAGCGAGGCCTGCGCCACCGGCAAACCGGTGAGTGTCATGGGCGCCGCCGGGCTTCGCGGCCGCCCGGCGCGGCTGGTGGAGTGCCTGCTGCAGCAGGGCTATGTGCAATCGGACCAGGCGGTTGCAACGGCAAGCAGCACGGTGGCTTCCGAAGACGTGCCGCGGCCGGTTTTGCGGGAGACACAAGCCGTGGCTGGGCAGTTGCTGCGGTCGGGTTTGCTGGGGTAGTGCCTGCCCGCCTCAGGCGGATGGGGCTGGCGGCTGATCCGGCTCGCCCAACAGCCGCGCATACAGGTCCGCGACCTGGCTGGCTTGCGGGGGCAATGACACCGGCCGCTCCGATACCAGAGATGCCAGCATGCGTTGCTGGCGCAGCGCCAGTGAGGTAATGCGCAGCGCCTCGCCTTCGGCAGCGGTGAAAAAGCCCTGTTTGACCAGCGCTTTGAGCTGCTGCAGGGACGCGGTATGCCGCAACACGTCCGGCTGGCTGTGGGCCAGGCTCAGCACCCCCAGCTGGATCAGGAATTCGATGTCCACCAGCCCGCCGGGCTGATGTTTGGGTCCGGCGTCTGCGGCACCGTGCTCTTGCGCCATGCGTGCCCGCATATCCGCCAGCTCCCGCTGCAGTTCCTGCCGGTCGCGCGGCCGCGCCAGGGCCTGCTGGCGGATTTCGCGGAATTTTTCACCGGTTCGCGGGTTACCCGCCACGAAACGCGACCGGGTCAGTGCCTGCAATTCCCAGGTCCAGGCCTGCTTGAGCTGGTACTCGGAAAACGCCGCCAGCGAGCTGACCAGCGAACCGGCCCGGCCATTGGGCCGCAGCCGGGTATCGACCTCGTACAGGCGGCCTGCCGGGGTCATCGCCGTCAGAAAGCTCAGCAGGCGCTGCGCCAGCCGCGCGTAGTAGCGCTCCGGCGTCAGGCTGCGCTGGCCGTCGGAGGTATGGCTGGCGTCGTTGAACAGGAAAATAATGTCCAGGTCGGATTCGTAGCCGGTCTCGTTGGCGCCCAGGCTGCCGTAGGCGATGATGGCCAAGGTATTGCCGTCCCGTACGGCCTCATCCGCGGCGGTCTCCTCCGAATCCGCGTTTTCCAATGGAGGAAAGCGGCCATGGCGGGCCTCGATTTCACCCCGCGCCAGGTCCAGCACGCCCTGCAGCACGCCATCGGCCAGGCGCGCCAGCGCGTGCTGGGCATCTTCACCGGTCAGGCTGCCTTCCAGTTGCGCGACCGCGATGCGCAGGGTGGTGGCCAGTTTCAGGTAATTCAGCCCTTCCAGCGCCATTTCGGTGCCCGGCGCGGCTGTGCCCAGGCGGTTGATGCTTTGCTGCAGTTCGCTGCGGCTGGGAATCTGCTGGCCCAGCGAAGGATCGATCAGTTCATCCAGCAGTGCGGGAAAGCGGATGACCTGGGCGGCGATCCAGGTGCTGCGCTGGAACAGGTCGATCAGGCGGTCCAGTGCGGAGGCGTTCTGTACCAGCAGGAGCAGGTAGGCGCTGCGCTGACAGATGGCCAGCACCAGATCAAAAATGCGGTTCAGGCTGTCGTCATCCAGCGCCTGCCGGTCCAGCCGCTGCAGCAACACCGGCATGAACTGGTCCAGCCGCCGGTGCGCGCGCTGGCTGAGCGGCAGGCGCTGCAGGCTGCGCAGGAACAGGGACATGGGTTGCTCGGCCGGCAATGCTTCGGCGGGCTCAATGTCCTGCCGGCCGGACTGCATATGGCGCCAGGCCTCCACCCACTTCGGGTCCGAGGTGCTTTGCTCGCGTTCAGGAAAAATATCGCGAAAGCGTTGTTCCACCCGTTGCCGCACCCGGGCCAGCTCGCCGTGCAGTTCCTCCGCGCCAGCTTTATCGGCGCCGTGGCCCATGGCGCGGGCCAGCCGCAGCAGGTCCTCACCGGCCGGCATGCTGTGCGTTTGCTGGTCGCGCAAGGCCTGGATACGGTTTTCCAGTTGCCGCAGGTAGACATAATCCTGGCGGATTTCGCTGACCGCGGCAGCATCCAGCAGGCCCAGTTCGGTGATGCTGGCCAGGGCCTGCTGCAAGGACGGCGTTTGCAGGCTGGTCTCGCGGCCGCCGCGCAGCAACTGGAAACACTGGGCCAGGAATTCGATTTCGCGGATTCCGCCGGGGCCACGCTTGATGTCATCCAGGCGGTCGGTGCGGCGCGCATCATCGCGCACGTTGGCGTGCATGTCCTGCAAAGCTTCCACTGCGCTGAAGTCGATATAGCGCCGGTACACAAAGGGGCGGACCTGTTGCATCAGCAGCCGGCCCATATCCAGGTCACCGGCCACCGGGCGGGCCTTGATCAGCGCATAGCGTTCCCAGTCGCGGCCTTCGCGCTGGTAATACTGTTCCAGCGCCGCCAGGCTGGTGCACAGCGGGCCAGAATCCCCGAAAGGCCGCAGGCGGGTATCGACGCGGAAACAGAAGCCGTGCTCGGTGATATCCGACAGGCTGGCAATGACAGCGCGGGCCTGGCGAATGAAAAACTGCTCGTTGGACAGCGGGCGGTTGCCGCCACCGTCGCATTCGCCGTTGTGGCCATAGCAGAAAATAATGTCGATATCGGAGGACAGGTTCAGCTCGCCGCCGCCAAACTTGCCCAGGCCAATTACCGTCAGTGCCTGCGCGGCGCCGTCCGCATCACGCGGCACGCCGTGTTTCTCCACCAGGCGCTGATAGTGGGCGTCCAGCGCAGCCTGCAGGCAACACTCCGCCAGCGCCGTGAGGTCGGCAAAGGTTTCGTCCAGGCTGGCCAGCCCGCACAGGTCGCGCCAGATAATGCGCACCATGTGGCAGGCGCGGAAGCGGCGCAGGCCGGCGTCCAGGCCGTGCTGATCGATGTGCCGCTGCAGCTGCTCGCCGGTGGGAGGCTGGTGCTGATCCAGATCGTCCGCCCAGGCGGTGTGGCGTTGCAGGGTTTCATCAACAAACGGGCTGCAATAGCGCACGTGTTGCATGCGTTCGGCCTGCGCGATGGGGGTTTCCGCTGGCTGGTTCCAGTGCGGCTGGTGGCTTGGTGTGGGCATCGGGGAATTATAGGCTGGCCGGGCGGCAACAACCCAGCGGCACGACACGATCCGGTGCGGGTACGCGGGTATCAGCCGGTATCAACTCCGCAGCGGCGGGCGCGTTAGAATGGCGGCTTTAGCGGACGGCCGGTGCCGTGCGCAGCCGGGAAAGGAGAAACCAGGTGCGTGAATGGAGTGTGTTGCTGCTTTTATTGCTGGCGTTAAGCGCCTGTGATTTCAACGCGGAAGGGCCCGGCCGGGAGCCGCAGGCCGCGCAAGATAGTGAGGCGGAAAACGGGCCGCACTCCGCCGCAGAAGCTGCGGAAAGCCCGCCCGTCGCAGTTGACCCACCTGGCGCAGGTGACCATAGCGCGCATGATTATTTCAGTTTTGCCAACAGCCGGCAGTTTACCACCCGGCATTTGCAGCTGGACCTGTCGGTTGATTTCGAGCGGCAACGGCTGGATGGTGAGGTCAGGCTGCATATGCGCTCGCACGATGCGGCGGCACGGCAGGTGGTGCTGGACACCCGCGGGCTGAACATTGACGGCGTCAGCCTGGCAGCCCCCGCTGAGCAGGCGCAGGAACTTGAATTCCGCCTGGGCGACAGTGACCCGGTGAAAGGGCAGCCGCTGTACATCACCCTGCCGCAGGGCTTTGAGCCAGCGGCGGATGAGTTCCAGCTGCTTATCCGCTATCAGACCGGGCCGGATGCCTCGGCGCTGATGTGGCTGCCGCCGGAATTGACTGCCGGCGGCGAGCAGCCGTTCATGTTTACCCAATCACAATCCATCCATGCGCGCAGCTGGGTGCCGCTGCAGGACACGCCGGCGGTACGGGTCACCTACGAGGCCACGGTGCACACCCCGCCCGAGGTGCTGGCGCTGATGAGCGCGGACAACGACCCGCAAGCGGCGCGTGATGGCGAGTACCATTTTTCCATGCCGCAACCGATTCCCAGCTATCTGCTGGCACTGGCGGTTGGCGATCTGGAGTTTCACGCTTTCGGCGATGACACCGGGGTGTATGCCGAGCCGGACATTCTGCCGGCAGCGGCGCATGAGTTTGCCGACACCCAGGACATGCTGGACGCCGCATCGGCGATCTACGGCGACTACCAGTGGGGGCGTTACGACCTGTTGATCCTGCCGCCGTCTTTTCCTTATGGCGGGATGGAAAACCCGCGCCTGTCGTTTATCACCCCAACGGTGCTGGCCGGTGACCGCAGCCTGGTGTCACTGATTGCCCATGAACTGGCGCATTCGTGGTCAGGCAACCTGGTGAGCAATGCCAGCTGGCGCGACATCTGGCTGAATGAAGGCACCACCTCATACCTTGAAGCCAGGCTGATGGAGGTGCTGTATGGCGCCGCACGTGCGGACGAAGAACGGGTGCTGGCCTATCAGAGCCTGCTGGAAAAATTGCAAACCGTGCCTGAGGCGATGCAGCCACTGGCGCCGGAATTTCGCAGCGGCGATCCGGACGTCGGCCAGGACGGGCTGGAATACAGCAAGGGCCAGTTGCTGCTGGAAACGCTGGAACACACATTTGGCCGCGAAACCTTTGATGCCTTCCTGTCGGCGTATTTCAATCACTTTGCGTTTCAGGCCATCAGCAGTGAAACCTTCCTGGACTACCTGGACGAACACCTGCTGAGTGCTCAGCCGGGCAAATACAGCCGCGAGCAGGTGGAACAGTGGCTGTACCGTCCGGGAGTTCCGGCCAGCGCGTATCTGCCGTCTTCCGACAACCTGGATCAGGCAGCCAGGCTGGCCGGGCAATGGGCCATCGGCGAAACGGCTACCAGCGCCCTGCCACGGGAGCAGTGGAGTCCGCAGGCCGTGGTGTATTTCCTCAAGGCCCTGCCGGCCGAACTGACCGCGGAGCAACTGCAGGCGCTGGACGCTGGCCTGGGCCTGAGCGCATCGGCCAATGCCGAAATCAGCCGGGAATGGTTTATCCAGGTGGCCACACGCCGGTTCCAGCCGGCCTATCCCGCAATGCGCCATCACCTGGGGCGTTATGGCCGCACCCGCCTGGTCGAACCGGTGTTCCAGGCGTTGACGAGAAATGGCCACGACGGCGCGCGCGCCCGTGAGTGGTTTGCGCAGGTGCGGGAGAATTACCACCCGTTGACCGTGGCAGCGGTGCAGCGGGTGCTTGATCCGTCTGAAGGAGGCGTGCAATGAGGCAAGTGATCGTGAAACAGTTCGGTTGGCACGGTGTCAGCTTTGGGTCGGCGCTGGCCATGGCCATTTCATTCAATATCAACCATTCGATAGGCTGGGCCATCGTGCACGGCCTGTTGTCGTGGCTGTATGTGATCTATTACGCCGTTTTCCGTTAAGCGCCGCGGCACCCCGGCACGAGAGGTGAAACCGCAGCGCGACAGCGTGGATTTACACCGCCATACCGGCGGCATGGCCGGATGACCAGGCCCACTGGAAATTGAAACCGCCGAGGTGGCCGGTGACATCCACCACCTCGCCGATAAAAAACAGCCCCGGCGTGGGGGATTCCATGGTTTTGGAAGACAGTTGGCGGGTGTCGATACCGCCCAGGGTAACTTCGGCGGTACGGTAGCCTTCGGTGGCGGCGGGCTTGAGCTGCCAGCCCTGCAGCTGCTCTGCCACGGACAGCAGACGGCGGTCCGGCCAATCGGCCAGCGGGGTGTCTTTGGCTCCAGGCCAGAACAGCGTTTCCAGTTCCAGCACCAGTTGCTTGGGCAACAGCGTACCCAGCAGGGTGCGCAACAGCGCGCGCGGGTGCTGGCGTTTCCAGTCCTTCAGCAGCAGCGGCGCGTCGTGCCCGGGTAACAGCTTGATGCGGATGGCCTCGCCGGGCTGCCAGTAGCTGGACAGCTGCAAAATGGCCGGGCCACTGAGCCCGCGGTGGGTGAACAGCAGATCTTCACGGAAGCTGGCCGGCCGTGCCGCATCATCGGCGCTGGCCGCCACCACCTCGCAGGACACGCCGGACAGGCGGGCGCAAAGGGCATGAACGTCATCGGTAAAGGTAAACGGCACCAGGCCGGCACGGGTGGGAAACTGCTCAAGGCCAAACTGCCGTCCCAGCCGGTAGCCGAAATCGGAACCGCCCAGGCTGGGTATGGACAGGCCACCGGCAGCCACCACCAGGGTTTCGGCACTCAGCTTGCCCAGGTTGGTATGCAGCGTGAAGTGGCCGCTGTGCTTTACCTGTTCCGTTTCACAACGCGTGGTGATTTCCACCCCCGCGCGGGCACACTCGTCCAGCAGCATCGCGACGATCTGTTTCGACGATTGCTGGCAGAACAGCTGGCCGCTGAGGCCGTTGACGGTGTGCTTTTCAAAATACTCAATACCGTGCTGCTCGACCAGCGCAATAAAGTCCCATTGCGTGTAGCGGCTCAGTGCACTCTTGCAGAAGTGCGGGTTGTGCGACAGGAAGCGCTCGGGTGCGGTGTGCAGGTTGGTGAAATTGCAGCGCCCGCCGCCCGACATGAGGATTTTTTTACCGACCTTGTTGGACCGTTCCAGCACGCGCACCCGCCGCCCGCGGCGGGCGGCGGTGATGGCGCACATCAGCCCGGCCGCGCCGGCGCCAATGATCAGCGTGTCAGTGATGGCCATCGGCCATGCGCGCTTGCGGGGAGGTCATCGATGGTTCATGAACCAGTCAGGCGCTGCTGCGGCGCGTTCAGCCGGGCAAGCGGTCCAGTGCCTGCTGCAAATGGGCCACGCTGCGCTCGATATTATGCAGTTTGTCGAGGCCAAACAGGCCGATACGGAAGGTGCGGAAATCGTCCCCTTCATCGCACATCAGCGGCACGCCGGCAGCCACCTGCAGGCCCTGTTGCATGAACTTGCTGCCATTTTGTATTTGCGGATCGTCGGTATAACTGACCACCACGCCGGGTGCCTGAAAGCCCTCGGCCGCCACGCTTTGGTAACCTCTTGAGGTAAGCAATTCGCGCACTTTCCGCCCCAGTTCCAGTTGCTCGTCTTTCACCCGGTCAAATCCGTAATCGGCCGTCTCCAGCATGGTGTCGCGAAAGCGGGTCAGCGCATCGGTGGGCAGGGTGGCGTGATAGGCATGGCCGCCGTTCACGTAGGCCTGCATGATTTCATGCCACTTTTTCAGATCGCAGGCAAAACTGGAGCTGGTGGTCGACGGCAGCCGGTCCAGGGCACGCTCACCCAGCATCACCAGCGCGCTGCAGGGCGATGCGCTCCAGCCTTTTTGTGGTGCGCTGATCAAAACGTCCACGCCGGTTTCCTGCATGTCCACCCAAACGGTGCCGGAAGCAATACAGTCCAGCACAAACAGTCCGCCGGTCTCGCGCACCGCAGCGGCCACCGCACGAATGTAATCATCCGGCAGCATCATGCCGGAAGCGGTTTCCACGTGCGGAGCGAACACCAGGTCGGGTTGTTCCTGGCGGATGCGGGCCACCACCTCGTCAATGGCGGCCGGAGCAAACGCGGCCTGGGCATCGGACGATTCGCGCCGGGCTTTCATCACCGTGGTGTTATCGGTGATCTGTCCGGCCTCCAGGATTTGCGTCCAGCGGTAGCTGAACCAGCCATTGCGCAGAATCAGACATTTTTTGGAGCCGGCAAACTGCCGCGCCACGGCCTCCATGCCATAGGTGCCACCACCCGGAACGACGACCACCGCTGAGGCGGCGTACACTTGCTTCAGCGTGGTGGAGATGTCGTTCATCACGCGCTGGAAGGTTTGCGACATATGGTTCAGGGAACGGTCGGTAAAAACGACGGAGTATTCGAGCAGACCCTCAGGGTCAATATCATTCAGCAATCCAGGCATGGTTCCTTTCTCTTCAATTCGCCTCGGTGGCGGTCCAGTGTCAAGCGGACCAGTCTAATGGATTCGCAGGCATTGTTGGGTGATACGGGACAAAATCCGCTTACCGGGACTGCACTGGGGGTCTGCCACCGCCGGGCTGGGCTTTGGCCCGGTTGATCCGTGCCGGCCAGCGCCCCAATCGTCGCTCGAAATGTAGCCCGAACCGTCAGATGAACAAATGCTTGTTTCGATATCGAAACAAATATAAACTAACGGAAACCAAAGCGGATGGCGCAGACACTGTCGCCGGGGCAAGTTAAACCCGGCAGGCTTGCCTAACCGACTGGATCAGCCCGCAAACCCAAACGACGCAGCGATAACGGGGGATGGCCATGGCCAACGTGAAAAATCCGGGACCGGTGGCACAGCGGCTCAAGGCCCTGCGGCTGGAGCATGGCTGGACCCTGGATGACGTGGCGGAGCGTTCTGGTATCTCCAAGGCCACCCTGTCCAAACTGGAAAACGGCCACACGAATTTGTCGTTTGCGTCCGTGACCAAGCTGTCAAACGGGCTGGGCATTCCTTTTTCCGTGCTGACCAACCCGCCCGGGCCCGGTGAAGGCGCCCGGCGCTCGGTGACACGCGGCCAGACCGCCACGGTATTTGAAGCGCGTGATGCGCGCTGGCAGGTACTGTGCAATGACCTGGCGGGGCAGGACCAGGTGTATTTGCGTTCCACCATTCTCAGCCATGAGCTGGACGAGTCGGCACCCTGGCGGCGGCATCCCGGCCAGGAGTTCATTCACGTGCTGTCCGGAGCACTGCTGCTGTATTCCGAAGCCTATGAGCCGTTGGAGCTGCGCAGCGGCGACAGCATCGCCTTCGATTCCAGCATGGGCCACAAGTACGTATCGGCCAGTGAAGAGGACGCTGAAATACTGATCATCATGCAGGCCTCGGGGTATACCGATGCCGATGAGTGGCCCGGCTGACCGTCCGTTGACACCAATTCGCAACCCATCCGGGCATTCTGGCCGGAACCTTGACTAACCGCTTGCTGTTACAGGAAAAAGCAATGAATACCATCGAACTGCGCACCCCTTACGTGATCTTTGTTGGTGACGAGACGCGGCCAACCTATGCCAAAACCGGTATGGGGCTGGTGCACTGGCGGCCGCACCTGTGTGTTGGCCAGATCCGCCTGAATCCCGGTGCGGTGGACGCCGGCCTGCCGGACCTGGACGTGGCGGGTGCGGTGGCTGCCGGCGCCGGATCCCTGGTAATTGGCACGGCGCTGGTGGGTGGCTCCATTCCGGCCGCCTGGCGTGGCGTGCTGATCGAGGCAGCGCAGGCCGGGCTGGACGTGGTGGCGGGTTTGCACACCCGCCTGAACGATATGCCCGAGCTGGTCGCCGCGGCCCGTTCCGGTGGTGGACGCCTGGTGGATGTGCGCATACCGCCGGCTGATCTGCCGGTGGGCAACGGCAGGAAGCGCAGTGGCAAGCGCCTGCTGACGGTGGGTACCGATTGCACCCTGGGCAAAAAATACACCGCGTTGCAACTGGAAAAAGACATGTTGGCCGGCGGGCTTAAAGCCAGCTTCCGCGCCACCGGCCAGACCGGCATCATGATCGCCGGTGAAGGCTTGCCGCTGGATGCGGTGGTCAGTGATTTTCTGACCGGTGCAGCCGAGGCCCTGTCACCGGACAATGAGGCCGACCACTGGGACGTGATTGAAGGACAGGGCGGTATTTTCCACCCGGGCTATGCACCGGTGACCATGGGCCTGTTGCTGGGCTCCCAGCCCGATGCCTTCGTGGTGTGCCATGCGGCCGGCCGTACTCATGTGGAAGGCTGGGAACACGTGCCTTTGCGCTCCATCGGCGAGGTCATTGAACACACCGTAAACATAGGCCAGCTGACCAATCCGGCCATCCGCTGCGTTGGCATCAGTGTCAACACCTCGCAGCTGGATGCCACAGAACGGGAATCCTACCTGGCGGGCTTGTCGGCCGAATACGGCCTGCCCTGCGTTGACCCGCTGGTGAACGGCACTTCCGCCATCGTCAATCACCTGAAAAACACACTGGAAACCAAATGAAAATCTCCATAGAAAAAATTTCCTGGGAAATGAACGCGCCATTCGCCATTACCGGCTATGTGTTCGATGCCAGTCATACGGTGCGGGTGACCCTGTCTGACGGTCAGGTACGCGGCCGCGGGGAAGCCTGCGGCGTGTATTACCATGATGAAACGGTGGACTCCATGGCGGCCCAGCTCGAAGCCATCGCGTCACAGCTTGAAAAAGGCCTGTCCGGCGAGTTGATCCAGCAATTGCTGCCACCTGGCGGCGCCAGGAATGCGCTGGATTGTGCTTTCTGGGATTACCGCGCGAAGTCTTCCGGCAAAAGTATCTGGCAGTTACTGAAGATCCGGCCCAAAAATCTGCGTACCGTGTTCACCCTGGGCATGGACAGTCCACAACGTATGGGTGAGCAGGCTGCGGCCAGCTCCCTGTTTGAGAACCTGAAAATCAAGCTGGGCAGCGAGCAGCCCATCGAGTGCCTGGAGGCCATCCGTGCGGCACGGCCCGATGCCAACCTGATCGTGGATGTCAACCAGGGCTGGACGTTTGCCGAGCTGAAAGAATATGTACCGCACGCCAAGCGTCTCGGCATTGCGATGATCGAACAGCCACTGCCTATTGGTGCTGATGAGGAGCTGGAGTTTTTCCGCTCTGATGTGCCGCTGGGGGCGGATGAATCATGCTGTCATCTGGGCGAGTTTGAAACCGCGGCCAGCCGCTATGACGTAATCAATATCAAGCTGGATAAATGCGGTGGCCTGACCGAGGGTCTGGCGCTGGTTGAGTCTGC
>JBFIHZ010000048.1:0-17325 GCA_041601535.1 Lysobacterales bacterium | reverse complement strand
CCTATCTGCTGGCTGGCACACTTGATTTCTGGCCTCGCGGCACGGTATTTGTCTCGGTGGTCGACCCGGGCGTGGGTACGCCGAGGAAATCCGTGGTGGCGCACACGGCCAGCGGGCACTTTATTGTGACACCCGATAATGGCAGCCTGACCCTGGTGGCCGACACACAGGGAATTGTGGCGTTGCGGGAAATTGATGAAAGCGTAAACCGCCGGCCAGGGTCGGGCGACTCGCATACGTTTCACGGCCGCGATGTGTATGCCTATACCGGGGCCAAGCTGGCCGCGGGCAAGATCAGTTTCGAACAGGTCGGTCCGCAACTTGGCACGGAAGTGGTGCGGTTGGACTACCAGCAGGCCGGTACGGTGGACGGCGCCGCGGTTGTCGGCAATATCACGCATATAGAAATGCCGTTCGGCAACGTGGTGACGAATATTCCGCAATCTCTGCTGGATGGCTTGTCCGTGGCAGCCGCGGACCAGCGTCCGGTCCGGGTGGAAATCAGCCACGCCGGCAAGCCGGTGTTGCAGCAAACCATCCCTTATGTGCCCGCCTTCGGCTATGTCGGCACGGGACAGCCCCTGCTGTATTCCGACTCGCTGCAAATGATTGGCCTGGCGGTGAACAGCGGCAATTATTCCCGGCAATACAAGGTGCGGTCAGGGGCAGATTGGCGCATCCGCATCGTCATAAACCCGTCCGATTCTGACATGCCGGCGGACCGATAAGCTCGGCTTGAGCCGTATTTTCCGGTGCATCGGGCGCGGTGACCATCCGCTGTCTGCAGGCAGGATACGGCCCTAAGTGATTGAAAAGGTGTATTAATACCTGATTTTTCACGTTATCGGCAGCTTCGCACTATGTGAAATCGATACGTAGGCGTATGATGGGGGTGTGGGTGAGGCGCTTGGGTGCCGTTGTAACCCAAGGCCGGGAGGCACAGCCTGGCCGCCTCATGACGTTTGATAAGAAATTCTGATTGCGCTTTCCGCGCAGGAGGTATTATGAATCGTCGTTTCGTATTGCTTACCGTTTCTTTTTCACTCCTACTGCCAGTACATTCTGCCATTTCACAAGAAGATTCCTATGGCTCCGGGGACCTGGAAGAAGTCTTTGTAACCGCCCGTAAACGCCAGGAAACCTTGCAGGACGTGCCGTTCTCCGTGGCGGCCAAAACCGAAAGCCAGATGCGCCGCAGCGGACTGATTTCTCTGGAAGATATTTCCCGCACCGTCGCTTCTTTTTCCGTGCAGAACCTGGGTCCTGGCCAAAGCGTTGTGGCCATTCGCGGATCCTCGGCCGGCAAGCAGGACCGTGATTTGCCCGGTATCAAGGAGCAGGTAGGCGTTTACCTGGATGAATCCGTTATCTCGCTCTCGCTATTCACCCCCGACCTGGACCTGTTTGACCTGAACCGGGTGGAAGTGTTGCGTGGGCCACAGGGCACCCTGTATGGCTCGGGCTCGCTGTCCGGCACAGTGCGTTACATCACCAACCAGCCCGACCTCGGTGATCACTACGGTGCGGTGGAGATGAACCTCAACACCATCAGTCATGGCAATACCGGAGGTTATGGCAAGGCCTTTCTGAATGCCCCGATGGGGGAAACGGCGGCGCTGCGCGTGGCTGCCTATTACGATGTGTTACCCGGCTTTATTGACGCCCACCAGCCCGATGGAAGCATCAAGAAAGATGTCAATGACGGCGAGCGTTATGGTGGCCGCATCGCCTTGCGTTTTGAGCCCAACGACAGCCTGGTGATCACACCACGCCTGGTGTATCAGAAAGTGGAAGTGGACGGCTACAACCGCCGCGACGTGTACAACATCCTGGGTAATGAATACACCACCACGCGACCACAGGTCAGCATGGACAAGTATCAGCAGTACACCCAGTTTGACGAAGTGTTTACCGACGAGTTCACGCTGGTTGATTTGAACCTGACGTATGATTTTGGTGATGTAAACCTGACCTCCATTACGTCTTATACCGACCGGGACATCGTGGCGGGCCGTGATGCGACAGCACTGACTGCCAGCATCACCGGCGGTAGTATCGGCCTTCCGGAGGCTGTTTACACGCTGGATGCGCCACTGGATGACATCACGGCGGTCAGCGGCTGGACGCAGGAGGTCCGGCTCGACGGCGGTAACGATACCGTGACCTGGCTGATCGGTGGTTTTTACAGCGATTTTGAACGCGTTTACGGGCAGGAGTTGCTGGTCTCCGGGTTCGAAGACCTGTCTGGCATTCCAACCGCAGGCTTCATTGCCCCGAAAGATGGTTTGTTCTGGTCGGCGCTGGCCTATGACTTCAAACAGCTGGCGTTGTTCGGCGAAGCCACCTGGTCGGTCAATGACCGGCTGGATTTTACCGCCGGGGTTCGCTATTACGATTTTGACGAAAAACGGGTGCAGTCATTCGACGGCATTTTTGCCGACCCGGGCACCACCTCCGGCGGTGCCAAGGCGGATGGTTTTGCGCCGCGCCTGATCGTGGACGTGGAAATCACCGACGGGGTGACTGCCAACGGCCAGATATCCAAGGGTTTCCGCCTGGGCGGCCTGAACGATCCCTTGAACAAGCCTTTGTGCACCGATGAAGATCTGCAAACCTTTGACGGTTTTGACAGCTTCAATGATGAAGTGGTGTGGAACTACGAGGGCGGTTTGAAATTTGCGTTCAATGGTGGCCGCACCGTGTTCAACACGGCGCTGTTCCATCAGGAAATCTCCGACCTGCAGGCGGTTCTGCTGGCCGGTTCGTGCTCTTCACGCATTGTTTACAACGTGCCCAAAGCACACAGCACCGGTATCGAGTTCGAGTTCTCTTCCCAGGTTACCGACCGGTTTGACTGGGCGGTATCCGGCAGCTACGTGAACGCAGAGCTGGATTCCTCGGTTACCTCGGTGAGCGCGGACGGTACCGTCAGCGTGCTGGCCGGATTGCGGGAAGGCAATCGCCTGCCTTCAGTACCGAAGTACCAGGGCGCCATTGCGGCAACCTACACCACGCCGATGGACGGCGGCTGGGAAAACTATGTGCATGGTATTGCCCAGTTCGTGGGTAACCGGGTAACCCAGTTTGGTGATTACGCGGAGGGCTTCGGAACCGTGAATCTGCTGTCGTTTGCGCCAAATAATATAGGCGGTCCGTTTACCCAGAACACCTTTGTTTTCGATCCGGTGCTGCCGGCCTATACCACGGCCAATGTACGCATCGGCCTGCGCAACGAGCGCTGGGATGTGGCGGTCTATGTTAACAACGTGACCAATGAACAGGCCTTGCTGGCGCTGGATCAGGAACGTGGCACGCGGGCCAGGGTGGGCTATCTGGTCAACCAGCCACGCACCTTTGGTGTCACGGCGCGGGTTAATTTCTGACAACAGTTAGTCAATTAAAAGGAAGAAGCCCCGGTTCGGGGCTTTTTCCGTATGGGGCGCGGGGTCTGGCTGTCCGCTCAGGCCGATTAATTCACTTGTCCGTCCTTTGCCAGGCGTTCGCCCAAGCGGCGCAGCAATTGCCCGCCATCGCCCTGCCAGGACGCGCCGTGCATGCACGCCAGGGTGGTGGGTTGTACCGACGCAAGGTGTTGCAGCACATGGGTGGTGTTGGCCGCATGAGCGTAATAATCCATGCCCAGGCGGCAAGCTTCGCTGGACTCAAGGATGTCGTCACTGGTCAGTGGCGAGTGCTGAGCTCCTGACTGGGTGAACAGGTCGCCGCAAAACAGCGTCCGGGTTCGGGTCTCAGCCAGGAAGCCGCAGTCCCAGCCATGCGGGACATGTGGTGCATCAAGCCATTGCACCGTGTGATCACCCAGCTCCAGTAGTTGCTTATCGTTCATGGCCAGGGCGGTACGCTCAGCATAATCACCCATGTTCACCATGGCTGAGATCCTGCCGCAAACCGGCACGGCATTGGGGGCGGCTTGCAGGAATTCGTTCAATGCCCCGCATTCGTCCGGCTCGAAATGGGAAAAAGCAATGTAACTCAGGTCGCGAACGGGCAAAACCTGCTCGATGGCTTTGACGGTTTCGGTGAACAGTTTGCGCGGGCCGGTGTGGAACAGCAGTGGCGCGGCGTCTTTTATCAGGAACTGGTTGAAGGTAAATCCTCCCGGCATGGCACTGGGCGGGATGCGGCTGGAAATACGATAAATACCATCACCAATTTCATCTATGCGGGTATTTTGCGTGTGTGTGGCTGTATTCATGATGGTGTTCTCTCTCTGCGGAGCAGGGGGTTGGGTAGCTGATGACCGTTTGGTTTCAGGAGTTGCTCAGTGTGGGTAAAAGGGTAGTCAGACAGCGGCTGGCCAGTGTGACCGAGTTAGCTGCAGAGCGCCGGTTGCGGAAAGACTTCCATGCCGGGTAGTCCAGCAGCACGGTAGCTGCATCCAGGAAAGCGGTGGTGGCCTTGAACTCCGGCGCAACGGCCTGTCTGACCAGTTTGCGCAGCTCATTCCGTTGTTGGGTGAACAGTTTGTCCAGCTCAGGGACAACTGCCGCTTCGGCAAAACCAAGACGTAACCAGGGGGAAAGGTACTCCAGGTTTTCATAGACCGCCCGGGTCAGCAGTTCCAGCCGGTCTGCGGCTGTTTTACCCAGCTGGAAGCTGGCCGGGCTGACTTCGGGTGCCTGGGCCGTCACATGCCCCGTGCAGGCTTTGACCAATATGCCGAGATCGGGAAAATGGTTATACACCGTTTGCAGTGAAACACCGGCCCTGTCAGCAATCATGGCATAGGACGTGCCGAGCGCGCCGTGTTCCGCATGCAGGCTTATCACCGCATCCAGTATGCGCTGGCGGGTTTCCCTCTTCAGGGCCGCACGGCGCGTCTTGGTGTATTTTCTAGGGCTCATTGGGCCGTTACATGAAATTAATTGGATGTATAATCCATCCAAAATATGAGCGATGTCAAGTGTGAAATTTATTCTATTCAATACCCGGAAAAGCTGCCTGACGTGACGTGAACCGGGCGTGCTCTCAGCCCGTTGCCGGCGTGTTGTCCGCCTCCGCTATCGCCCTCGGGGCTAAGTCCTGCGATAACGCAATACCCGGCCATTCGCCATGCCATCATCGGCCTGGCCAGAAGCGGTACGTGTCTGCTCGTGGCTGAAGCCGAGCACCACCATGCGTTTGCTGAACGGCGCATGGTGTCCTCGTCCCGGGTCCACCAGGATGATTTCAGCACCGTTAGCAGCGTGCTGATCGAAAAACGCCGACAGTGGTGGTACGTGACTGCGTTCATACAGCAGATCACTGCCGATGATCAGGTCAAACAATCCCAGCTCGGGGCATTCATCAGCCCAGCCGTTACGCACGAACGGAATGGGGCGATGCCGGTTGATACGCGTGTTCTCCTGCAGAAACGCTTCTGCTTCCGGGTGGATGTCCATGGCCGTGATATCAGCGCCACGCTGGTTCAAAACCAGGCTGGCCAGGCCGATGCCGCAGCCAACTTCCAGTATGCGTTTGCCGGCTATGTCATGCGACGCCATCAGTTCAGCTAGAAATTCACCGGAATTCCATATCAAGCCGAACAAAGGCCACATGGAAGATGAAATACCGAGGCGCTCCGCTTCGCCCAGCGCATCGGAAAACTGGTGAATGTCGCGCAGTGTGCGCACGTGCAGCTCCAGTTCGCCCACTTCAAGCGTCTGGTAACGGTAGCGCACTAATGGCATGGAACAATCCGTGGCGGTTCGCGGCGTCAGCGTTTCCATGAGTGAGCGGCCGCGGGAGGTCACATGATGACCGTGCCATACATCATACACGGACCGCTCACCCCGGGGTTGTGGCGGTGGGTCGGGTGCGGTCCGCGATCCTTGTTTTTTTGACTGGCATGCTAATTGCATTTAAATCCTTGCTCATCAAAAAAACCAATTCGAAGGTGAGCGTCTTTCGCAAAGAGAAAAGGAGAACATTAATGACTTTGAAAAGAACCTTGCTGAGCGTTTCACTGGGTATCGCCCTGACCGGTTCGGCGCTGGCCGGAACCTTGGTAATCAAGGAGCCTGAGGTGCGGACGATTGTTACTGAAGCCGGATACGGCGATCCCGTCCTGGTCAAGCACGACGGTAACTACTGGCGAGTCAAGAGTATAGATGACGACAGCGACAGGGAAGTAACCCTGTTTGTGAATGCCGACGGTGAAATTGTGGGCGCGGGTGAAGTTGCACGCACGCGTATCACTGAAACCACCACAACCACAACCACTACGGTGAAAACACCGGATGAACCGATGGACGAGTCCTCGGTTGCCACCGTGGTTATGAATGCCGGATTCCACAACGTGCACGACATAGATTACCTCGACCACCGCGGTGTCTGGAAAGCTGAAGCTGATGACATCACCGGTGAAGACTTCGAGCTGCACGTAGATGCCAATGGCCGCATCGTGCATATCGAGGATGACTGAATGTAAGTGATGTGTCCCCCCGTTTAAGTTTCACCTCCACGAAACTTAAACCCTCTTTGGCCGCCCGCACTGACCTGCAGGCGGCCTTTTTTATGTTCGATGGACTGGAATCCCGTCGTTTAATCGTGCCGGTTTTTACACGGCCTTTGTAAAATTTACAACGACGTTTGCGCCGGCGCAGCATTCGCCAGCTCATGTTCCCCTACGGGCTCTGCCTGCATTCAGGCCGATGGCATCTCAGCCAGATGACTTGCAGCTACATTCCGCTGTTCCTGCTTCCAGGCAAACATCAGCTATGCCGGTTGAGTGCCTGTTTATGGCAAGGTGCTTGCACCAGACGGCGGCAACACTGCATTATTCAGCCTGGCGTGCATGGTCAAAGTGCAAGCCGTCTGCGTGGAGTTCCTGTCGCCGTGTGCCTCGTTACGCCGTGATGTTTGCCTGCGTCTCAATAAACATAAAAAGGGGAGAGAGGCCATGGAAAGCCTGATTGCAGCTGAGAACACGTTTCAGTTACTTGCGGTGGTGCTGGGGCTGACCGCGTTCGGTTTCTGGGCGGAGACCACCCGCGTGGGTGGTGCAGTGTCCGGTGCGTTGATGGTGATGCTGCTGGGTATGGTGTTTTCAAACGTAGGTTTGATACCTCACAGCGCAGGTGCGTATGACCTGGTGAACAACCTGCTGGTGCCGCTGGCTGTTCCGATGCTGCTGTTTAGCGCCGACCTGAAAAAGGTTCTGCTTGAAATCGGCCCGATGATCAAGGCTTTCGCCGCATCCGCATTGGTTATATCGATCGGTGTGGTGTTGATCTCTGTGCTGTTTGACTTCGGCGAGTTCGAGGCACAGGTGGCGGGCGCGCTGTCAGCCAGCTATATCGGTGGCTCGCTGAATTTTGTCGCCACTGCGCAGGCGGTGGAACTGACCGAACCATCGCACTATGTCGGCGCACTAACGGCGGATGCGGTGGGAGCCATTTTCTACCTGACGTTGCTGATGCTGATGCCAGCCATGGCATTGGTACGCAAAGCCATGCCTTCACGCTACATTACGCCACAGGGCAAAAACCTGGGTAGCGAGGCCTTGTTACACCAAAGCGAGGCGGCACCGCCGTTTGACCTGATTGGTTTCAGTTTTGCCATTGCCAGCAGCATGGCGGTGTGCGCTGTATCAGACGTGCTGTCCCGGATGCTGGGGCTGGATAATTATTTCATTCTGGTGGTAACGGTGCTGGCCTTGTTGCTGGCCAATCTGGCCAAGTCCTGGGTCAGGCGTTTCAGTGCTGACTTCGAAGTGGGCACATTTTTCATGTACATCTTCTTCTTTGTCATAGGCGCCGGTGCGGATCTCGCCTCCGTGGCTGGTGTGGCTTTGCCATATGTGCTTATGATCTGCGGTGCGCTGGTGATATTCTTCGTGCTGATTGTAATCGTTGGACGACTGTTCCGGCTGGACCTGGCCGAGTTGATGATTGCAGCCAATGCCTGCATTCTCGGGCCGGCTGCGGCGGCTGCACTGGCCGCCAGCAAAGGCTGGAAGGACCTGGTTACCCCGGGCATGCTCACCGGGGTGCTTGGCTATTCGGTAGGGACGTTTATCGGTGTAGCGATCGCCAACCTGCTGTCCTGACGCTGGCCCGGTGTCAGCGAGCCGTTTGGTCCTGAACCTCGGTTGCTTCGGAAAACAACTTGCGGATGGCTTGGTGTGGCAGCGCGTTGACACGCAGACCCGCCGTGCCCACCACGGTCTCTGCAGCCACCATGGCGTTGACAATGGCTTCCTCGGTGGCCTGCACGGTTGCGCTGAATGCCACGCTGAGGTCATTGTTTGGATACATGCGAATGTCAGACAGGCCGTTTTCGTCAATCTGTCCCGTGTTGGCGGTGGAAAACGCCACGAAAATATCGCCCGAGCCATCCTCACTAACCGCGCCGAGATGCCCCAGCGCCAGTGATGGCCGCTTGGCCATGCGCCGCAACTGATGCGGCAACATGGGGGCGTCTGTGGCGACAATAATGATGATGGAACCGTCACGCACTGGCGCCCGGGTGGGCTGTGGTGCCGTATCGTCACAGTAAGGGTACCAGTCAACATGGCGCTCTACCGAGCGGTCACTGAAGCAGTGCGCGCCAATGGGCAGTTGCAGATCCACGCGTTGACCCGCCAGCTCGAATCCCCGCCCGCTCCAATTGTAATTACATTGCACCAGCACGCCGACTGTGAATGATTTGTTGTCCAGCTTGAATTGCCTGGACGAGGTTCCAATACCTCCCTTGAAGCCATTGCATATCATGCCGGTGCCACCACCAACCACACCTTCATCGACCGGTCCGGTCCTGGCGTTCTGCATGGCAGTCAAGGCGTGTTCGCGCGTTACATGAAAACCGTTGATGTCGTTCAATGCGCCATCATAGGTTTCGGCCACCACCGGGGCGTGCCAGGCGGCCGGCCAGCCCTGCTGCACCATCCATGCCACGGCGGCGTCGCGTACTACGCCGACGCTATGCGTGTTGGTGATGGCGATGGGGCCATCAATCAGACCGCGTTCTTCCAGCCAGGTGGTGCCAGTCATTTCGCCGGATGCATTCAGCGTGAACCAGCCGGCAAATACCGGGTCGGTGGACTGTTTGCCGCGCGGATGTACCACGGTAACGCCGGTGCGCACCGGACCCTCGCCGACCACCACCGCACCATCGCCTTCTACCAGCGTGACCTGTCCTACTTCCACGCCAGCCACATCGGTGATGGCGTTGAGTTCACCGGGTGTACCGTCAAAAGGGATACCAAGGTCTCTGGCACGTACGCCGTCAGCTTGAACGGTTGCAGGTGAAACGGATAACAGCAGGATACCAATCAACAGCAGGATAGATCGGGCGGGTAAATGCATGGAGTATTCCTCAAACCAGGGGAGATGATGGCGCCACATCATAAACGTAAACCGTCCCATAGTCCGGACCGGCCGCGGTTGACGCGGCGCTGGCGCCATCGAAGTACCAGACCGCAGCGTTATACAGGGCATGAAACGGGCGCAACCCGGGCGGCTTCTCATGGCGGGTGAAGGGGTGCCCGTATCAGCCAGGCCAAATGGGCCAGTGCCGGCAGATCGGGGTGAAAATTAATGTCATCAAATGACAGAGATGGTTACTTTTTCCGCGAACCAGGGCGGTCATGTTCAAAAAATATCATTAAAAATAACGCTATGCATGATTGGCACAAAAATTGCTAAAATTATTCAGGCCCATCGCAGGGCCGGCGATCGTGTCATCAAAAGGAGGGTTTCATGAACAAGCGCCAAGCAGGTTTCGGCGGATTGCAGCTGATTCTGGCTGCCGCCATCATTGCCGGCATTTCATTAGTTGCCGTACCCAAGTACAAAGCCTTTGTTAACAAGTCGAAAATTACCGAGGCGCTTAACCTGGCGGGCGAATCCCGGCGCAAACTGGCCGAGTTTTACATGACCAGCAACCGTTTTCCCAGCAATGATACTGAAGCGGCCACCGCCAGAACCACGACGCTGTCCAAGCCCAAATTCGTGCGCGATTTACAGGTAAAAACCGGTTTCCGGAACAACGAGGTTGCCGTGCTGGTTTATCTTAATGAAGGCGTGGTGGAGAACCCGTCGGGTGACGAGCAATATATTTTCCTTGCCGGGAATTCCAATAAAGGTGGTGAGTACGCTGTGACCTGGAGCTGTGGCTCCAACGGCATCCCCGTCGACCTGTTGCCCGATAACTGCAAGGGGTGACTCAATTGACCGTTACATCACCCCGGCGCATCTGCCGGGGTGATGTTTCACCATGAGGCTGAATAATCGTCAGCCCCGTAGCCGCAGCTTTACTTGAAGACTTTGATCAGGGTGAACGGGTATTCCCAGACAATTCCATCATTGGCTTTCAGGCCGCCGATCACCGAGAAAACAATGGTGACGATGCACAGCGCAAACAACAGCGGTATGCCGATCACCAGAAAAATCAGAATGAAGCAGATCATCCCGTAAACCAGCGACGAGACGATCCAGTTCAGTACGATGTGGGCATGGGGCACGATACCCGGCAACTCATCTTTCTTCAGCTGCCAGAGCAGTATTGGAACAATCAGTCCCGCCAGTGGTATGACCCATCCGGCCAGGATGGAGAAGTGTATGAACATGGCCCATTGCCTGGTATCCCGCTCGCGCGTGTCAGCAGCGGCTGGTGTCCCACCAGGATCAGCTGCAGGTGGGGTTTGATGTTCATCGTGGCCCGTTCCGGTCTCGTTCATCATGTATACCCTCGTTTTGTTTGCCTTGGTTATTGCCGCGGTCAGTGATGAAGGGGGCGGCAAGGCAAGTATAACGCCAATTGGATGGATTCAGATTGAAAGCGCAGCGGCATTGATGCACTCGGGTCGGGCCGTACCGGGAGTGGCCGGAGTAAGCTCTAACCGGTGCTCAGAATCGTTCCCATACCGGGGTCAGGTAATCCGGTAAAGGGGTGAAAGCGCCCAGTTCAGCCCAGGGCTTACCGGGCATATGAAAATCGGAGCCGCAGGAAGCCAGCATGCCATTGAGTTCGCACAAGCGGGCCATATCGGCCGTTTGCTGCGTGGTTTGCTGGCCGGACACCACTTCCATGCCTTCACCACCTGCCTGTTTGAATGCGCTCAGCAGGCGTTTCAAACGGGTGCGCGTGAGTTTGTATTTCAACGGGTGGGCCAGCACGGCAATACCGTTGGCCGCCCGAATCCACTCGACAATTGTTGGCAGTTCGGCCCAATGCTGCCTGACGTCCCCGGCCTTGCCGGCACCCAAATATTTTTTGAATGCGGCCGCCATGTCGTGTGACCGGCCGGATTCCACCAGGTAGCGGGCAAAATGCGGGCGTCCTAGGTAATGGCCTGGCGCATGTTGCCTGGCACCTTGCAGCGCGTTTTCGATGCCCAGTTTTTTCAGGTTGGCACTGATTTGCTCGGCGCGTTGATACCTGGCCTCGCTCTGCAGCCGGGTGGCATGGGTCATTGCCTCGCTGGCGGGATCAATATTCAGGCCCAGCACGTGTATACCGGTGTTTTCCCATTGCGTTGAAAACTCGACACCAGCGAGCAGGGTAACCGCGTGGTGCTTGCCGGGGCTGCAAAGGTGGGCCTCAACGGTGTCGTGATCGGTTATGGCAAGGACTGCAACGTTATTCGCCGCCGCACGTTCCAGCAGATCGTCCGTGATCAGCGAACCATCGGAGTGACTAGTGTGGGAATGTAAGTCAAATATCACGGGTCAGGCCAATGGTTGTCCGGAAAGTTAGCCAAGGCGTTGCGGCGGGCGTGTAGACCAGGCCGCCTGCCTGCTGACATCGGCTGGGGCTGCGTCCACAGGGAAAGTCAGTGTACCTGATATCCCCGTCCGGGGTTTAACTTGAGCAAACAGACCAGGGAGGCCTTATCGGGGTTTCCCCAGTTTTCTGCTCTGCTCAGCAGCAGCCGCAATCCAATGGCATTTAGCTACCAAGAGTCCAATAATGAAAGTATGGATTGGTGCGCGGGTAGGGGATTATTCTTTCATTCGGGGTTTTCCATTCTGAAATATTATTCAAATAAAAAAGCGTAAAAACAAACATATAGAGTTTCTCTCTACTTCCATATGGGGTTTGTCAAGTGGCTGCATATCCTCAGGATACCGTTTTTCCATCGATGTCAGATTGACGAGTCTTGTTTTGCAAGTTACATTGTAAGCCAGTGAATTATTGGGATCGGCCGGGTTGCGCTGGTTGCCGGAACCGGTGATTCGGGTGGTAGCAATCGATGGAGGGTGAAGGAAATGCCGGGGAAACAATGCTTTCAATATGTAGGTCTCGCTTGCAGCATGCTGCTGTCGACCTGTTTATTTACGCTTACAGCCGCTGCCGCGGAGCAGAGCAGTGAGTCTGCAGAGCCCGATGGGTTTTTTATCGAGGAAATTATCGTCACCGCTCAAAAGCGTGCGGAAAACCTGCAGGATGTTGCCGCGGCCATCAGCGCGATTTCGGGTGCTGACCTGCAACGCGACCGGGTCACCGATTTGTGGTCACTGGCAGCGAGTGTTCCTTCTTTCAACATGACCCAGGACTCAGCGGTTTCACAACAATTGAATATTCGGGGTATCGTCAGCGTGAAATTAAACGATGCATCCGCTGAACCTTCAGTGGGAATGTTCGTGGATGAAGTCTATGCCCCGAGAATGGGCTCAGCCTTCACGGATTTCTACGATTTGGAACGGATAGAAATCATTCGCGGCCCGCAGGGTGTATTGCTGGGTAAAAACGTTGTGGGTGGCGCTCTCAGCGTGATTACCGCCAAACCCAGCTTCACGCGTAGCGGGCAGACGACGGTTTCGTTTGGTAACTACGAAAGTTTTATGGCCAATGGTTATTTCACCGGCGCATTGTCAGAGGAAGTAGCGGCGCGGTTTTCATTTCAGGTACGGAACCGCTCCGGGTACAACGAGAACGTCCTGCTGAACCGCGACCTGGACGACCTCAAGTCCTTTCAGGGACGTGCGCAGTTTTTATATGAGCGTGGGGATGGAACGGTGCGTGCACTGCTGTCTCTGGACTACGGCCATGATGAAAGCAATGGAACTATCCGGGCAGCCATTGATGATCCGGCAATAGACGGCATTGGCACGCTTGGCGCGTATCGCACAGCCAATGGACTGGGTCCTCGCCAGGATGAAAGCCCGCAGGCAGAATATGTCGAGCGTGATTCGTTTGGTGCCAGCCTGCGTGTCGATTGGGAGATCAGCAGAACGGCAACACTAACATCCATCAGCGCCTTCCGCGATTCGAAAGCTGACTGGGGCTATAACCAGATTGGGTTTGGATCGCCTCCGTCCATCGTGGATACGTTTGTATTTCAGACTGAAACACCGCGTACCTTCAGCCAGGAAATTCGCCTGGCTTCAAATTATGATGACTCGGCATTTGACTGGCTGGTGGGCGCATACTACCAGCACGATAATATCGCCCGGCCATACCAGCATATTGCATCCACCCATTCCGCCATCACGGTATTCAGTGGCCACAGTTTTTATGACGCTTCCGCCAAGATCAGTACCGCCGCAGTTTTTGCCCAGGGTGGATACGATTTTGGCAATGGTTTCAAGCTTACCGCGGGTATCCGTTACACCCGGGATGACAAAAAAGGCAGAAAAGTCTCCACCTGTCTCGATGATGGCGGAGACGGTGCGTGTGTAACGCCATTCCGCGGTGGAACGGGCACCACCTGGACCTCGGCGTATGACGAAGACTGGACAGCGGTAACACCACAGGGTGTACTTGAGTACCGGCAGAACGATTCCGTCATGTATTACGCCAGCATCGCGCGGGGATTCAAAGGAGGCGGTTGGGATTTTATTCCTCCCACACCGGAAGCGGCGACGATTTCGTTTGACCCTGAATATGTAACCAACTACGAGTTGGGGCTGAAATCAGACCTGTTTGATCGCCGGCTGAGGTTGAACGCGGCGGTTTTCAGAATGGACTATACCGATCTGCAGGCGCAGCGTACCGATCTGACCTGCTTGTGCCTGATCACATCCAATGCGGGCGGAGCGCGTATCCAGGGGCTGGAGGTGGAGATCACGGCCCTGGCTACTGAAAGTCTGACGCTGCGGGCCTCAGGTTCGCTGTTGGATCCGGAATATACCGACTACGATGATCTTGCTGGTCATGTCTATGACGGCAATACCATGCAACGTACGCCCAAATTCAAATACAACCTGGGCTTGGATTATGCGATGACGGTGGGGCAGTGGGCCGATGGCCTGGTCGCGCGGTTGAATTACACCTACCAGGACAAGCTGTATTGGGGGCCGGATAACGTCAGCTATGAACCGGGTTACGGTCTGCTGGATGCTTCCCTGCGCTTGCAGCCTGCCAATGCCAATTGGGCGCTTACCTTGTGGGGCAAGAACCTGACGGACGAGTTGTATTCGCAATTGGGATTGCCATTTCTTGGAGACCTGGTGGAAGTCTGGGGGCCACCGCGAACTTATGGCGTTGATTTTACCTATTCTTTCTGAATTCACAGGAGCATTGAAGTGACTACTCCACAACAGGAAATCAGAAACGTCCTGGCCACCATGTTTGATGACTGGAATGGTGAAAGGCAACAACAGTATTTTCTGAACTACTGGCCAGGGGAGGACATGCGTTGGTCAATGAAAGGGCGCTGGTACAAGGGCCTGGCATCCATGCGTCAAGTGTACCAGGCTGGCTTTCCGCCAGGGGCCATGGGGATAACCACCCTGTTTGACATCGACGTTATCATGCTGGCGGAGGATATCGGCATTGCAACCTATCACTGGACACATGAGTTTGAACACGAATGTGTTGCAGGTGCGACGGATCAGGTGTTCAGGAAGAAAGATGACCGATGGCTGGTCGTGTGTGAAAACAGCGCACGTGTTCCGGTGGATTAGACAGGTAACCTGAGTTTACAGATACGGGGCCACCCACTTGCCCCGCGGTCAGGCCGCACCGGGTGTGCCCCGTATTTTTTCACTTGGGGATGTTATAGGCTATTGTCAGGCAGGTGGCCGCAAGCCCGGCCCATTCGAATGAATGAACGCGACCAGGGGGTCAGGTTGACGCAAAAACCAAACTCCACGCATTCACCGGGCGCTGGCGGTGATGATCTCCCGGCGGCAGCAGCTGCATCCCGGAATGCTGACACCCCAAAACAGGCAGCGGCCCGACGCATTGGCAGCATTGCCCGCCGAGTGGGCGCTGAACGCACCGGCGTACTGTTGCGTTGCAGCCAGGTGGCGCTGGCGTTTGAGGCGCTAGGTGATCGTTGGTCATCACTGATTCTGAAAGAAATATTTCTTGGCACAAATCAGTTTGGGGAACTTCTGGCTGCAACCGGAGCCAGCAGGAATATGCTGACCAACCGCTTGCTTGCATTGGTTAAAAAGGGCATTTTGCACAAGCACCCGTACCGTGATCGCCCGGTGCGTTACGAATACCGGCTGACGCGGATGGGCGAGGACTTGTATGCCACCGCACTGATGTATTGGTTGTGGGAGCATCGTTACGGCGGTGACTTCAACCTGCCCCCGGTTCTGTTTCACCGTACTTGTGGCCATGCCATGCTGCCAACCCTGGTTTGTCAGCACTGTAGCAACGACATTTCCATCAGCACCATTCAGGTAGACGCGGTGGAAGGGTTTGATGAGCGGCTGGCCCGGCAACCACGGCGTCACAGCCTGCATCTGGCCAGCCACGGGCGTGAGTGTGAAGATGAACAGGTCATCAACGTTATCGACGTAATCGGTGACCGCTGGACTTCTCTGGTTCAGGCGGCTGCCTATTTTGGGCTGGATCGCTATGCTGACATCCAGTTGGCTCTGTTGATTCCCACGAACACACTGGCGGACCGCCTGCGTTTGTTGATGCGCTCGGGTCTGTTCGAACGTACTCCATATCAGAATAACCCGGTTCGCTACTCCTATCGCCTCACTGAAAAAGGGCGTGCTTTGTACTACTCGGCGTTTACCCTGCACCAATGGGCAGAACGCTGGCTGGTGCGCGACCGTGTGGCTTCCATCTCGTTGACGCACCGAACTTGCGGGCAGCCGGCCGTCGGCCAGGTGGTCTGCAGTCACTGTTCGCAAGAATTACGTTTAATGGAAGTGGAAACGCGCGGCGCCGACGAGGCGTAGTAACGGTCGCCATTGCAGGTTGCGGCTTGCACAAACCGCAAATCAATCAGAAGGTCTGGAGTCAGTCGTGCTGGCGCACGGTGTATCCCTCGCCCATTGGCACAAATTCCAGTTGCCGGTTGATGCCTTTGATGCGGTCTTCGCGCAGGTGCGTCACGTACAGCAGTGTGGACTGTGTACCGTTGGCGAACTCGCCCAGCAGATCCAATACCCGCAGACGGTTGGCGTCATCCAGGCCCTGGCAGGGCTCATCCAGTATCAAAAGCGGTGGATGCTTGATCAGGCCACGGGCAATCAGCAGCAGCCGCTGCTCGCCGTACGAAAACCGGTTGAATGGTTGCGTGGCCCGGTCGCTCATGCCGAGGTAGTCCAGCCAGCGGTCCGCCAGCAGTCGATGCATGGGATCAACATTGCGGTAGATGCCGATCGAGTCAAACAGGCCGGACAGGATGCACATCCTGGCGCTGACCGCCACGCGGTAACTGAGCTGCAGTTGGGGTGAAACAATTCCCACTTTCTGCTTGATATCCCAAACAGTTTCACCCGTCCCACGGCGCCGGCCAAACATGCGAATGTCGTTGCGGTAGGCCTGCGGATTATCACCGCTGACCAGGTTGAGCAGGGTGGATTTTCCAGCACCATTTGGTCCGGAAATCTGCCAGTGCTCACCCGCGTTTACTTGCCAGCTCAACCGGTCCAGTACGGTCTTGTCACCGTAGCGCACGGTTACATCGTGCATCTCCACTAACGGTTCATCCGACGGTGGGTAGACGGTGCCAGGCAGTGGTCCGGGAACCGGTTTGCCGTGGTCGATGGCCGCAGTGAGCGCTTCGCGTTGTTGCTCCCACTGCTGCCGGCTGGCGGAAAAAATCAGCTGCTGATCCCGGAATACGCCCACATGAGTATGTTCCGGTAAAATTTCACTCTGACGGTTGAGGATCATCAGTGTTGGCTGACCCTGCTGCATCAGCTGACGGATCAGGGCCCGCATGTCGGCGCGCGCCTGCACGTCCAGTCCGTCGAAAGGCTCATCCAGCATCAGTAGCGAGGGCCTGGCCAATACCGCGCGACAGATCAGCGCCCGGCGCATTTCCCCGGTGGACAGAAAGCGTATCCCTTGTTCCAGCAGTTTCGACAGGCCACCCATGGGCAATTCTGCTGCCCCGTCAGCTGGCGATTCCAGGCCGAGGAACTGATACAGCGGCGTACCGGCATCAAAGCCGCCATTGAT